>CAADGM010000108.1 GCA_900696535.1 uncultured Planctomycetota bacterium
ATCCAGCGCTGCACCTGGTGGACCGACGAGCACGGCCAGGTTTGGATCGCCATGCAGCACGAACGGGCCGTCGCGCTCGCGGGCGAAAAGCTCGTCTTCAGGCTCTCGCTCGTGCTCGACGCCCTGCCGGCCGGCCGGGCGAAGAACTACCTCGTCTCCAGGCGGGAGCTCCGCGCCTTCGCCCGCTTTGGCCCGGCTCAGGCGCGTTACACCTCACTCGCCGGCATCGTGGCGCTGTACCGGGAGGACGGCGACCGCCTGCGCGGCTCGCTGCGTCTCGACGTGGCCCAGCAAGCCCAGCAACTGCTGGGTGGCTGGACCCGTGAGCAGCGGCACCTCATGCTCGGTACGTTCATCGCCGTCCCCGACGACGGCTGGGGCCGCACCCTCGCCGCCGAGACCGAGGCCCTCGGTTGGCATCGCGATCCTCCGCCCGCCGCGACGCAACCCGCCGCGGATGGCCGGGCGCAGCGCGACTCGTCGGTGAACTGACTCGGGGAAGGTCGAGCGTCAGTCTTCGATCGCCCCTGGCGGGGCCGGGCTGGGGTCCGGGATGTTGATCCGCTCGATCGATGCAGCCCGTCCGGTCGCGGGGTCGCATTCGAGAATGACACCGCAGACCCGCGCGTCATCCGTGGCGACGTTGTAGGGCTGGGGCACGCCGGTCACGAGCGACTGCACGACCGCGTGCTTGTCGCGGCCGAGCACCGAATCGTACGGCCCGGTCATGCCGAGGTCGGTGATGTACGCCGTCCCGCCCGGTAGGACGTGCTCGTCCGCGGTCTGGAGGTGGGTGTGGGTGCCGACTACGGCCGTGACGCGCCCATCGAGGTACCAGCCCATCGCCACTTTCTCGCTGGTGGTCTCGGCATGGGCGTCGACGACGATCACGCTGGCGGCGGCGGGAAGGTTGGTCAGGATGCGATCGGCGGCGTGGAAAGGGCAATCCGCCCGCACGTTCATGAACGTCCGCCCCAGGACCGTGAACACGGCCACGAACACGCCGTTGCGGGCCTGCTGCACCGCGACTTCGTGCCCCGTCGCCTCCGGCGCCAGGTTCGCCGGCCGGACAACCCGGTCGGTTGATTCCAGCAGCGTGAGGGTCTCGCGCCGACGATACACGTGGTCGCCCATCGTGCAGACGTCGACGCCGTAGTGCCGAAGCTTCTGAAACTGCTGCGGTGTCAGGCCACTGCCGGCGGCGACGTTCTCGGCGTTGGCAATGACGAAGTCGATGCCACGGTCGCGGACGAGTTGTGGGACGATCTGCGAGCAGGCGTGCTTGCCCGGCCGCCCGACGATGTCCCCGATGATCAGCAGGCGCATGGGCGCGCTTTCTAGGGCGGGCCGCGCGACCGGCTGTCACGGGCGAGCCACGGTCGAGTATAGCGGGCGGTCCGGGCGAACGCCCGGCCGAACGGGCCGGGGCCTCACTCGGGCGGCTTGCAGCGCGAGCAGGGCTTCAGGCCGCGCGACTTGGCTTCCTCGAGCGTGATGGGGGTCGCCCCCGACCGGGCATGCTGGCAGTCCGCCAGGTGATCGCGCGTGCCGGCCCGGGTCACATAGACGACCGGCTGCGACTCCGCGGCGCGTCGCGGCGCCGGCAATACCTGCGGCGAGGACGGCGCGGCCTCCGCGGGCCGCGTGCTCGGGACGGTGCCGGGCTCGCCCCAGACGCCCTTGCGGGCCTGGCGCGCGTGCCGCTCGTACGCCCGGAATAGGTCGACTTGCGCGAACGGTTCGGGTGCCGAGAGCCGGCCGTAGCCCTGGCGGAGCAGCTCCAGGTTGACGAGGAGCCCATCCGGAGCGCGGTAGACGTATGCCCAGTAGCGGTCCTCGCGGTCCCTGAGCGGCCAGTCGCTCTCATACTCAAGGAAGACAGACTCGCCGCCCAGCAGCCGCTCGAGGAACGGCCGGGCTCCATCCTCGTCCGAACCCGCCTTGGGTACGAAGACTCCGATCAGCCGGACGCGGCGTTCGTCTCCCTCGGTGCGCACGCGGATGATCGTGCCCGCTTCGACCGCCAGGACGGGGCACGCTTCGAAGCGCGAGAAGTCGCGGGGTGGTGCGGCCGGCAGCGTCGCCGTAGCGGGCGCATCGGAGTGGAGCGCCAGCGCCGCACAAGCCGCCAGGATTGTGGCCACCGCGGCCAGCCGCCGCCGGAGGTACCCGGCGCGCCCTGCTCCCCTCGTGTGCCCGTCACTCGTAGCTTGCATGGGCCATCGTCGCCCGGCCCCGCCGCGGTCGGTCGGGCGGACCTACCAGGAGTACGCTTCCGGCGCCGGACCGCCCGGGCCGGGGAAGATCGCATCGAGCTTCTTGACCACGTCGTCAGACAGCTTCAGCTCGAGCGTGCGCATCGCGCCGTTGAGTTGCTCCATCGTCCGGGGGCCGATGATCGGCGCCGTGACCGCCGGATGACGCAGCGTCCACGCCACGGCCACGTCGGCCGGTTTCTCGCCCAGCTCGGCGCAGAGCTCTTCGAACTTCTCGATCTGCGGCAGGAACTGGGCCAGGTTCTTCTGGACCCAGTCCTTCGACCGGCGGCCTTCCTTGGCGCCCCTGGCTCCGCCCGCGAGCTTGCCGCCGGCCAGTGGGCTCCACGGAATGACACCCACGCCGTAGGCCTGGCACGCCGGCAGCACCTCGAGCTCGATCATCCGGTCCAGCAGGCTGTACTTGCTCTGCTCGCTGACCAGGCCGAGGAAGTTGCGGCGGCGGGCGGCCTCATTGGCCTGGACGATGTGCCAAGCGGCGAAGTTCGACGATCCGACGTAGAGCACCTTGCCCTGTCGGACGAGCGTCTCCATCGCCTCCCAGATCTCGTCCCAGGGCGCGTTGCGATCGACGTGGTGCATTTGGTACAGGTCGATGTAGTCGGTCTGAAGGCGGCGGAGGCTGCCCTCGCAGGCGCGGCGGATCCACAGCGCGGACAGGCGACCAGTGTTCGGCCAGTCGCCCATCTCACCGTAAAGCTTGGTGGCGATGACAGTCTTCTCGCGTCGCCCGCCGCCCTGCGCCCACCAGCGGCCGATGATCTGCTCGGTGATGCCCTCGCCCTTCTTCCAGCCGTAGACGTCGGCGGTGTCGAAGAAGTTGATGCCCAGCTCGAGGGCGCGGTCCATGATCTTGAAGCTGTCTGGCTCGGTCGTCTCCGGGCCGAAGTTCATGGTGCCCAGGCACAGGCGGCTGACCCTCAGTCCCGTGCGGCCGAGTTGCAGGTAGTGCACGTTCATTTCCTCAAGGTTCGGACAGCAGCCAACGTCACTTGGGCGCCTTCTCGGCCCCACCACGCCGGCGTCGCCGTCGCGGGTGTTGAGTTCCACTCCATCCGCAGCGTCGAGGGGCACATGTTAGCGTCCTGGGCGCTGCGCCGGCAACGCACTCCTCATGCGCGCGGTCCGACGCGATCGCCAGCGGCATTGCGCCCGCTTAGCTCACGGTCGCCCCGGCACGTAGAATCGCGAACCGTGCAGTCGAATCCAGGATCGGCAGCCAGGAGTTCCGCGGCGGCGCGGCGCGCGCTGGTCGGCATTCTGCTCGTCGCGGCGGCGGTGCGCCTGGCGGCGCTATTCGAAGTCCGCGACATCGGGTTCTTTCGACAGCCCATGTCCGACGGCCGAGTCTACGTGGAGCGCGCCGGCCAGATCGTCGCCGGCGACTGGCTTGGTCCGGCCAGCTTCGTGCACGCACCGCTGTACGCGTACTTCCTCGCGCTCGTCGGCGGCCCCGTCGGCGACTACGTCTACGCCCCGCGCGTCGCGCAGGTCGCCCTCGGCGTCGCGCTCGTCTACCTCGTATTCGAGCTTGGCCGGCGATGGTTCAGCGCAGCCGCGGGGCTCGTCGCCGCGACCCTCGTTGCGCTCTACCCCCCGGCAATCTTCTTCGACCTGCTCATCCAGAAAGCGGGGCTTACGCTACTTCTCAGCGCGCTGGTGCTCCTCGCGGCGAGCTGGGCCGCTCGTGCGGAGCGGCCGCGGTGGACGCGCTGGGCCGCCGCGGGCGGGGCCTTGGGGCTATTGATACTCAACCGGCAAAACGCGCTCGTGTACCTGCCGCTCCTGATCGCCTGGGCGTGGGTCGCGACGCCCGCCTCGCGGCGACCGACGGCGCCCAGCGGGGCCGGGAGTGGGCGGGCGAGGTCGAGCCGCGCCGAGCGAAGCGGGGCACTGCCTTCGCCTCACGTGGCGCGGCTCGGCGCCGCCGCCGCACTTGTCGCAGCCTGCCTGCTTGTGCTCGCGCCGTGGGTCGTGCGGAACCGCGTGGTGCTCGGCGAGTGGGTGCTCACCACGCCGAACCTGGGTCAGAACTTCGCGATGGGCAACGCCCCCGCCGCGACCGGAACCTACTTGCCGCTGCGTCGCGGCGTCGGAACGGGTGAGATCGAGCAGGCCGCCTGGACGCGCGAAGCCGAGCGTGCGCTCGGACGCAAGCTCTCGGCGGGCGAAGTGTCCGACTACTACTTGGCCCGGTCGTTGGAGTGGGTGCGCGCCAACCCGCTCGACTTCCTCGCGCTCACGGCGCGCAAACTCCTCCTGACGTGGGGCGCCTACGAGCTGCCGGATACCGAGGACTACTACCTCTACCTGGAGCATGCGCGCGTCCTGCGCTGGCTCGATCGCGTCTGGCACTTCGGCCTCCTCGCGCCGCTGGCCGCCGCCGGTGCGGTGCTGGCGGCCGGCCCATCGGGGCGGCTGTGGCCCCTCTACGCCTGGCTGGTGCTGACAACGCTGTCGGTCGCGCTGTTCGTCGTCTTCGCGCGCTACCGGTTGCCGCTGTTGCCGGCGCTGTTCCCCCTGGCGGGCGGCGCGCTGGTCGCACTGGCCGACGCGCTCCGGCGCAGGACGCCTGTCCCTGCCGGTCGGTGGGCCGCGGCGGTCGGTACCGCGGCGCTGGTCGCGGCGCTGTCGAATTGGCCGCTGCACGCGCCGCGCCAGCCGCGGGCGATGTCCTGCTGCAACCATGCCGTTGCCCTGGCCGACGCGGGGCGTGCCGGGGAAGCGCTGCGCGAGCTGCACCGCGCGCTGACGCTGAGCCCCGACCTCGTCGACGCCCACCTGACACTCGGAAGCGTCCTGCTCGAGCTGGGCAGGCATGAGGACGCGCTCCGCGCGTACGCCCGCGCACGCGACGGCGACCCGAGCGACCCGGCCGCCTGGCGCGGCATCGGCGACGCGCTGGCCGGGCTCGGCCGCCTTGATGAGGCCCTGTCCTGCTTCGGAAGGGCGGTCGGGCTGGACCCCACGGATCGTCGCTCACGAAACAGCCTCGCCGGCGCCCTGGGGCGACTGGGTCGGCTGGACGAGGCCCGCGAAGCGTTGCAGCGGCTGGTGGCCGACGAGCCCGACTTCGCCGAGGCCCACCTCAATCTGGGCAACGCGCTGCTGGCGCTGGGTCGCGTGGACGAAGCCGCGGCGGCGTACGACCGCGCACTCGCCATCCGCGCGGGCTACGTGGACGCGCTGTTCAACCGGGGGGTGCTGGAGTTGCAGCGCAGACGGCCGAGGGAGGCCGCGGAGTTCTTCCAGGCGCTTCTGGCGCGGCGACCCGAGCATGCCGAGGCCCAGCGGGCGCTCGTCGAAGCGCTCGTGTCGGACGGCCGCGCGCCGGAAGCACGGGAGCTGCTGGAAGCGTGGCTGCGGCGCTGGCCGGAGCGAGCGGACCTGCGCGCGCTGTGGGCGCGTTTTCCGAGTTCATGACGCGAGCAGGGCGCGATGCGCGCGGCTACCGCACCGCGGCTGCGGCGCCGCTAGGGCAGGAGGATTGGCTCGTCAATCGGGTCGGGAATGGTAACCGGGCGATCCTGGGGAACGACGAACGGGGAGTCGTCGAGCGTGGGATCCTGAATCGTCGTGTCGTTCGGATCCTGCTCGACCGGGGACGGACGCGGAACTTGAGCTTGCGGGCATCCGCCGGCGAGCATGCCACAGGCCAATGGAAGAACCCCCGCGAGAACAACGGGCCGCGCGACTCTCATCCAGCGGGAACCCATCCGCGAAGTCTCCTGGCGGCGGCGCCCGGCGCGCCAGAGCGCGCGTCGAATCTCGCCGCGGCACGCATGTCCACTCGCATGCTAGGGGGGCCCGTGTGTCGCGTCAATTCGGGGCCGCGGCGGCGGCGCCCGGGGCAGCGTTTCGGGCTAGACTACGGGGTGCAAGGGTGCACTGGAGCCCCGGGAGCTGGTGTATGAGCATTGTCCGTCCGCTGCCCGCGATCCGCTATAGAACTGACGAGGGTCACGTCGATCTGTCCACCCGGCTGGCCCCCCCGTACGACGTGCTGGACGCGGAGGGCAAACGCCGACTCCTGGAGCGCGACCCGGACAACTTCGTGAAGATCGACCTGCCGGTGGTGCCGGCCAAGGCGGCGGGGCCGCCCGAGGTCTACGCCGCCTGTCGGGACCAGTTGCAGCGCTGGCTGCGCGACGGGGTGATGGTCCGCGACACCCAGCCTGCATTCTACGTCTACCACCAGCGATTCACGCACGGCGGCCGGGAGTACACCCGCAAGAAGTTCTTCGCCCGGCTGCGGCTCGAGCCATTCGGCTCCGGCAGCGTGTTCCCGCATGAGCGCACGTTCGGCGGTCCGAAGGAAGACCGGCTCGCGCTGACGCAGGCGACGCGGGCGAACCTGAGCCCGATCTTCGGGCTCTACGAGGACGCCCGCAACGAGGTGAGCAGCCTGCTGGAGGCCGGCCTTCCCGAGCGGCCGCTGGCACGCGGCAGCATGGATGGCGTCGAGAGCCTGCTCTGGAGCGTGACCGACGCGCGCCGGGTGGAGGCCGTCGCCGAGCTGCTTCGGCCGCGCTCGATCTACATTGCCGACGGGCACCATCGCTACGGAACGGGGCTGATGTATCGCGACTGGCTGGTCAAGACGAGCGGGCCGCTGCCCGACGAGCATCCGGCCAATTACGTGCTGGCCGTGCTGTGCGCGATGGAGGACCCGGGACTGCTGATCCTGCCCACGCATCGCGTGCTGCCGGGCGTCCGGATTCCGCCGGCCGAGTTCACGACGGCTGGCCAGATCGAGGCCGCACCCCTCTCGGCGCCGCGCGACCCGGAGTCGGTCGTCGCGGCGCTGGCGGGTTACGGTCCGCAGGCGATCGCCTGGTTCGACGGGACCTCTGGCGAGTATTGCGTGCTTCGCCCGCGCGCTGCGGACCTGCTCGACCCGATTGCCACGGACCATAGCCCGGCCTGGCGGCGGCTCGCGCTGGCCTTCCTGCACGCGTTCGTGCTCGATTGCATCGTGCGGCCGAAGGTGCTCCGCGGTGACGAGGCGACGATCCACTACATCAAGACGGCGTCCGAGGCCGTTGACGAGGCCCGCCAGACGGCCGGGGCCGCGTTTCTGCTGCAACCGACCACGATGGAAGAACTTCGCGCCGTGTGCAGCGCTGGCGACCTGATGCCCCAGAAGAGCACGTTCTTCTGGCCCAAGCTGGCCAGCGGACTGGTGATCAACCCGCTCGAGTAGCGAGGCCCCATGCCCCGGATCACGAAGGTCTACACCCGCACCGGCGACGACGGCACCACCGGCCTGGGCAGCGGCCAGCGCGTCCCCAAGACGAGCCTCCGCATCCAGGCGTACGGGACCGTCGACGAGGTCAACAGCCACGTCGGGGTGGCGCTCGTGTCGCGGCCCGCGACCGCGCTGGTCGAGCCGCTGCGGCGCATCCAGAACGAGCTGTTTCACCTGGGCGCGGACTTGTGCGTGCCCGAGAGCGACAAGGCCCGCTGGCCTATGCCGCGCGTCGAGGAGCGGCACGTGCTGGCCCTCGAGCGGCTGATGGACGAGCTCAGTGAGCCGCTCGAGCCACTGACGAACTTCGTGCTGCCGGGCGGCACGCCGGCCGCCGCGGCCCTGCACGTGGCCCGCTGCGTGTGCCGACGGGCCGAGCGTGAGGTGATCGCGCTGCGTGACCAGGAGCCGGTGAGCGCGTGGGTTGTGCCGTACCTGAACCGCCTGTCGGACGCGCTGTTCGTGATGGCCCGCTTCGACAATCGGCAGGGCGGCGTGGCCGAGCCGGTGTGGGACAGCCGCGCGTAGGAGTCCGCCGCCAGTAACCAGACGCCGAGGAACCGCCTGTGGGATTCCGCTACGTCATTCTCGGAGCCGGGCGACAGGGGGTATCCATGGCTTATGACCTGGCCCGCGCCGGCGAAGCCGAGCGGATTACGCTCGCCGACGCCGACTTGAACATCGCCCGGCGCGCCCTGATGCGTCTGGCGACCCTGCTTCCAGGCACGCGCTGCGAGTTCGCGGCCGCCCGCTGCGACGTGCGCTCCGCGGCCGAGGTCGAACCCGTGCTCGCCGGAGCGCACGTCGTCGTCTCGGCGGTGCCCTACCGCTTCAACGAGCAGCTCACCGACGCGGCCATCGCCGCCGGCGCCAGCTTCTGCGACCTCGGCGGCAACACCGGCGTCGTCATGAGCCAGCTCGCCCGGCACCAGTGGGCGCTGGCGCGCGGCGTCAGCGTCGTGCCCGATTGCGGCCTGGCGCCCGGACTTGGCAACATCCTCGCGGCGGACGGCATCCTGGCGCTCGACAGGCCGCGTCACGTCCACGTTCGTTGCGGCGGCCTGCCGCAGCGCCCGGTCGGGCCGCTGGGCTACAAGCTGGTGTTCAACTTCGAGGGGCTGATCAACGAATACAGTGGTGCGGGGGAGTTCCTGCGCGGCGGGCAGCGGGTCAGCGTACCGGCGCTGACCGAGCCGGAGGAGATCGACTTTCCGCCGCCGCTGGGCCGTTGCGAGGCAGCGGTGACGTCGGGCGGCACGAGCACGTGCCCGATGACGTGGCACGGCCGCGTCGAGACGTACGACTACAAGACGGTCCGTTATCCGGGTCACTTCGCCGTTGTGCGGGCGCTGTTCGAGCTGGGTTGCTTCGAAGAGCGGTGCGTGGCCGCGGACGGCGCCACGCTGGAGCCGCGCCGCGTGCTGCGCGAGTTGTTCGAGTCGCGCCTGAGTTACCCGGATGTTCGCGACTTGGTCGTGCTGCGCTGCACGGTCAGCGGCGAGCACGGCGGGCGCCCGACGACGCGGGTCTACAACCTGCTCGACCTGCACGACGAGAAGACCGGCTTTACGGCGATGGAGCGGACGACGGGCTTTCCGGCCGCGCTGGTGGCATACATGCAGGCGCGAGGGGTCGTCCCGCCCGGGGCCCGCCCCCTGGAGGTGGCCGTTCCGCCGGCGCAGTACCTCGCGGAGCTCGCCGGGCACGACGTCCGCGTCACGCTTGACGTTCACACGGGCGACGCGCCGGCGGCGACGTAACGCCCGGCCGCGACGGCTGTACACGGGGCAGGCGCCCCCGGATACTGGTTGGACACGCGCGTCGGTCGCGGTCGAGCGCCAAACCGCGCGCCGGAGCCTTCCCGCATGCGTAAACCCGTCATTCTCATCACCGGTGCCAACGGCGAAATCGGGCACGGCCTCATCGAGCACCTGCACAATCCGGACGAGCACAGCGTCGTGGCCCTCGACCTCAAGCCGATCGACGAGCGGCTTCAGGCGATGTGTCAGGCCTGCATCGGCGGCGACATCCTCGACGATTTCCTCATGGGGCGGCTGGTCAGCGAGTACGAGATCCACGCGATCTACCACCTGGCCGCGCTGCTCAGCACGCGGGCCGAGTACACGCCCGAGACCGCCCACAGCGTCAACGTTGAGGGCACGCTCAAACTGATCAAGCTCGCGGTCGAGCAGGCCCGCTGGCACGGCCACCGGGTCAAGTTCCTCTTTCCCAGCTCGATCGCCGCGTATGGCCTGCCCGACGTCGAGACCAAGGCGCGCGCCGGCCGCGTGAAGGAGACGGACTGGAACTTCCCGCAGACGATGTACGGCTGCAACAAGCTCTACTGTGAGCACCTGGGCCGCTACTACACGTACCACTACCGCCAGCTCGCCGCCGAGCAGACCCGCAGCGGCGTCGACTTCCGCGCGATCCGCTTTCCTGGTCTGATCAGTGCGGTGACGATGCCCTCGGGCGGCACGAGCGACTATGCGCCCGAGATGATCCACGCCGCTGCCAAGGGGCTGCCGTACGCCTGCTTCGTCGGACCCGAGGCGCGCATTCCGTTCATGGCCATGCCCGACGGGATCAAGGCCCTCCTCGCCCTGGCCGCGGCACCGGAGGAGAAGCTCTCGCAGCGGGTCTACAACGTCGGTGCGTTCTCGCCGACCGCCGCCGAGATCCGCAGCCTGGTGTGCGAAGCGTTCCCCAAGGCCGACATCACCTTCAATCCCGACCGCGCCCGGGCCCGGATCATCGACAGTTGGCCGGCCGACGTGAACGACGACCCCGCCCGGCGGGACTGGGGCTGGCAGCCAGACTACGACGCCGGCCGCGCGTTCCGCGAGTACCTCGTCCCGACCATCTCGCGCTACTACCGCGAGGCCGCCCGCGGCTGACCCGCGGGGCGCCGGGCGCCGCCTTCCCCTCGGAGCCGCTCATGCTGGCCGCCACGCTCGGTATGCTGATCATGTCCCTGGCCGCCACCACAACGGCACCATCGCTTGCACCCGCCGGCTTCCTCTACAAGACGCTGGAGCTCGACGGCGCGACCTACGCCTACAGTGTCTTCGTCCCGCCTGACTACACCCCGGCCCGGAAGTGGCCCGTCGTACTCTTCCTGCACGGCTCCGGCGAGCGCGGCGCGGACGGGCTGCTGAGCACAGAGGTCGGGATCGGGTCGGCGATCCGGCGGGACTTTCGCCGCGTGCCGGCGATCGTGGTCTTCCCGCAGTGTCGAGCCGGGCAGGCGTGGGTGGTCAGTCCGCAGGACATCGGCCCGATGGGCCGCCTGGCCCTGGCCTCCCTCGACGCCGCGATGCGCGACTACAGCACCGATCCCGAGCGCGTGTACCTGACCGGCCTGTCGCTCGGCGGGCAGGGTGCCTGGTGGCTGGCCATCAACGACCCGCGGCGGTGGGCGGCGGTCGTGCCGGTATGCGGCTTCCTGGAGGACAAGGACCGGCCGTCGCAGATGCTGGCGCTGCTCACCGAGCATCTCCGCGACGTTCCCGTGTGGGTCGTGCATGGCGAGAAGGATCCCGTTGTGCCCGTCGAACGGTCGCGTGAGGCCGTTGCGGCTTTGCGCGCGGCCGGCGCGCCTGTGCGGTACGTGGAATTGCCGGGCGTCGGGCACAACGCCTGGGACAAGGGCTACGCCGACGCGGCCCTGTGGACCTGGCTATTCGAGCAGCGCCGCGCTCCCGCCACGCGTCCCGCTGAACCATAGCGCCGCCCGGGCGCGTTGAGCGGGCCCGGCAGCGGTATACTTCGATCGCCGCGGGCGCGCGAACGTGGCAGTCACGGATACAGGCAGCCTCGAAGGTGACGCGTCTCATGAATCCAGGAACGCCCGCTTTCGCCGGTAGCGTCCACTGCATCGTGCTCGGCCTGGCTGCCGCCGCACTCGTCGTCGGGTGTGCCCCGCGGAACCCACGGAGCATCGGCCGCGTAACAGACGCTCCCGAAGCCGTCGCCTACCTGGCCTTCGCCCCGCCGGCGGAGGTGCGCATCGGCACGGACACGCGCCCCGTCAGCCTCAAGGGCGACGCGAAGCCCGACGGGCTGGAGGCCATCGTCGTCGGACTCGACGCCGCCGCGGAGCAGATGCCGCTGCTTGGGACGTTCCGCTTCGAGCTCCAGAGTCGGCGGCAGCACGACATGCTCGGGACGCCGATCGGAAGCTGGACGATCGAGGTCGCGGACGACCAAGCGGTGCAAACCTATCGCGATCCGCTCTCGTACGAGTACCACTTCCCGCTCGAGCTGGCCAAGGCGCCGCTGGTGCCGGGGCATTACGTGCTCACGCTCGTGCTGCAACTGCCGGGCGGCGAGCGCCGGTTCAGCCGCTACGAGTTCGAGTACGACGGCCGCGCCGCCCCGCCGCCGAGCATCTTCTGAGTCCGGTATCTGTGGTCAGAGGCGGGCGAGGGGCGATTGGACCATTTCGCCGGGGCGGATACGCTATCGCGGTGTGTCCAATGGCCCCCGGCGTTACACCACTGCGCGACCCTGCTTCGGTTGCTCCGCCGCTCCGCGCGTGCGCTGGTTCGGCACTTCAAACCTCTGGTCCCCACGCCCGTTTCGTTCCGTCGCCCCTGCGCCCCTTCGTCCCTCTTCGTGCCTCCGTGCCTTCGTGCCTTCGTGCCTGCTCTTATGACTTTTCTCGCCAACACGGTGCCCCATGAACGACCTGCTTCGTAAACTCGGCCTCGACGCGACCAACCTCGGCGGCTTCCACGGACAGTGGCTCGGCTCCGGACCCGAGCTCGATGTCATCACCCCCATCGACGGCAGCCGGATCGCCACCGTCCGGCAGGTGACGGAGGAGGAGTACGACCGCGTCGTCGACCGTGCCCATGAGGCCTTCCTGAAGTGGCGCATGGTCCCGGCTCCCAAGCGCGGCGACGTTGTTCGCCTGCTCGGCGACGCCCTGCGCCGCAGCAAGGAGGCGCTCGGCGCCCTGGTCACGCTCGAGATGGGCAAGATCGCCGCCGAGGGTCAGGGCGAGGTCCAGGAGATGATCGACATCTGCGACTTCGCCTGCGGCCTGTCGCGCCAGCTCTACGGCCTGAGCATGCACAGCGAGCGGCCGCGCCACCGCATGTACGAGCAGTGGCACCCACTGGGCGTCGTGGCGGTCATCAGCGCCTTCAACTTCCCCGTAGCCGTGTGGAGCTGGAACGCGGCCCTGGCGGCGGTGTGCGGCGACAGTACGCTCTGGAAGCCCGCCAGCAAGACGCCCCTCACGGCGATCGCCACGACGCGGATTGCCCAACAGGTCTGCGAGGCCGCGGGCGTCGATCCCGCCATCTTCTCGCTGGTGATCGGCAAGGGCAGCACCGTCGGCGAGAAGCTGATCAACGATCGGCGCATCCCGCTGGTCTCGTGCACCGGCTCGACGCCGGTCGGGGCGCACGTGGGCGAGGTCTGCGGCAAACGCTTCGCCCGGACGATCCTGGAACTGGGCGGCAACAACGCGATCATCATCACGCCCAGTGCCGACCTGGGTCTGGCGCTGCGGGCCGTGCTCTTCGGCGCCGTGGGCACCGCCGGCCAGCGCTGCACGAGCACCCGCCGGATCATTATTCATCGCTCGATCCGCGACCAGTTCGTCGAGCGCCTGGTCGGCGCCTACAAGACGATCCGCATTGGCGACCCGCGCAAGAGCGACACGCTCATGGGGCCGCTCGTCACCACGCAGGCCGTCGAGGACGTCCTGCGCGCCATGAAGCATGTCAAGGAGCAGGGCGGCGAGATCCTCTGCGGCGGCGAGAAGCTGAGCGGACCGGGCTACCCCGGCGGGCACTACATGACGCCGTGCATCGCCGCCGCCCGCAACGAGTTTCCGATCGTGCAGGAGGAGACCTTCGGCCCGATCCTCTACATCATCGACTACGGCAACAAGAGTGCCAGTGCCGCGTTGGCCGTGGACGAGATCGAGGAAGCGATCCGCTACCAGAACGACGTGCCCCAGGGCCTCAGCTCGGCCATCTTCTCGCAGAACGTCATCGAGACCGAGACGTTTCTTGCGGCCATCGGCAGCGACTGCGGCATCGCCAACGTCAACATCGGCACGAGCGGAGCCGAGATCGGCGGCGCATTCGGCGGTGAGAAGGAGACGGGCGGCGGCCGCGAGAGCGGCTCGGATTCCTGGAAGGTCTACATGCGTCGTCAGACCAACACGATCAACTGGGGCAAGGAGCTGCCGCTGGCGCAGGGGATCAGATTCGGGGATTGACGGGTTCCGTAGCGTCGGGCCTCCGTGTCCGACGTGGACGAGCAGCCGATTCCCCGCATCCGGCTCGTCGTCGTCGGCGCCGTCATTGCCCGCCCGCGGCGGCGCGCTCGGCCGCGGCGTTGGCCTCGCGCTCGGCCAGAAGCTTGCGGCCTGCTTCGCTGACGCCCGGCGATTGGGCGGCGGTACGCTCGGGCACGAATTCGGCGTGCTTGCCGCTGGCGAACTCCTCAATTTCCTTGCTGATGCGCATGCTGCACCAGTCGTGGCCGCACATGGCGCAGAAGTCGGTGTCGACCGGCAGGTCCTCGTCGTGCAGCGCGCGGGCCGTCTCACCGTCGAAGGCCAGCTCGAAGTGCCGCGGCCAGTTCAGGGCCGCCCGCGCCCGCGAGAGGTCGTCGTCCCAGTCGCGCGCGGCGCGGATGCCCCGGGCGATGTCCCCGGCGTGGGCCGCGATGCGATAGGCGATGCACCCGGCCTTGACGTCCTCGGCCCGGGGCAGGCCGACGTGCTCCTTGGGCGTGACGTAGCACAGCATGGCCGCTCCGGCGCGGGCCGCCTCCGCTGCCCCGATCGCCGAGGTGATGTGGTCGTATCCGGGGAACACGTCGGTCACGAGCGGCCCGAGCACGTAGAACGGCGCGTCGTCGCAGACGAGCCGCTGGTGCTCCATGTTCCAGGCGACCTCGTTGAGCGGGATGTGCCCGGGACCCTCGACCATCACCTGCACGCCGGCCTCGCGGGCGCGGTGCACCAGCTCGGCCAGCACGTGCAACTCGGCGACCTGGGCAGGGTCGCTGGCGTCGGCCAGGCAGCCTGGTCGCACGCCGTCGCCCAGCGAGTACGTCACGTCGTACTCACGCATGATCGCGCTGATCTCGTCGAACAGCTCGTAGAACGGGTTCTGCCGGCCCGTGTGGATCATGTACCGGGCAATCAGCGACCCCCCGCGGCTCACCAGCCCGGTGATGCGCCCGCGGATCAGCGGCAGGTGTTCGCGCAGAATGCCGGCGTGGATCGTGAAGTAATCGACGCCCTGGCGTGCCTGGTGCTCGATGGTCTTGAGGATGTCGTCGTAAGTCAGCTCCTCGATGCGGCGGCTCTTCACTCCTCTCCCTTCCACGGAGGGGTCGGGAGAGGGTAGAGACGCGCTGACGTCGAGCGCCTCGACCCCTCTGTAGTCCCCCCTGGAAGGGGGGACGGTCGTGGCGCCGCTGCCTCTGGCCGCGGCCGGGCCCGCAATCATCGCGTAGATCGGCACCGTGCCAACAGGGACGGAACTGTTATCGATGATCGCCTGGCGGCACGCATTGAGATCGCCGCCCGTGGACAGGTCCATGACCGTGTCCGCGCCGTACAGGATCGCGTAGCGGAGCTTCTCAATCTCCTGCTGCGTGCCGCTGCTGACCGGCGAGGCCCCCTGGTTGGCGTTGATCTTGGTCGTGATCGACCGCCCGATGCCGCACGGGTCCAGCCGCCGCGGGGCCCGCTCGCCGCGGCAATAGTTCGGGTCGTCGAGCCACGCTCGCCGCTGGGCGACGGTCTGATTAACCCACAGCGCCGCGTGCGGCTTGGCGGAGGGATGGCCCGCAGGGGCGAAGTGAGAAGCGAGATGTGGAGGGTGAGAGGCGGCCGCGGCGAGACTGCGCGCGCATGCGGCGGCGACTTCTGAACTCTCGCGCCTCACTTCTGACTTCGTGCCCGGCTCGCGACCCCCGCTCCCGGCCAGGTGGCGGATGTTCGCGGGGATGACGATGCTGCCGCGCGCGACGCCGTCGCGGATGAATTCCGGCGAGACGCACTCGCGGGCTGCGACGCGGATCATTTCGGGGGTGACGATGCCCTTGCGGGCGGCTTGAAGCTGGGTCATGTCGCACCTTCCCTACGCAGGCGGCTGGTGGGCTTGAGCTGCTCGTGACGGGTCAGAAACCAGTCGAAGCGTGCACCGGCCGAACACCGGTGCAACATGGACGCCGGTCAGGCACCGGCGCCACAGCCCTGCCAGCTCGTCGCTGATCAGGTTCAAAGGGTCTGCCGGCGTCCGCGCCGGCATCTCAGGCCCGCCGCAGCGGACCACCCCTAGGTGCCCAGTATGTTAACCCTGGCCCCGGGCAGGATGAAGTCCGAACCGGGCGCCGCGTGCGCCGAGCGTCAGGCTGGAGGCTCAGGGATGCGCCGGGCGCTACGAGATTTCGGCGAAATCGCATTGAAACCGTCGGCCTGCGGCGCACAATGCAGCGCCGTTTCCAGCTCACGCAGCCGGCGACGCAGACGGACCGGGCGCCGCGCGGCAGCGGGTCGGCGGACCGGGTCGCGCGGCGATCCAGGCCGGCTCGCACCCAAGGCCCCAAGGCAGGACGCGTCGGGCCCATCCCGAAGGCTGATGACCTCGGGACAGGAGTCGTACTTGCCGAGATGCTGATCGCGGTCCTCGCCTACGTGGGCATCCAGCTTGCCATCGGCGCGTACGTCGGCCGGCGCGTCCGTAGTGAGAGCGACTACCTGCTCGCCGGCCGAAGCTTGGGCTACACCCTCGCCACCTTCAGTATCTTCGCGACCTGGTTCGGAGCCGAGACGTGCATCGGCTCAGCGGGCGCGGTCTACGAGCAGGGCCTGGCCGCGTCGTCGCGGGACCCGTTCGGCTATGCCGCGTGTCTCCTGCTCATGGGGCTGTTCTTCGCACGTCGGCTCTGGAACGCGGGCCTGGCCACGCTCGGCGACCTCTTTCGGAAGCGCTACTCGCCCGGCGTTGAACGGCTGGCGGCCTTGCTGCTTGTGCCAACGTCGGTGCTCTGGGCGGCCGCGCAGGTGCGCGCGTTCGGGCTGGTGCTCGAGGCCAGCTCGGGTATCGATCCGATAGTCGCCACCAGCATTGCCGCCGGCGTCGTCATTCTGTACACCGCCATGGGTGGGCTGCTGGCCGACGCGATCACCGACCTGGTCCAGGGCAGCGTGCTCGTGATCGGCATCCTGGTCGCTGGGGTGGCGGTCGTGCTGAACCTCGGCGGGCCGGCGGGCGTGGTCGCCGCGGTCGATGTCGACAAGCTTCGGTTCATGCCCGAGGGTACAGGCTTCTGGGGCGGGCGGGAGATGTGGGCGGTCCCCATCTGCGGCTCCGTCGTGGCGCAGGAGCTCGTCGCGCGGGTCCTGGGTTCGCGCTCGGCAGTGGTGGCCCGCCGTGCGGCCCTGATGGCCACGGGCCTATACCTGACGGTCGGTGTCATCCCGCTCATGATCGGGTTAGTCGGGCCGACGGTCATGCCCGGGCTGGCGGACTCGGAGCACGTCCTGGCGACCGTGATCCACGCGTACCTCGGCCCGGTCGCTTACGTCCTCTTCGCGGGCGCCGTCGTCTCGGCGATTCTCTCCACGGTCGACAGTTGCCTGCTGGCCGCCGGCGGGCTCACGTCGGAGAACCTGATCGCATCGTTTCGCCCTGGCTTGGGCTCTACCGCCCGCCTGCGCATCAGCCGCGCGTGTGTTGTCGGATTCGGAGTCGCGGCGTACGTGCTGGCGCTGTATGGCGGCGGGGTCTACGACCTGGTCGAGCAGGCCTCGGCCTTCGGCAGCGCGGGGATCTTCGTTGTCGTGGTGATCGGCTTGTTCACATCGTTCGGCGGGGCGCCGGCGGCCTATGCGGCGCTCATTCTCGGCGCGGGTGTCTGGCTGGCGGGCTCGTACGTCTTGGAGTTGCCGACGCCCTATGTACTTGCGCTCGCGTCGGCCGTCGTGGCTTATGGCTTCGTTGGCATGGTCGAGGCCGTAGTCACGCAGCTTCGAGTTCGGCCGGTGATCGCGTTGGCCGCCGCCAGCGGCGCTCGGCCGGAACCGTGCCTGCCTGGATCGGCACCGCGCCCGGACACCGTCGGGACCGCGAGCGACGAGTAGGACTTGTCCCAGAACTCGGAGAAGCGCGTCGTGGAGCACCCGCTGGTAGCAAGTGCTCCACAGGTACGTGGGCAGGCTTGGGGAGTGGGTTCCAGTACAGTCTAGAAGCGCAGCTCGACGCGGAAATACGCGGAGCGATTCTCGCGCCAGCCGGGCCGGTAGTAGTAATCGCCCACCCGGTAGTACACCTGGTCGACGTACTGGACCACCTCGTAGTTGTCCGGAAGCTCGTACAGCCATCCGCCGACGGGCACCGATACGACCTCCAGATCATCGTCGTACCAGCAGTCGTCGTAGTAGTAGTACGTGCGACGATCGATCTCGACCGTGATCGCGTCCGCCGGCAACCTCGACACGCGCACGCCGATTGGCGGTCGGACGACGACGTACTCACCCGGCACGTAGGCGGGCGCGTAGTACACACCGTCGACCGCGTAGTACGTTCGGCCGGCGGACACCACCACGGTATAGCGCGGCGGCAGTGTCCTCACGACCGTTCCCCAGCGGATCGGGCGGTAGACCGGCCTGTAGATGGGGCGATTGACGATCGTCACCGGCCGTTGCACGACGACTGTCGGTCGGGTCGGGCGAACCACCACCGGCCGCACGGGGCGACCTACGACGACAGGCTGCACCGGCCTCTGGATGACGCCGGGTGCGACGGGCGGCACTGGCCGTGGCGTCACCGGCTGCACGGGCCGCGGCGGGAGCACGGCCGGATTCGGCCGCGTCACGGGCCGGCCCGCCGGCGATACGCTCGGCCGGACCGAGCCTGACGTGTGCGGCCGCGCCGCCGGTGTGGGCCGGGCAGTCGGCTGCGCGGCTGGCGTCGCGGCAGGGTTCGACGGCGACCGGCGAACTGGTCGCGCCTCCGGCTGGGCAACCGCGCTGGCAACCCACGTCCCGGCGACCACGAGTGCCATGAGTGTGATCATCGTCTTGCGCATGTCCATTTCTCCGTCCGGTACGGACCGTTACTTCTTCGACGCACCGGCATTCGTAGTGGATTCCCGCGGCGTCAGCTCGACCAGGATGGCGTCGGGGGGTATCTGCGGCGTGAATTCCGCCGCCGGAAGGCTCGCAGCCGCCGTCTCCCAGCGTGTGAACGTGGCCTGGTATTGCGGGCAGCCGGGCTGGGCCTTGTAGTGAATGAGCATCTTCCGGGGAAGCGGCGGGTCACCGGCGTCGATCCAGATCTGCCAGTCGAGCGTGTCCTGCTCGAAGGCCAGGTGGTTGCAGTCGGCGCTTCCGATGCGGCGCACACCGACGTAAGCGCCCGACACGACGCCCTTTGTCAGCAGGCGGTAGGCATCCGACGCGAGCAAATCCGCCACGGGCAGCACGAAGCCGCGGCCCGCGAGCATGTCGAGCGTCTCATCGATCGTCGGTGGCGCGGCAACCTGCGAGTACTGGTTGCGGTCGACGTCGAGGACGACCACCTGCTGCCCGTCGTACCAGTAGCGCTTGTGGTCCAGGTCGCCCACGACGACCGCTCGCGCCCGGTCGGGCCGAGCCACGTCCACCGCCAGCGAGCGGGCGAGCTGAATCATCTGCGTGCCTGTGTAGTAGTCGTCGTACGTGATGTCACACGCGAAGTGGAAGTGTTGCAGGTTGGCCAAGTAGTCCGTCATCCGCTTCAACTCGTCCTGGGCCTGCGCATCGATGACGCGCGGCACCACCTCGTTCTTGCCGAGCCCGGCGCAACCGGTCAGGTGCGCCAGCGACAAAGCCAGCGCCACGCCGGCCAGCCGACCAGCTCGCGCGCCGGGCGCGCGACGCCGTCGCCCGCTGTCGATTGGACGTCTCCCACCACCGCTGCATTCACACGCGTTCATCTGCGTTCCTCCTCGACCGGCTCGCGTCCCAGCGCGCGAAGCGGGTAGCGTGTGCCAGTCGCGACCGGCTCCCTCTTCGTGTCCCTCGTGGTTGTTTCTCCCACCTGAACGCGCGCAACACCGAGAGGCGAGTGAACCACGAAGAGCACGAAGAACGCGAAGAAGGGCGCTCCGTTCAGGCACAACCGCCTCCATCCTTCGCTCCCTCTCGAAAAGCCCGACTAGGGCGTCTCCACCGGGCAGGTCTGATCCGCGGACCACTCGCTGAAGCTTCGATAATAGTTCGACACAGGGCCGTACCCAGCCCGCAGTGCCGCAAGGGCCACCAGCGACGAGCGCCCGCCGCCGTCGCAGTAGAGAACGAGGGGTCGGTTCTTCTGAAGGCCGGCGTCCGCGAGGAGACGATCCACCTCCTCGCTGGGCTTCAGTCGACCCGCCGAGTCAAACAGCCTCTCGTGCGGCAAGTTGACCGCGCCGGGCAGGTGACCGCCGCGCGGGTTCTTCCGCTTCTCACGGCCGACGAACTCGTCCGCCGTGCGAACGTCCAGAATCTGCGCGTCCGCGTCGCCCAGGCAGCGCTGCATCGCACCCTTGTCGGCCAGCACGACCGGCGATGACCGGGACGCGGCCTTGAACTCGCATGGCGTCGGCCTGGGCGGCGCGCCGATGCCGATCGGCTCGACGCCGACAGCCAGGGCCGCCCGCCAGCCGCCATCGAGGACGACGGCTCGACGGACCCCGGCGTGCTGGAGGATGAACCACGCGCGCGCGGCCTCCTTCATCGTGCCATCATCGAGAATGACCACGCGATCATCGCCCGAGATGCCGTGCATCGCGAGCAGCTTGCGCCAGCCCGCGACATTCTCGAGCCCAGTCTTGGGCGCGCGGCTGAGTTCAGTCCACTCCTTGATGTCGACCCAGGTGGAGCCCTTGACGTGCCCCTGCGCGTACTGCTCGCGCGGGCGGACATCGAGTATCACGAGTCGCCCGGCCATCGGCCGCGGCGCCTGCTCGTCGACCAGCTTCTCCGGCTCCAGCACGAACCCATCGCCAACCCGGCCCGCCCCGGCGCAACCAACCAGGAATGACACCATCACGACCCCCGAGGCGACAAGCGCGCAGCGGCCAGCCATCGCATGCATGATCGGTTCCTTTCCGGTGCGGCAAGCTGGCCGGCAACCGCGCGGCCAAACCAGTGCCGCCAACTGTGCCCCGTCGCGCGGCGCACACTTCGCCGTGGCCGACCAGTGTATCGCCATGGACGGCGCTTGCCACGTCCGCGCATCGGTTTCAACCACGAATGACACGAAGGGCACGAGGAGGAACACGTGAAGGGAGAGAGTGTGCAGGTACGAGAGGGGCGGACCCGATCGAAGCCGCTTCCTTCGTGTTCTTCGTGCTCTTCGTGGCTCAGACGCCTGGCGGCGTCAGGGCTGCGCGAAGCGCGCCAGCCGGGCGGCCTCGGCGCGCTCCACCACCCGGTGCAGGCCGAAGCGCTCGCAGTAACGACGGAAGAGCGTGTGCGCCGCCCGGTAGATCGAGTACGGGCTGAGGAAGTGCGAGAACTCGAACGTGATCAGCTTGTCGACGCCCGATTCACGGGCCGCGTCGATCTTGAACTCCAGCTTGCGCCAGTCGATGGGCGGGAACTTGATCGGCATGTCGCGGTCGAAGGTCTCCACGTTCGACCAGCACGCCATGCCCGCCTCGCGCGCCAGCCGCATGTTCATCGTCAGGTAGTGCGGCAGCTCGAGATACTGCACGTGCCCGTCCTGAAAGGCGACGATGTCGATGCACTCGCGAATCTTGCCGAAGATCGCGCCCCACTCATGCTCGTGCTGCTCGCGCGAA
Source organism: uncultured Planctomycetota bacterium (assembly GCA_900696535.1). Classification (GTDB taxonomy): domain Bacteria; phylum Planctomycetota; class Phycisphaerae; order UBA1845; family Fen-1342; genus CAADGM01. Next base: position 21,334 of record CAADGM010000108.1, read on the forward strand.
ATCGTCTCGTCCCCGTCCGGTGCCTTGACGCCCGCGATATACGGCGAGATGAGCGTCGGCAGATCCGGGCACAGCATCTTGGCGTGGTGTCCGGCCGCCATGACCAGGTCCACCTGGTCCGGGTCGTTCCGCGAGAGCTCGAAGGTGATGTACCAGCCGGCGAAAGCCGGGTGATCGCCGTACAGCTCGGTCACCTCGCGCATGAACGCCTGGTTCAGGTGCAGCGCATACTCGGTGTTGCGATGCCAGTCGCCGGGGTCGTAGATGCCCCAGAACAGGCGCATCCCGTTCTGGTGGGCCAGGTCGAGAAAGAGCTGAGCCAGGTTCTCGCGGACGGGCAGCATCGGGCGGTGCTCGCGCAGCACCGACGAGTTGAAGATCGCCGACTCGCGATAGCCCGCCCGGATGATGATCACCGTGTCGATGCCGACGTCACGCATGACCTCGAAGTCGGCTGCCCACTCGTGGCGACCCCAGTTCTGCGATGGAATGTCGTGCGTGACCTCGTCCAGGAAAGTCCCGGTGATCTTCATCCGCGTGATCCTCGCCGCCCGCGCTGTAGCCCGTCAACGTTCGCGCAGAGGGGCATCGTGGGCCGACATCGGGTTGCGTTCAGTGCGTCCAATGGTTAGCATTATATAATCTTCGCAGGTCGCGACCTCGTTGCCGCCGCCTCGAACCGTGCCGCTTCGGCGAGCCATCCGGAGATTCGGCATAGATGTCGCAACGCATTGTCAGAAATGCGGTTACACTCGCGTTCCTGCCCGCGTTGGCGGTCAACCTGCCCGCCCAGACCACCATCGTCGACAACTCGGACGCTGGATACACCGACCTCACCGGCACCTGGCTGACAACCTCCGCATCCGGGCAGTACGGAGCGAACTACCAGTATCGGCTCACGAACGGCCCCGCGGGCGATGTGGAGTGGCGGCCGACGCTCTCCGTCGCGGGGCTCTATGAGGTCGCGGCCTGGTACAAGAACGGCAATGATCGCCCCTCGAACGCACGCTACACCGTGCACCATGCCGGTGGGGCGACCGACGTCTTCGTCGATCAGCGGCTCAACGGGAGCATGTGGGTCTCGCTGGGCACGTTCACCCTGCCCGCCGGCGATGACGCCCACGTGCGCCTGACCAGCCTCGCGGAGCCGGACCGGACGATCGTCGCGGACGCGGTCCGGTTCTCACTGCTGTCGACCTCCGAGCTCGTGCCGGAGCTGCGGGCCTGCTGGCTGACACACTACTGGTACCTGGGCAAGAGCGAGGCGCAGCTTCGCGCCGCGGCCCAGAACATCCGCGCGGGCGGCATGAACACTGTCTACCTGGCCATGTACTCGGGCGGCACCACCTACTGGCCCTCGCGGGCTTTCAAGGCTGCGGGCGGCAACTGGGGCTCGAGCACGATCGACTACGCCGCCTATCTCGTGCCGATCTTCCAGAGCGAAGGTCTCAAGGTCGGTGCGTGGTTCGAATACGGCCTGGCCCAGACCGGTCTGACGCACCCCATCGCCGTCGCTCGCCCTGAGTGGCTCGCGCGCGACATCACCGGCGACGCGGTGACGGGCGAGAACGGCGGGTTCGTCTTCTTCTCGCCGGGGCATCCCGAGGTGGTCGCGTTCGTGGCCGCGATGGCGCGCGAGCTGGCCGAGGATTACAACTTCGACGACATCCAGCTCGACCGCTATCGCTGGGGCCGCAAGAACACCGGCCGCGAGTACGGCTACGAGCAGGTGACGCGCGACCGCTACTTCCAGACCTACGGCGTCTGGCCGCCGTCCAACGTGAACAACTCGCAGTGGGTGGCGTTCCGCGAGGGGCTGGTCAACGCCTGCATGCAGGCCTCTTACAACGCGGTCAAGTCCGTCAATCCGCACATCCTCGTATCGAGTGCTCCACTCGGCTCGTACGGCATCACGCAACACATGCAGCGCTGGTCGGCGTGGGTCAATGGCGGCTACATGGACCTGGTCATGCCGCAGATGTATATGACCACGCTCAGCTCGTTCATCACCGAGTTCAACACGCAACGAGCCCAGGCCCCCGCCCACCTCGACAAGCTCGGCGTCGGATACCGGGCTTCCGAGACGAATGACTGGCCAACCGTCGCCTCGCAGCTCAACTACGCCCGCGGTCAGGGCTTCCCGCACGGCTGCCTCTGGGTGTATCACAACTACACCTCCCAGGTCGCCATCCAGGACGAGATCGACAACCTGCCCGCGCCCGGACAACCCTGGGCCCTGCCCGCCTACAACCCCTACGTCAGCGATCGGATGCTCCAGATCGTCGTCGACAACCGCGACGGTTCGCCGCGCTATGTCGAATCCGGGCCCTGGACGACCTCCGCACAGCCAGACTTCTTCCGCTTCGACTCACGCGTGGCGCCCGGGGGCGTGCCGGCGAGCGCGCAGTTCGCGGCCGCGATCCCCAAGGCGGGACGCTTTGATGTCTACGCGTGGTACACGGCCTCGTCGAACCGGCACGACGCGGCCGAGTACATCATCCTGCACGCCAACGGCGTAACGACGGTCGCGATCGACCAGCGGACCGGCGGCGGGCAGTGGGTCCCGCTGGGGCGTTTCGTCTTCGATGCGGCCGCGGTCGGGCCGCGGGTCGTGCTCTCGAACGCCGGGGCCTCGGCCGCGCAGTACACTTCCGCCGACGCGGTCAAGCTGCGACTGAGCGGCTACGCGTTCGGCGATGCCGACGGCGACGGCGAGACCGATGCGGCCGACCTGGCGCTGTCCGCGGGCTGCTGGACCGGTCCGGGCGGCGGCCCGGTGGGGTCGGCTTGCGAGGCGTTCGACCTGGACGACGACGCTGACGCCGATCTGCACGACTTCGCTCGCATGCAGACCCGCGCGGGCTAGTGCCCGCTGCGGATGTGGCAGGGTCTCCGACCGGTGCGTTTCTGTGGCACGGTTTCCAACCGGTGCCATGCGGCGCGGGGACGGGCCGGCCGCAGACCACGCGCACGGCTGTCATGTGGCGCGGCATAACGGTGCGACGATGACACGCTTCGCCTTGCTGACCATTCTGCTGGCGGCCACAAGTCTCCTCACTGCGGCCCGCGCTGACGAGGCCACGCCCGCGCGGCCGCGTCACGAGCTTCGCACCGACGATGTCGAGGTCGCGGTCAACCCGTTTCGCGACGGGCTCCAGATCACCGCCGGCGGCGTGTGGGTGGTGCGCGGCTGCGAGATTGTGGTGACCCGGCCGCCGTGGGCGCCGCACTATTATCACGGCCCCTCCGTGGCGGCGGTCCAGGGCGCGACCGTCGAGCGTGGCGCGGAGCGTCAGGTTGTCGCGATGCGGCACGTCGGCACGGCCGATGCGTTCGTTGCCACGGAGACGATCGCGCTGCACGCGGACGGTCGGGTCGAGCAGACACTCGAGGGCGTCTTCCAGGGCGACGCCGAGGAGTGCCTGATCCAGTGGCGCATGGCCGCGATGAATCCGGCCCTGCTGGCGGGCATGTCGTACCGCGCTCGGCTCGCCGACGGCAGCGAGAAGGAAGGGCGGATTCCGTATCTGGCCGCATCGGGGGAGCTCCGCGACACAACCGTGGCGCGCGGGTTCTCGCGGCTGGAGGTGAGCACGCGGCTTGGCCCGCTGGTGATTGAGGTCGGCCCCGACCCCGGCGCGCCCGCGGCCGACGACGGCCCGGCACCGCGCCTGATCCTCTACGACTTTCGCAAGGACAAGTACGCCAACCCGGACGAGCCGCTCTTCTGGTTCGGCGACCTGGGCACACGTTTCAAGCGCGGCCAGCCGATCCGCTACCGCGTCGTCTACCACCTGCCGCGCGGCGCCGGTGCTCCCCTGCCGCCGAAGTCTGTGAGTGCGGCCGCCCACCTGGTGCCGCGGGACGATGCGCAGCTTGTCCCCTCCGCCGATCCTCCGCAACTCGTGCCGGCACCGAAGTCGGTGACGTGGGGCGACGGCGCACTGGATCTGACCGACTTCGTGCTCGCCGTGCGGGATGGCAAGGAACCCGGTCCCGCGCGCTCGCCGCAGGAGTCGATGTTCGCCAGGGCAGTTGGCACGTTGCTCGTGGAACGCTACGGCGAACTCGTCCAGCCGCGCCGCGACCGCCGCGCGCCGAATCCGTGGCCGTTCGAGCTGTCGCTTGGCACCGCGGACGCGCCGCCAAAGGCCGAGGGTTACCTGCTGCAAGTCGAGGCGTACCGCGCGACCGTGAATGCGGCGGACGAGCCCGGCCTGCGTCACGCTGCCCGAACGCTGGCGCAGCTCGCGACCATCCAGCCGGACGGAAGGCTGGAGGCCCGGGCGGCGATGATTCGCGACTGGCCCGCGTTGCGTGTGCGGGGCGTGCACCTGTTCACGGGTGGCCAGGGGCCGGAGCTGCACGAGCGACTGCTGCGTCGGCTGCTCGGGCCGCTGAAGATGAACCACCTGGTTCTTCAGACGGATTTCCTGAAGTGGGACGGGCACCCGGAGATTCATCACGCCGAGCTGGGCATGTCCAAGGACGACGTGCGGCGCATCCTCGATGCGGCCCACGATGAGGGCGTGGAGGTCACGCCGCTGGTCATGTCGCTCGGACACATGCACTGGATGTTTCACAACGGGCAGAATCTCGACCTGGCAGAGGACCCCGAGGCGCGTTGGGCCTATTGCGTGACCAACCCGAAGAGCTACGACTTCATCTTCAGCGTCTACGAAGAGGCGCTGGAGCTCTTCAAGCCCCGCTGGTTCCACATCGGCCACGACGAATTCGCCGACCGCGGCCGCGTGCCCTTCCGCGAGAGCAGCAAGCCCTACACGGTCGAGCAGCTCTTCCTGATGGACATGGAGCGGATGGTCGCGTGGTTCAAGCCACGCGGTGTGCGGATCATGATGTGGGGTGACATGCTGCTGGCCCCCGGCGAAGCTCCGGACGCGTGCCATGCCGGGACGAAGGTAGCCGCCGAGCGGAAGCGGGCCGCCATCCCGGACGACGTCGTCATCGCCGACTGGCACTACGTGGCCACCACGCCCGACAAGCTGGGCACGAGCCTCAAGGTCTTCCACGAGGCCGGGCACGAGACCATCGCCTCCGGGTGGAACCGCCCGACCAACATTGTCAACTTCTGCCGGGCGGCCTACGAACAGCAGTCGCTCGGCTATCTTCAGACGACGTGGGCGGGCTACTCGCTGGACCCGCAGAGCTTCGCGCGGGAGCTGCCCCAATACGCGGCGTACGTGCTCGCGGCCGAGGCGGCCTGGAACGCGGACAACCCGCCCGACCCGGGCGAGTATCCGTTCATGTCGCGCTTCCTGGACCTGATGGGCCTGACGCCGTTGACGCCCGACATGCGCCTAGGTTGGACCACGGACCTCTCGGCGGCCTGGAACGTGCCGCTGGCCGCGGGTACGGGTGAGACTGCGTTCTGGAAAGGGCATTCGAGCGAAGCCGACCTCTCGACGCTGCCGGCGGGCGACGTGCGGCTGGGCGGAGTTGCGTTCAAGCTCGCGGACAGGCCCGATGATCCCGCGGCGGGGGGCGCGATTGCGCTGCGCAGCCGCCTGACGCCGCTGGCGGAGTTGCCGACCGAGGTCACGATCGAGCTGGGCGGCGTTGCGCATCGCGTGGTCGTGCTGCACGCGACCCGCGACGAGTGCGCTCGCGATCAGAAAGTGGCCGAGTACGAGCTAGTGTTCGAGGACGGCGCGCGGCAGGTGCATGACGTGCGCTACGGCCGGCACATCTTCGCGTATACCAACCCGTCGGCGACACCCGACGGGCCCATCGTCTGGGCGGGCAAGACCGCCGGCGGACTGCCGATCTTCCTCCGGGCGATGGTGCTCGACCGCGCCGACACCGGGCCGCGAACCAGGCCCAAGCGCGTCGCGCAACTTGTGATCCGCGCGGCCGACGCTCCGGGGTCGCTGATGGTGCTGGGTGTGACCGGGCTGGAGGCCCGCCGCTGGACGGAATAGTCTCATCGGCCGCGGCGTAACCGACGTCACTCGGGCGCGCGTTGGGAGTTCGCATGTCGTGGTGACGCGGTGAGAGAAGACCGGACCGAGGGCTTGCGTTGACGACCGCGACCTGCCACCAGGAGTGCCGCGAGCTCGACGCCGTCCTGTCGGCGGCCGACCCTGCGGCCGCATTGGCGTCACTCGGCGTCACGCTGGTCGTGCGACGCTCGCCGTTACAGACGCCTCGGCGGACGGTCTACGGCGCCTGGGACCCGCTGCTGGCGCGAATCGAGTTGTTCGACTGCGATCGGCGTAGCGACGCGGAGCTGGTCGCGACGTTCGTTCACGAGCTGCTGCACGCCCTCGAAAAAGCGGGCCAAGCGCGCCGAGTGGAGGACGCAGCGGTTCATGAACGCACGGTTGCAACGCTGGGCCGATTATCGGAGGCCGAGTTGGTGCGGCTCGCGCGACGGCTGCGCGCGGCCGCCTACCCCCCTGTAGTCCCCCCTGGAAGGGGGGACAGTCGAGTTGTAGCCCCTGCTTCAGTCCCCTCTGAGAGGGGTGACGGTTGTACCGCGGAGGGTCGGGTGTGACGCTCGCGGTCGGCGTCATCCTGATCCTCGTCTTTCTCGCCTTCGCCGCGCTCATGTTCCTCGAGCGCCTCTCAGCGCTGCTCGCCCTGCCGCTGATGGCGCTGGTCTTCACGCTCGTCGCCGTCGGTGCCGACCTGCTGGCGCCCGAGTCCGTCCGCGAGCTTCGCGTGCGCACGCGTGGCGGCGCAGCGGGCGGCAAGGTGATCGAATCGGTAGAGGATGCGTCGCGCTTCGAACGCTGGTCCCGCTTTCGGCTCCTCGCTGCCGAGTGCCTGGCAGCGCGAACGGAGCAGTTGCGCCGCGCGGCCTCCGAATTGACCGCGCGGTTTGACGACCCCGAAGTCTCGAACCGAGCGCTGGCGGCGCGCGTTGCGGCGTTGCGCCAGGAGGCGGCTGACGAATCGCAGCGCACCGCGGAGGCGATGAGCCGTGCGGCGCGGACCGCGACGCCCGACAACGACCGGGCCGGCTCGCCGCCCGAATTCTTCAGCAAGCCGCCGCTGCATGCCGGTCCGCGGGCCGCGTTCGAGGAGCGCTACCGCGCGGTCCCGCTCGAAATGTACCTCCAGCGCCTGGCGCGGGAGCTCAGCAGCCCGGATGAGGCCGCCGCCCGACAGCAGGCGCGGGCGACGCTGGACGAAATGCGGGCCGCGGCCGAGCGACTGCCCTTGACCCGCGCCGACGAAATCGACCCGCATGCGCCCGCGTGGCGCGCTTGGGCCGCGGCCACCTATGTGGGCGAGTCTCTGCTCTACCTGTGCCGCGCGGGCAGCCTGACGCTGTACGCGACCATTCTGGCCACGATCTTCGGCGGCATGTTCGCCGTGTACGTGCGGAATCTGAAGGTGGCCGAGCGGCTCGTGTACTGGACGGCCGAGTTCGCCGGCGAGCGGCCGGCCATCATCACGCTGGCCGTCTTCCTGGTGACGGCGGGGATCTTCACGTCCGTCGGCGGCCTGGGTACCGTCATCATGATCGGCACGATCATCCTGCCGATCCTTCGCTCGATCGGGCTGAGCCCCGTGGTCGCCTCGGGTGTCTTCCTGATCGCGATCTCGATGGGCGGGACGCTCCAGCCGGTGGCCCGACGGCTTTGGATGGACGTGTTCGGCATCCCCGCCACCCAGCTCGACGGGTTGCTTTGGACGATGGTCGGGCTGTACATGGTGTGCGGCGTGGGGTGGATCGCGTGGGGCACCAGACGGGGGTTGCTCAGCAGCTTTCATGCAGAGGAGCGAAGGGGGGGAGGAGTCGATGAGTCGAGGATTCGAGGCGTTGAGGGGCGGAGCGACGGAGGAGCGGAGGAGCGGAGGGGCGAAGGGGCGGAGGGGGGTGGACGCATGCCGGCGCGGCTGATGATTGCACCGCTTGTGCCGGTCGCACTGGTCTACTTCGGCGGCGTCGAGGAGATTTCCGCGTTCCTGGCGTCTATCGCCTACATGTATCTCTGCGTTGCCCGGAGGCCCGGGGCTGTCCGCGTGCTGGCCCGCTCGATGATCGAGGGTGCCCAGACCGTCATGCCGCCCGTGCTGCTCATGGTCGGCATCGGGATGCTGTTTACCGCGGTGAGCATGCCGGCGGTGCAGGCGTATCTGCTGCCGCTGCTCTCGCTGGCTGCGCCGCAGACGCGCTGGGCGTACGTCGCGGTCTTCGCGCTGGGCGCGCCGCTGGCACTCTATCGCGGGCCGCTGAACGTGTGGGGCATGGGGCTGGCGATCTCGGCGATGCTGCTGGCCACGACCGATCTGCCCCCGGCCGCCATTCTCGGCGCCATCCTCGCTGCCGGCATGCTCCAGGGCGTGTGCGACCCGACCAACACGGCCAACGTCTGGGTGGCCGGCTTCCAGGCCATCAGCGTCAACCAGATTCTCCGCTACACGATCGTGCCGGTGTGGCTGGCGGCCGCCATCGCGGTCGCGTACTTCGGACTTCGCTTTGTTGGCGGGTAGAGGTCAAGTGTTTCGCGAACCGTCCCCAGCGCACGCGAGTTGCCCGCCGCCAGCGTTCGGCACCGAACGGAGGCCGCAGCGGCCATGAGCACGCAGCGGCGTCTTCGCGTGGGCATCGACGTGGGCGGGACCTTCACCCACGCCGTGGCCGTCGATGCCGCGACGCTCGAACTCGTCGGCCGCGCCAAGGTCCCGACGACGCACGCGGCGCGCGAGGGCGTGGCCCGCGGTGTGGTCGAGAGCCTGCTGACGCTGCTGGCGGCCTGCCACGCGACGCCGGACGAGGTCGCCCTCATCGCCCACTCGACCACGCAGGCGACCAACGCGCTGCTCGAGGGGGATGTGGCCCCGGTCGGCGTTGTCGGGCTGGGCTCGGGTGTCAGCCGGGTGCTCGCCGCGCGGCAGACGCGGATCGCGCCGATTCGGCTGGCCCCGGGACGCACGCTGCGGCTGTATCACCGCTTTATCCCCAGCGAGCGGGCCACCGACGCGGCCATCCGCAGCGCACTGGAGGCGCTGCGACGCGACGGGGCCGAGGTGATCGTCGCCGCCGAGGCATTCAGCGTCGACGATCCCGCGCGCGAGCAGCGCGTCGTGGAGCTGGCTGGCGAAATGGGCCTGCCGGCCACGGCCACGCACCAGGTCAGCCGACTGCACGGCCTACGCATCCGTACGCGCACCGCGGTCATCAATGCCTGCATGATCCCGCGCATGCTCGCGACCGCCGACCTTACCGAGCGGGCCGTGCGCGAGGCTGGCATCCGCGCGCCGCTCATGATCATGCGCTCCGACGGCGGCGTGATGGACATCGAGCAGATGCGCCGCCGGCCCATTCTCACGATGCTCAGCGGCCCGGCGGCGGGCGTCGCCGCGGCGCTTCTCTTCGCCCGTGTGTCCGATGGTGTGTTTCTCGAGGTCGGCGGGACCAGCACCGACATCAGCGTCATCCGCAACGGCCGCTGCCAGGTCCGCTCGGCCGAGATCGGCGGCCAGAAACTGCACCTCAGCACGCTCGACGTGCGCACGCTGGGCGTGGCCGGCGGGTCGCTCGCGTACCTGCGCGACGGGCGCGTTTCCCAGGTCGGGCCGCGCAGCGCGCACATCGCCGGCCTGCCCTACCTCAGCTTCACCGAACGCTCGCCCGCGAGCTTTCGAGCCGCCCGGCACGAGTTCGAGGGCGATACGTTCCTGGCCGTCGACGCCGGCGGCCAGAAGCTGGCCGTTACGCCGACCTGCGCCAGCAACATGCTGGGGTTGGTGCCCGCCGGAGATCCGGCCGCGGGCCGCCTGGACGCCATCCGCGCCGGCTTCGAAGCGCTCACCCCTGGAGGAGCCGAGGCGCAGGCCGCCGCCATTCTCGACGCCGCGGCGCGGCGCGTAGCGCCGGTCGTCGAGGGGCTGGTGCGTGACTACAAGCTGGACCGGGGCCTGGTTCGGTTGATCGGCGGCGGCGGCGGGGCGTCGGCCATCGTGCCGTACCTGGCGCGCTTCATGAAGCTGCCGTACGAGACGGTCGAGTGCGCCGACGTGATCAGCGCCATCGGCGTGGCCCTGGCGCTCGTGCGGGACACGGTCGAGCGGACCGTGATCTCGCCGAGCGAAGAGGACATTCGCTCGATCCGTGAGGAGGCACTGGCCAGCGTCCTGCGCATGGGGGCTGCTCCGGACACCGTCGAGGTCTTCGTCGAGGTCGATTCGAAGCGCAACCTGCTCCGAGCTACCGCCGAGGGCTCGACCGAGATTCGACAGCAGGATCTCCGCGCGCGGGCGCTCTCGCCCGCTGAGCGCGAGCAGCTCGTCGCCACGAGTATGGGGATCACCGCGCCAGGACAGGCCGCAGGCGCCGCGCACGCGCCGCAGCGGGCGGACCGCGACGTTGAGTGTCCGATGATCGCGACGGCCACGGCCGGCTTCGAGGTCTGGCGTGCACGGCGGCGGGTGCGGCGGCTGTTCGGGCTCGTTCGCGAAGTGCGGACCCTGATCCGGGTATTGGATGCGGCCGGCTCGATCCGCTGGGCGTCGAATCACGCCGACATGGAGAGCAGCACGGCCGCCGCGGCCGAGGCGACGCTCGAGCGCCTCGCCGAGCGCTACACGCGCTACACGGACGCCGGCGCCACGATCCCGCGCTGCTTCGTCCTGCTGGCCGGCCGGATCATCGACCCGTCCGGCCTGGTCGAGATGAAGCAGGTGCTCGAGGTCTTGCGGCTCGAATTGCGGCGACACGCGGCCGGCGCCCCGTGCGTGGTGCTCGTGGACGCCGGCGGTCGCTGAGCCGCCGCCGGCCTATACCAGCCCCATGTCCCGCGCTTCCTTCGCCTCGCGCGAGTGCGGGTACTTCTCGATGAGTTCCTTCAACAGCTTCTGGGCCTCGGTCTTCTTCCCGGTCTTCAGGTACAGCCGGGCCCGGTCCAGCAGGTCACGGGCCTCCGGAATGCTCGGCAGCTCGGGCTGTATCTGCGGCGTGTCCTTCGCCGCATCGCCCGGCTTGTCGGCGGCGTCTGGTCCAGCGCCGTTGGGCCCGGCGGGCGGGCTCGCGACCACGCCGGCTACCGTCTTCGGGCGGATCACGGTGTGCTGGCCCTTGGCCTGGGCGACCGCGGCCCGAACCGCGTAGACGAACTCCGGCTCGCTGGCCAGGCCGACGGCCCGCACGAGACCGTCGCCGTCGATGAGCACCTGGATGGGCGGCGCGTCGATCTTGAACGCTCCCCGCGTCAGCGGCGCGTCTACCGATCGCTCAAAGTGCTGTGGCCAATCGACCTTCAGCTCGCGAGCGAGCGCTTCGGCTGCGGCCGCGCCCGTCGGCGGGTCGGAGTTGATTCCGAGCAGCCGAAGCCGCGGGTCCGTTGCGAACTCCGCGTTGAGTCGGCGGAGTCCCTCGAGTTGGCGCTCATTCGGGCGGCCGGTCGTACTCCACAAGTCGAGCACGAGCACCACGCCCTGTCGCGTTCGCAGGTCGAACCGGGCCCCGTCGCCCGCCTCGACGACCACGCCAGGTGCCGCTGTGCCAACCAATTCGAGGCGCTTGCGGCGTGCCTCCAGCGCCGCAGCCGGTGCCAGCTTGGCCTTCTCGAGCGCGTCGAGCGTGCGCACGCCGCGCTCCGCGTCGCCGGTCGCGACGGCGACCTCCCAGGCCGCGCGGAGCGTTTCGCGCGTGCCACCCGCGTCGGCCTCCAGTACCGCCAGCGCCTCGACCGCCGAGCCCGCATCGCCCGCGGCCAGAAGCGCGGCCACCCGCGCGTGGTGAAGCCACGTTCGCGGTTCCTTCTCGAGCTGGTCGGCCCGCAGGTCCAGCTTCTTCAGCTCATCCAGCGCCCGGCGGGCATCGTCTACGGCGATCGCGTCGCGTGCGCCGAGCAGCCGATCGTGCAGCGCCTTCAGCGCGTCGAGCCGCTCGTCCGCGATCGCCAGCGCGGTACTCCATCGGCCGAAGGCAACGAGTAGCCACGCCCCGATCACTGCCGCGCGGCGACGGGTCGGATTCATGATGCTGCCTCCTGCGTGGGTCGCCCGAAGCCCCGGAAGCTGTCGCCTGGAAGGTGTCGCTTGCCCCCTTCCCTTCCAGGGAGGGATGGGGGGAGGGTCAAGACCTTCGATGCAAACGATTCAGGCGGACCACTGATCCTCTGGCTCCTGCAAACCCGGGATCCGGGATGGCCTCGAGCGTCATCCCGACGCGCCTGCGTGACCGCGTGGTCTTGCCACCACGCTTGTCTGCCCGCGCGTGCGCCGCGGACTCCGGGGGGCTACGCCACGGCGTATTGTACGTCGCGCAGCGGCAGGGTGCAGCGAAGCGTGCGCGGTCCGGTTTTTCCCGGCCGCGGGGCCGACCACAGACGGACTGCCACGGTCCACGCCATGGCGCGTATACTGACCGTGTGCAGACGTGATTCCCGAGCCTGGCTCCGCTGGAACTCGAGAATCGAAGCAGTGGATCAGTCGAGGAGTGCGGCCCTGCACCGCCGATCGAGGAGGCGCTTCCATGAACGTCCGCGTCCTGGGCTTGCTGCTTGCATTGGGGAGCACGATCGCGCTGTGCGGGTGCGCCCGACCGTTCACGCGCGAGCGCTATGAGACGGTCCGGGTCGGGGACTCGGAGGCGCAGGTTCGCCTCGCCATCGGCGACCCAGCCGAGCGCTTATACCAGCAGTGGTTCTACGACGATCTCGATCGGAACTACTCGGCCGTCATTCACTTTGACCGCGAGGGCAAGGTCCGCGGCAAGGAATGGATGGACGCGCGCAAGGGCATCTGGGAAGGCCGCGACCCTGACTCTCCAAGCCCCCCGCCTGAGGGGACGGTCATCGAGAAGCGGACCACGACGACCATCATCGACGAGGATTAGTCGGAGGCGGAAGCGTCGACCGCCGATGGCGTACACCGCGCCGTTTATCGACCGCCCAGGTCTTGTCAGTCGGGCGTTTTTTTCTTGACAAGCGGGTGGCCATCACGTGATAATCGGCATTGAAATGTAGATAGATGGGTCCAGCTGTCATCTTTCGCGCTCACGTCTCGCAATCGGAGAGGAGAAGCTATGCAGACTCGTGCCAACCTGTGGCGTGCTGTGCCGATGCTGACTGCCATTTGGGTGAACGCGGCCGCGAACGCGGGGCTCACGCTGCTCCCGGTCGGCCCAATGCAAGGTACGCACGCGGGGAACCTGGTTGTCAACGGCAGCTTCGAACAGGGCGCCCCGGCGCCGGGATTCGGCAACATCCAGTTCTGGGCGACCGGCACGGCCCTCCTGCCGTTCGCGGTTCCCGGGGGTTGGTCGTCGTCGGGGTCGTCGCAGGCGTACGCCTACTGGGGCTCGTCTGAGACGACCGCGCCGTATCGAACCGCGGGTTCGGACGTCTTGCCGGACGGCCAGGCCGGTATGTACTTCGGTAATGCCACCGCCTGGGTCGATCTGCCCCCAACATTCCACGCCTCGCGCGAAGTGACCTTCGCGGGTAGTCCTGCGTTCACGATTGGCTTCGGTCAGCCCGTGCGTCTGTGGCAGAGCGTCCCGACGCACCTCAACCCGGCGCCCGCGTACCTGCTCAGCTTCTGGGTCTCCGGCGAGATGGCCGGCTACGGCGCCGGCGGCCCGGGCTACGACGGGGTCTTCGGGCTACGCGTCAGCAATACGGCGGCGACCGACCCCGTGTACTACTTTGTCGTCCCCAGCGGCGGCAGCTCGCTGTATGGTGCCTCGACCCGTTACGAGTTCGTCTTCACGCCTTTCGATTCGAGCCTGCCCGTCGAAATCGAGTTCATCAACTGGGGGCACGTGGACCTCACGCCGCACGGGGGGCTCGGAACGACCGAGCTGGTGATCGACGATGTGATCGTGAACGCGATCCCGGAGCCAAGCGCGCTGATGCTGCTGGCTGTCGGACTCGTTGCGCTCTGGCGACGGCCCCGCAGTGCTGTCTGGGTGCTGGCACCGGCCCGCAGCCGGAACCTGTGTCGCAGACAGCCTGCTCAAGTTCGGCGTCGTTAGGGCGGTGCAACGAATCTCGATCGCAAAGCGACGGGTCAGTGACTCGCGGATCTCGTTCTCGTCAGGCAACTCATGGAAAGGAGCAACGGTATGAACACGCTTTGTCGGAGTGCCCACCGAGTCGCAGCCGGACTGATCATGTTGACACTTGGCCTGAGCGGCGCCGTGATCGCACAGCCGTTGACAGGTTCCGGCAGCAACCTGCCCGTGCCACCCAACCTCGGAGTGCCGCCTTCCGAGCCACCGGCGCTGGCGCTGCTCGATCCGAACAACTTGAGCTTCGCGTTCACGGGAGAGTGGGGTCCGCCCGCGACCGCGCCGGTGCTCTCCGCGTGGTCCGGGACGTTCGTCGCGTTCGGGCCGATCCCCAGCTCCAACCTGAATCCGCCCGGCTTCACCGACTACCGGAATTTCGCGGGACTGGGGGCAACCTACCTTCCGAGCGGGACGTACTTCGTCATCAGTGACGTTGACGGCGGCTCGTTTACGTCGGAAACGTTGACACTGATGGCTTGGGACACAAGCAACAACCCGGTCACGCAACCCTGGCTGGCCGTTCCCCAGTGGGTGTGGGGCGGCGCGGGGGTCGGCGATCCGAACGCCATGCCCGGCTGGAGCTTCAGCGGCGGCGTATACACATTCACAGGTGCCACCGTTGATCCTGGGTACAACCCGAACGTCGCATTGGCTCTCCTGAGCCTCGTGGACCTCAGCCGCTTCACGGTGGAGCGCCCCAGCAACTTCTGCAACTTCGGATTGCGCGCCCCGGTGCCTGAGGCTGGATCGCTCGCCCTGCTTGCCGCGGGTACAGCGGCGGCCTTGTGCAGGCGGCGACGCTAACGTCTGAGCGCCTACGCGGCGTTCGTCGACGGGCGCATCGGCGCCGTGCGTGACTGGGCCGGTGCGCCCCTCCCTCGTTCGAAGGAACTCGCTCGGTGCCGTGTGGCACGTGTTGCGCTAGTCGACCTGCGCCGCCGCCTGCTGGCAGAGGAAGAGCACCGCCATCCGCACGGCCAGCCCGTTGGTCACCTGCCGCAGGATGCTGGAGTGGGGCCCGTCGGCGACGTCGGGCGAGAGCTCGATCCCGCGGTTGACCGGCCCGGGATGCATGATGAGCACGTCGGGCTTGCACTTGCGCAGGCGCTCGCGGTTCATGCCAAAGAAGCGCACGTACTCGCGGGCGGAGGGGAAGCCGCTGGCGGACATGCGCTCCTTCTGGATGCGGAGCATGCTGATGACGTCCATCTCCGGCAGGATGCTCTCGAAGTCCCAGGCCACGCGGGCCCCCATCGACTCGAACGTGCGCGGCACGAGCGTTGGCGGCCCGCACAGCCACACCGTGGCGCCGAGCTTCTGAAGGACGCGGATGTCCGAGCGAGCCACGCGCGAGTGGTGAATGTCGCCCACGATCGCGACGTTGAGCCCCTCCACGCGCCCCTTGCGCTCGCGGATCGTGAACGCGTCCAGCAGGGCCTGCGTCGGGTGGGCGTGCAGCCCGTCACCGGCGTTGACCACGCAGCAGCCCACCTCCTCGCTGAGCCGCTGGGCGGCGCCCGCCGCCGGGTGCCGCACCACCATGATGTCTACGCCCATCGCCTCGATGTTCTTGGCGGTGTCGACCAGCGTCTCGCCCTTGCCCGTCGAGCTCATCTTCTCCGCCAGGTCGAGCACGTCGGCGCTGAGCCGCTGGGCCGCCAGCTCGAAGGACAGGCGCGTGCGCGTGCTCTCCTCGAAGAACATCGTGACCACGACGCGGCCGCGCAGCGCGGGCACCTTCTTTACACTGCGCGTGCTGACCTCCTGGAAGCCCGCCGCCGTGTCCAGGACGTGCACGATCTCGGCGCGGGAGAGCTCGGCGATGCTCAGAAGGTGCTTGCGGTGCCAGACACCGGCCTCAGCGCTCGGTGCGATCATGCAGCTCCACCTCGTCCGCCCCGTCCACCTCCACGAGCTTGACCTTGACGATGTGATGCGGCTCCGTGTCCGTCCGCAGGCCGACGAAGTCCGGCTGGATCGGAAGCTCGCGCAGCCCCCGGTCGACCAGCACCGCCAGCCGCACGGCCCGCGGCCGGCCCAGGTCCATGATCGCGTCGAGGGCCGCGCGGATCGAGCGGCCCGTGTAGAGCACGTCGTCCACGAGCACCATCCACGTGTCGGTCACGTCGAAGTTGATCTCGGTGCCGCGGACGACGGCGTGCGGCCCGATCGTCGTCAGGTCGTCCCGGTACAGGGTGATGTCGAGAACCCCGTAGTGGGCCGGCGTCAGCCCGCAGCCCGCCAGCAAGGGCAGCAGCCGCTGGGCCAGCGTCTCGCCGCGCCGCCGGATGCCGACGATGGCGACGGGCACGTCGCGCGGCGCGGCGCCCGCGATCTGGCGCGCGAGCTTCTGGAGTGTCTCACGTAGTTCGCCGGGGTCGAGCAGTTGCGTCATGCCCGGATAGCCTACCGGGCCGAGTTCGCCGCGAAAAGACGCGCGCCGGTGCCCGCTCATGCGGGCCGGCGGCTCACACTGAATTGGCCGGATCGCACCGGTTGGAAGCCGGTGCCGCGGCACACAGAGCGGCCGTCAGCGCCACCCGCGGCGCTTGAGCCCCACCAGCCCTGCCAGCGCGAGCGCCAGCCCGATGATCGCACCGAAGCCGCACAGCGACAGCAGCGGGTTCGTCGTCACGTCGGGCTGCGCCGTGCTGCCGTTGACCGTGCTGGGCTGCGGGTTCTGGAGGTGCTGCGGCAGCCCGAAGATCGGCGTGCCCGTGTAGCCACCACTCGAGCCACCCGTCCCGCCCGAGCTGCCACCCGAGCTGTCCCCGTCCAGCATGTCCGGGTTGACCAGGATCGGGTTGAGCATGAAGCCCTTCGTCTGGCCAGCGCCCTTGCTCCCGCGCACCTCGCCCCAGCCGACGATGACCCCCGCGGCGTTGATGTCGCGCGCTTCGGTCAGCGTGATCGACGGGATGACGTCGTTGCCGTCGGCGTCCTTGAGGTACAGCAGGCTGTTGAGGTCCTGCATCCGCCCGTCCTTGTACAGGAACGCGCGGCGCTCGCGCTTGTCGTTCTCGGCCCATCCGACGACCACGCCGGCGTCGTTGATGGCCGAGGCGGCAGAGTATCCCTGCGTGGGATCGGTGCGGAGCGTGCCCAGGTCGGTCATGGTGCCGTTCGCGTAGAGGAAGGCGTGCGTGAAGTACCCGCCGTTGGGGGCGATCATGTCGGACTCGCCGACGATCGCGCCGCTCGCGTTGATGTCGCGGCCCCAGCTGTTCGTCCCGCCGAGCGTCCCGATGCTCGTCATCAGCATGTTCTGGCCAGCCGCTCCGGGCACGAACCAGGTGTCGGGGAGGCCGTCGGCGTTCGTGTCCTGCGGCGTGAGGAGGAAGGCGCGGTAAGCGGACTTCCCGTCTGCGGTGATGGTGTACGAGTAGCCCGTCACCTGCCCCTTGTCGTTGACGGCCGTGGCGCTGCTGACCGGGTCGGACCCGCCGATCGTGCCGAGGTCGATGAGCAGCGTGTTTCCGCCGTTGACGACCTGCACGAATGCGTTATTGACCGGGTGGACGAGGAAGGCGCGGATCACGCCGCCGTCGGTGTCCGCCCAGCCCACCACGTAGTTGGTGTTGCTGATGCCCGTGGCGGCGCTGTCGTAGCCGAAGCCGCACGGGTTCGAGAACGTCATCAGGTTGGTCAGGGCGTCGCCGGGGATCGGGGTGCCCAGGTCGCTGAGCACCGCTGGCCGCAGCAGGAAGGCATTGTCAATGACAAACGACGCGTCCGGGCAGCGGATGAGGGCCCGGGCGGTGCCGACGACCTGGCCGGCGTTGGAAATGCCGTACGCCTCGCTGTAGTCCTGGTTGTACAGCACGTAGGGGTGCTTCAGCGCGAAGTGCACGGTACCGTGCAGATCGGTCGTGCGGTCGCTCTGCCAGTGCGCCGAGTGCCGCACGCCGCCCGAGTCTACCCACCCGACAACCTGGGCGGTCTCGTTGATGGCGTAGGCGCGGCTCTGTCCGTCCTTCTTCCCGTCCGCGCCGGTGAGCTCGATCAGCTCGTACCGGGCCACCCAGCCGTTCGTGTCCTGGGCGAGCGCACGGCCCCCCCACATGAGCAGCGCCAGTCCCGCCGCGAGGATCGCCGTCGAGAGTCGGGGCTTGCTTGGCATGACCGCATCCTTCCTTTCAGTACGACACGCCGCGGGGCGCTGCGAGCCGCTCGAACCCGGCGGGGGCCTGGCCCCCGGCGCCGGCGAACCTACTCCGTGCGGATCAGATTGCTCTTGAGCCAGGACACGCGATTGGCCGCGGCGTCCTCGCCGGACTGCACGGCCACGAGGTCGATGTCACCGTCGCCGTCCAGGTCGCCGTAGCCGAGCAGGCCGACAGCTCCAGGCGGGTCGAAGGTCCAGACGATGGCGCCGGTCCAGGGCGAGACAACGTCCCAGGAGCGCTTGAAGTAGCGGACGGCGCCGTTGGTGCCGCCGATGACCACCTCGTTGCGCCCGTCACGGTCGAGGTCGATGGCCAGGACGGCGCGGGGCTCGTAGGTCTGGAAGGTGATGATCGGCGTGGAGAACCAGTCATAGCCGCGAGCCGGTCCTTCCTCGGGCTGGACGAACAGGACGCACTGCTGCTGGGCGGGGCTGACGCCGACGACGTCCGGCCGCCCGTCGCCGGTGAGGTCGGCGACGTCGATGCGGGCGGCTCCGCGGAGCGAGCCGATGCGGAACTGCCGCCAGGGCTGCGCGGGGTCAACGCCGCCGGGGCCGCCCGGGTTCTCGAACCACGAAATCTGCACGTTGTTGTCGTCGAGGGCGGCCGAGACGATGTCGAGGTCGCCGTCCCCGTCCAGGTCGATGGCCCGCAGGTCGCCGCTGCCCTGCCGGTCGAAGATGCCGTGCCGCTCGTGCAGGCCGATCGGTACACCGGTCCAGAAGCGCCCGTCAATCGCGCGGCCGGGGTTGAGCAGCAGTTGCAGGTTGCCGCTGGTGATCGACACGGGGGGGACGTTGTAGTCGGGTTTGGGGTCGAGGCTGATCTTGATCGACCGGGCCGCGACGATATCCAGGGCGCCATCGTTGTTGAAGTCGCCGAGCTCCACCGCGGAGTAGCCCTCCTCCACGCTGGCGATGTACGCCGACTGGTCGAACGTGTCGCCGAGCGTGCTGATGATGATGGCGTTGAGCTCCTCTTTGGTGAGCGCGGAGACCGTGCCCTCGACCAGTTCGAGGTCCCCGGACTGGGCACCCCACTCGTTCAGGATGTGCGTGCGAGCGGGATCGGACGGGTGCCGCAGGTACGCGACTCCGTCGCTGGTCGCCAGCACGAGATCGAGGTTGCCGTCGCCGTCGATGTCGCCGACGGCGACGTCACTGAGCTGCTTCCAGTCGTTCTCACCCCCGTCCAGCGTCAGGCTGACATAGGCCTGACCGCGCGGGCCCCCATAGCTGAGCAGAATCTGGGCCACGCCCAGGACCCCCTGCTGGTAAGCGACGACGGGATCGATGCGGCCGTCGGGGTTGAAGTCGGCCTGCATGGGTGTGCGGCCCATGTCATCCACGTTGTATGTGGACGTGACCACGACGCGCCCGTCGACGAATGTCCGGGCCGAGATCAGCACCTCAGTGAACAGGCCGCTGGCGGCGCTAGCGCCGGCCGTTGTGCCGGTGCCGCCGCTCGCGCCGGCAGGCTGTCCCAGCGTGCCGCCGAGCCAGGTCGGGCGCGCCTCCTCGACGCAGGCCAGCGCGGCCAGCCCGGCGAGGGCGGCGAGTGAGCCAAGCACGAAGACAAGCTGTCGGCGAGACGGCATGGCAGCGGCTCCTGCGGGGCTCCGCGCAGCGCGGAGCGGCCGAGCGTGGGTCATCACGTCGCGTATCGGGTCGGTTCAATCGCGGGGAGGCTTGACCAAGGACGGCGGCGGGTCCCGGAATACGCGGCTGTGCGGCGTGCGTTCGTGCTTGCGGCCCATATTGCCGAGCGCCGCGGGGCACCGGTATCGAGCACGCTCAGTCGCCCGTCAGGACGCGCCGACGGGCGCTGCCGCGGCGCGCCGCCAGTGCATGAGCACCGCGGCGCTGCCGCGCTCCACGTCGAGCGTCCGGAGACAGTCCTGGTGCCCGAGCGGACAACGACGCGCGTAGCACGGGCTGCACGGCAGCGCGAGGCGCACCACCTGCGCGGCGTTCGAGTACGGTCCGGTTCGGCCCGGGTTGGTGGGACCGAAGAGCGCGACGAGCGGTCGCCCGAGGGCCGCGGCGATGTGCATCGGGCCGGAGTCCATGCAGACAACCAGCGCGGCGCGCGCCAGCACGGCGGTCAGCTCGCGCAGGCTCGTCCGGCCGACAAGGTCGATGAGCGGCGCGCGCGCGGCCGCGGTAATCGCGTCGGCCTCGCCGCGCTCGTCGGGGCCGCCGAGCAGCACCGCGGGCGGAAGCCCCGCCGCGTGGAGCGCGTCGAGCAGTCCGGCCCAGTGCGCCGCTGGCCAGCGCTTCGACTCCCAGCGCGCCCCGGGCAAGGCGGCGATGAATCGCGGCAGCGGCTGGCCCGCTGCCTGCGTGAGCTTCGCGTCGGTCGCCGCCAGCTCGTCGGTGCGCAGCGCGAGTGGAAAGGCTGGTGCGGAGACTTCCAGTCCGAGCGCGCGGGCGACGTGGAGGTTGCGCTCGACGGCGTGGATGTCGCCAGCGTCGCGCGGGCTGTCGGGCCGCACAGGTGGCTCGTGGACGCGCAGCGAGTAAAAGAGCGCCCCGCCTTCGCGGGCCGCCCGGGGCCCGACGCGTACTCGCGCACCGCTGATCCAGGCGAGAAAGCCGCTGCGAAAGAGGCCCTGGAGGTCGATCACGAGGTCGAAGCGCCGCCGGCGCAGGCCGCGGCAGAAGCCCAGGAAGTCGCGGGCGCTGTGCAGGCTGCGGAGCATGCGCCCGTAATGCCGCCGGTCGAAGGGGATGACCTCGTCGAGCAGCGGGTGGCCGGCCAGGAGCGGGGCGAAGCTGGTGCTGACCAGCCAGGCAAGGTGGGCCGATGGGTAGGCGGCGCGCAGGGCCGCCAGCACCGGCAGCGCGTGCACGACGTCGCCGAGCGAGCTGGGCTTGATCAGCAGGATGCGCCGTGCGCCGGGAAAGCGGAGCGACATCGTCCGCCAGTATACGGATGCCGCCGCCGGGTCACACCCGGGCGACCGGCGACGGGGCCGCCACAGGACGGCGGAAACGCGCCTGCATGTCCAGCACGACGCTCAGCACCGCCGGCACGAGCACGAGCGTTCCGAGCGTGGACACGAGCAACCCACCCACCATCACCGATGCCAGGCCGCGATACAGCTCGCTGCCGGCCCCCGGCCAGAGCACGAGCGGGAGTTGGCCGGCGATGGTGGTCAGGCTGGTCATCAGGATCGGCCGGACGCGGGCGGCGATCGCCGCCATGATGGCGGGGCCAGTCGGCTTGCCGTGCAGGCGGATGTTCTGGAGCGCCTGGTCAACGAGGAGGATGGCGTTGTTGACCACGATGCCGACCAGAATGACGAAGCCCAGGAAGGTGACCACGTCGAGCTGCTGAACGGGCTGGTCGGTGGTCAGCAGCGTGCCCCAGTGGCACAGCGTCAGCCCGAGGAAGCCGCCGAACAGCGCGAGCGGCACGCTGAAGATGATCACCAGCGGATAGATCCAGCTCTCGTAGAGCGCACACATCAGCAGGTAGCAGATCAGCACGGAGAGAAAGAAGCGACTCGAGACGATGTTGATAAGTGTCTGCCAGGTGAAGCCGACCCACTCGCCGACCATCGCCGCCCGCGCCGTAGTCAGCTTGTCGGCGTTTCCGGTGAGCGTGACCGCTACGTTAGGAGGAATCACCCGCGCGTCGCGCAGCTCCTGCTCGAGTTCCCGCACACCCGCGATCACCGTCTGGAGCGTCGTCGTCTCGGGCGGGTTGATGGTCAGAGTCACCGCGCGCTGCCGCTCCACCCGGTAGATCTGCTCCAGCGCCGTCGTGTCCACCAGGTCCACCACCGACGAGAGCGGCACGACCTGTCCGCGCGGCGTGGCGATCGGCACCTGGCCCAGCTCCTGCGTCGGGCGCTGGTCCTGGCCGGCGATCTTGAGACGCAGGTCGATCGTGTCGCCGCCTTCGATGCGGTACTCGCCCACGTACGCGCCTTCGACGCAGGCGCTGACGATCAGTCCGACGTCCTGCACGCTGAGCCCCACGTCGGCCGCCCGCTCCCGGTTCGGAACGATCTGCACTTCCGGCCGCCCGAGGTTGAAATTCGCCGGCGTGGGCCGCGGCGTAGCGCCGAACTTCTGCATGCACGCGCCGAACATCGCCCCGGCCGCGCGGACGACCTCCGCCAGGTTGTCGCCGCGAAGCTGGACCTCGGCCGTGTTCCCGCCGCCGATGCGGAAGATCTGCGTCTGGAGGAAGATCGGGTAGACGCCCGGAAGCTGCTCGCCGCTGGTCTGGAGCAGGCGCACCAGCGGCTTGACGCGCTGGGTATCGCGGCTCGAGCAGCCCATGAAGCAGCCGCCGCCAAAGGACACGAAGAAGAAGTTGTCGATCGGCGGGGGCGGGGAGAGCCACTCGCGGCGGAGGCGGCTTCGCTGAAGGGCGCGATCGATGGACCAGGGCGCGTTGGGATCGGTCCGAAGCTCGGGGATGGCCCCCGCCGCGATGCGCGCCTGCACCTTCTCGATCCATTGGCGATCGAGTTCCTTGTGCTCCGGCGAGCCGAGCTCGGCCTCCCAATAAGGACGAATGACGCGCTCGACCACGTCGGCCATGCGCTTGAACTCGTCGACGCTGTACCCCGGTGGCGTAACCAGGAAGCCGAACACGAGGTTCCGATTGCCGGCCGGCAGGTAGGTGGCCTCGGGCACGAGCCAGGGGATCGCCAGGATGGACACGCCCACCATGCCGATGATGACGGCCGCCCGCGGCCACCGCGTGCCGCATAGCCGGCCGACCCAGTGGCTGACCCACCGCCCGGTGCGGGTAGTGATCTCGCCCGTGTCGTCGCGGGCCTGGAGCCGGGCTGCCTGTCCGTAAGCGGAGACGCCGCCGCGCCGGCCGAGCGCCAACAGGCGCGTGGCCAGGGGCGGGATGACGGTGAAAGCTACGGCCAGCGCGAG
>CAADGM010000109.1 GCA_900696535.1 uncultured Planctomycetota bacterium
CCTGCTCGTCGTGCCCAGCACCTGGCCGGAGAACCTGCCGCAAACAGTGCTCGAGGCACTGGCGACCCGCACGCCCGTGATCGCCAGCGACGTGGCGGGCATCAGCGAGGTGATCGGCGACCCGCGCCTGCTGTTCGAGGTCGGGTCGGTTGCGGCGCTGGCTGCGTGCCTGCGCGACTGGTGTGCCGCCCCGCGGGCTGCCGAGTCGCCGATTCCGTTGCCGACTCGTGACGAAATGGTCGAGGCGACGCTGGACGTGTACGAGCGGGCTCGAGCGGTGGGCGCCGCAGGGCGGGCCGATCGGCCCGAGAGCCGTCCTGAACCCCGGGTCCACGCGACGTAGAGAATCGAACCCCAGCGCGGCCGAAGGACTCGAACCTGCCCGAACCCTTCCCCGGGAGGGCGGGGGCTTAAGGGGTCGCCTCAGTGTCGTCGGTACCGTGACCGCGCCCCACTGCGAGCCACTCGCCCGCCTCCAGCAGCTTGAGGAACGCGGCCACAAGCTCCGGATCGAACTCGCGCCCCGCCCCCTGGCGAATCGTCTCGACGACGCGGTCGAGCGGCCAGGCCGGCTTGTAAACGCGACGCGAAACCAGGGCATCGAAGACGTCCGCCAGCCGCACGATCCGTGCCGCCAGCGGAATCTGCTCGCCGCCGAGCCGGTCCGGGTAGCCGCTGCCGTCCCAGTTCTCCTGATGACTGCGGGCGATCTGCCGCGCAAGTAGGAAGAAGGGCTTGTCCGAGAGGATCCGTTCGCCGGCCAGCGTGTGCGTCTCGATGACGCGGCGCTCGTCGGGCGTGAGCGATCCGGGCTTCTTCAGGATGGCGTCCGGGACCTGCATCTTGCCCACGTCGTGCAGGATGGCGGAGTAGCCGATACGTTCGGCCTCGGCCTCGGGCAGACCGCTGGCCGCGGCGAGCAACCGCGAGTAGTCGCGGATTCGCAACACGTGAGCCCCGGTGTCCTCGTCCTTGGCCTCGCTGGCCACGGCGAGCATGTAGATCGCCTCGAGGTTCGCTTCGTGCAGTTCGCGTGTCCGCTGGGCCACCCGCTTCTCAAGCGACTTCGAGTAGCCCTTGAGATCCAGCGCCTGCTCCAGGACCGTATCGCTGAGCCGGGCGATCTGTCGGTATTGCTCGCGAAGCTGGTCCTGAGCTTCCTTGAGCCCGGCCACGCTGACCAGCGTCACGATGCGCTGGCCGCTCATTCCGGAACCCACGGCCGTCGGCCGCACTGACGCCAATACCGACACGCGGCCACCGTCCGCGTGCGGCAACTCCAGCTCGGTATCGAACGGCTCGGTCGCGCTGATAAGCCGAGCGAGCGCCGCTGGCGGCGGGTCGCCCGCTGGTACGAACTCGACGAGCAACCGCCCCGCTAAATCGTGCGCCGGCCGGCCGAGCAGCTCCCCCACCCGCGCGTTGGCAAACAGGATTCGGCCGTCGTCGGCCACCACCAGCGCGCCGCACGGGAGCGCCTCGATAACCTCGACAAGCGGCGCAGCGAGAGCCACCGCCTGGGCATCGGGCTCGGTCGAGATGACGAACTTACCGGTCACGCTGCCTCCCTGGCCCGACGCCGCAGCACCCGGCTCGGCCGAGCGACGCGCGTCCCGCCTCGCCCTGCCACGCCCCCAGTATAATCGTCTGCTCGGCGTGAAGGGCTGAAAGTCCGTCCGGGGGCGTCCCCCTGCGGGAAGCGTAAGGTCCGTAACGGCGCCCGCGGGGACCCGGTGGCTACCGGCTCTCAGCCGGTCTCGCGACGGTCCGGGAGGCCGATTCCGCTGGCCTCGTCACGCATGCTGCACGGAGCCAACTGCTGTGTCTCTGGAGATCACACCCCAGGAACTGCACCGTCGCCTGTCGGAGAACGGCCACGTCACGCTGCTCGATTGCCGCGAGCATGACGAGGTGGCCCGAGGCATGTTGCCGGGAGCCATTCACATTCCGATGGGGGATGTCCCGAAACGTTGCGGCGAGCTCGACCCGGATCGAGAGACTGTCGTTTACTGTCACAGTGGGGTACGGAGCCTTCGCGTGGCCGCGTGGCTCCAGCAGCACGCCGGCTTCAGTCTCGTGCGAAGCCTCCAGGGCGGGATCGAGGCCTGGTCGCGCGAGATCGACCCCCGCAATCCGCGTCACTGAGACTGCCGGCCGCGCTCCCGACCGCCCGCGCTCACCCGAGCGCCTCCAGCAAGCCCCGCAGCTCCGACGCCGCGTGAAGGTCGCCGGCCCGCTCCGCTGCCGCGATGCCCGCCGACCAGGCCGCCCGCGCCGCGACCGGCTGTCCGAGCTTGACCAGCGCGCGCCCCTTCTGAAGCAGGGCGGCGACGTCGTCGGGCTTCAGCGCCAGCGTCCGATCGAGCGTCGCGACAGCGTCCGCCCAGCGCTCGAGCTGCATGTATTCCAGCGCGAGCCCGTACTGCACGAACGCGTCGTTCGGCTCCGCCTGGGCGAGCCGGAGCAGCTTGTCGAGTCGCGGTGTGCTCACGGGCAACGCTCGGGTCCGACGGGCTCAGAACTCGCGGAGGTAGCACTTGTCGAAGGAGTAGCCGGCGGTCAGCGTGAACTGCTTGCCCAACTCCTTGATGCGATTCATGAAGTCGGTGGCGCGCTTGCGCTCGTCCGCCGTCGCGCGGGTCGAGCCGCGCTTGATCCTGAAGGGCTCGGTCGCGATGACCTGCAAGTCGCCGCCGCGAGCCTGCACCACGCAAGGCACCCCGTTCGATTCAAGGAACTCGCGGATCTTCCGGGCCGCGTCGATGCCGGATTGCCGCTTCGAGAGGTGTTGGACCACGACGTACGACGCGCCGGACTCGAACGCGAACGGCTGCGTCGGGTCGTCCGTGGCCCGCGGCGGTCCTTCACCCGCGGACTCAGGCTGCGGCTCGACGACAACAGCCGGTGGACTGGCCGGTCCCTGCGCGGGCGCCGCCGCGCCCGGCACGCCCGGGACAGCCGACGGACCCGCCGGCCGATGGGCAGGCGCCAGTTCGCCGGCAGGCGGCTCCGGACCGGCGGGCGCCGCCGGCACCGTGCCGCTCAGAATCTGTTCAAGCACGGGAGAGGCCGGCTCCGGCGGCGACGTGCTGCGGCGGCCGACGTAGTACGCCACCACCACCACGACCAGCAGCGCGGCTCCAAGCGCCGCGAGCACGGGCCACGAGGTTGTGATTCGAACTTGCCCGCCCAGGATCGATGTTTCCTCGCCTGAGCTTGCCTCGGCCGGCGGGGGAGCGGCCAGCGGGCGTCGACTCATGCCGCGCTCCAGCGGCATACTCGCGGTCTTCGGCTCCATGGGACGGCCCGCGGCGACCGACGCGGTGGCGCGCGGCGAGGTCGTCCAGGTCTTGCTGCGGTGACCGCGGGCGATGAGCTCGTAGAGAACGGGACGATTGCGTTTGGGTGCCACGGCTGGCCTCCGTACCGCTGCGGCTTGCCTGGTGCGATGCCACGGGCGTCGTCGCTGGCGCGTGGCGCACGCGCAACAGTCCTCGACATCACCGCGCTGGCTGCCGGGACCGGGCTCGCGCCGTAGGCTATCACGTTCGCGCGTGCTTTCCAACCCGAACGACTAACCGCAGCCGCTGGCGCCCAATCGCATGAGTCCCAGAGCAAACGCACACCGCGACGCCGGCGAGAGCAAGAGCCCTCGGCGGCGCCGCGGCATCGAAGATCAAGCTGAGCGCGGGTGGCTGCCGAAGCTACCGCCCGCGGATGTACACGCGCGAGCCGCCATAGTAGCGCGGGGCGGCGTACACGCGCGACGTGTGATAGTACGCGCGCGGCGCGACGTAGACCGGACGGTAGACCGGGACCGGAGCGCTGTAGACCACGCGCGGGTAGTAGTACGAGCGATACACCACCGGCGGGCGGGTCACAACGACGGGGGGCGCGCAGTCGTAGTAGATCGGGGCGGCGGGATAGTAAACTGGGGCCGACTCGTAATAGACCGGCGCGTAACCCCGGCCGAACGAGAAGCTGAATCCCCAGTCGCGTGCCAGGGTCGGGCTCGCCAGGGCCGAGAGAGCGACCGCTCCCAAAACACCGTAAAGGGTCTTCTTGAGCATGACCGTGTCCTTTCTCGCTACCCGAGGCGTCTCCTCGGCATTCTAGTACCCAAACCGAGACACGAGTCTGACGCCTCGGTTAGCCCTGGTATTCACGGGCAGCGACTGTTCTTCGCCACCGAAACCAGTTACGGTCAGAATGGCCGCGCAGCAGGTACCGTCTCCGGGGCGCGGCTGGCTAAGATTCCGATAAACACATGGAGCGGCTGGTCATGATCTCGCCCGCCGAACGTTCATGGTGCATCGAGCCCTTCACCTGCTCCGACGACCCCGGTGGTGTCGTCGCCGGCTTGGATGACCGTGCCGAGCTGGCCTGGCTGGACAGCAATCCCCCAGCCGGCGCGCCGGCGAGCGGGGGATTCGCCCGCGACCTGCTCGCCGTCGACCCGGTCGCGGTGATCGAGCAACCCGCCGGGGCGGACGCCCGGCTCATCGTCGATGGCCGGGTGCAGGAGTCCGACCCGAGCTTCTGGCGGCTGTGGCGACACGTTCATGACAGGCTGCCCCGCTTCGAGCCCAGCCCGGACGTGCTGGCCCCCGGGTGGGTGGGCTTCGTCGGCTTCGAGGCCGCGGCGCAGCTCGAGCGCCTGCCGAGCCCGCGCGGCGATCATCTCGCGCTGCCCACTGCGCGGCTGGCCCTGTACGACTCGGTGGCGGTCATCGATCCGGCGGCCCGCCGGGCCGCGGCCCTCACAGCTCCGGGCGTTCGCGAGGTCTTGGGGCTGCCCGACGACGCTCCGCCCCGCGCGTCGCTGGGCTCGCTCTTGAAGCAGGCCGGCGCGGCGCGGTCGGCGCCGCGTGCGGACGCCGACGGCCCGGCGCGCATCGAACAGCTCACCGACGGCGACACGTACGCGGCCCGCGTCCGCCGGGCGCTGGCGTATATCGCGGCCGGCGACATCTACCAGGTAAACGTCTCCCACCGTGTGGAGCTGACGGGTGTCGGCTCCGCGATCAGCGCGTACCTGCGGGCGCGCCGGGTGAATCCGGCCCCGTTCGGGGCCTTGCTCCACTGGTCGGGCGGCGCGATCGCCTCGTTCTCGCCCGAGCTTATGCTCGAGGTGCGCGGCGACACGGTGCGCACAAGTCCCATCAAGGGCACGCGGCGACGAACGGGCAACGAGTCGGCCGACCAGGCGGCGGTTCGGGAGCTGCTCGCCTCGCCGAAGGAGGCGGCCGAACTCGCGATGATCGTCGACCTGCACCGCAACGACCTCGGGCGAGTGTGCGAGCCGGGCAGCGTGGAGGTGGCCAGCCCGCGGCGGGTCGAGGCTCACCCGACCGTGTTTCACACCGTCGCGGACGTGGTGGGGCGGCTGCGGCCCGGGTGCGACGCGCTCGATGCGCTGGCGGCGTCCTTTCCCGCCGGTTCGGTGACAGGTGTGCCGAAGATCCGCGCGCTGGAGATCATCCACGAGCTCGAGCCCGTGCCGCGCGGCGCGTACTGCGGGGCCGTCGGCTGGGTCGGGCTCGACGGGACCGCGACGTTCAACGTCGGCATTCGCACCGTGCAGTTCAGCGGCGACCGGGCGGTGGTTCACGGCGGCGGGGGGATCGTCGCCGACTCGGAGCCGCACGCCGAGTACGTCGAGACGCTGGACAAGATCCGCGGAATCCTGCGCGGGCTGGGCGCGGACGTCACGCCACTCGATACCGTTTAGGCTTCCGGCAACGCCGGAGCCGGACCAGCCCCCGGGGCTGACTTACCTCCCGCTGGTGCGGGACTCCGCGATTGAGGCCCGCTCAACCCCGCCGTTGGAGATCGCCATGTCGTCGCGCGTCGTTCTGGCCTTCACTCTGGTCTGTTACACCCTGCCCGGCGCGCTCGGTGCGAGCGCGTCGGCGGAGGGCACGGCAAGCATCGGGGCCGAGCCCCCGGCGCTCGACGGGTGGCTCATGATCGACGCGGTCGCGGGCGGGGGGCGCTCGATCCTGCGCACCGACCCGGTTGAGCACGCGATCGTGACGGGCGTGTGGAGCGCACCGTCGGCGGGCGTCGTCGTGACGCGCGGCGACGGCGAATCGAGAACCTGGCGCGAGGCCACGCCGGACGCGGACGGCTGGATTCGGGACGACGGCCTGCGCGGCGGCTATGTGTTCGCGATGGCGCGCGCCGACGCCGACCAGGCGGCGATACTCGACGCCGCCGGACACAGCATGGTGTACGTCAACGGTCAGCCGCGGATGGGCGACCCCTACGAATACGGATACCTGCAATTGCCGGTGGAGCTGAAGGCCGGCACGAACACGTTCCTCTTCCGGATCGATCGCGGCGGGCTCCGCGCGCGGCTGGTCCGGCCGAAGTCGGGGGTGTACCTCAATCCGGCGGACCCGACCCTACCCGACCAGGTCGTTGGCGAGTCGCAGCGGCTCGACGGCGCCGTCGTGGTCGTCAATGCGATGCGCGAGCCGATCACGCCGGGCCAGCTCCGGATTCGCACCCACTTCGCCGGCGGTGCGGACGAGATTGACGTTCCGTCAATCCTGCCGCTGACGCTGCGCAAGGTCCCGATCGCGATTGCCGGGCGGCCGGACGCGCCGGCGGGCAAGGCGCCCCTGAAACTCGAGCTGCTGGCGCGCGGCGGCGAAGAGGCGCTCGATTCGGCCGAGCTGGCCATGCGGGTCGCGGAGCCGCATGACTGGCGGCGGGTGACATTCACGAGCGCGATCGACGGCAGCGTGCAGTACTACGCGATGTGGCCCCCGGCGCCGGGCAGCGACCCGAACGCGCTGCCCGGTCTGATCTTCACGCTCCACGGCGCGTCCGTCGAGGCGACCAACCAGGTCCAGGCTTACCAGCCCAAGTCGTGGGCGTACATCGTGGCGCCCACGAATCGTCGTCCGTACGGCTTCGACTGGGAGGACTGGGGCCGACTGGACGCTCTCGAGGTCTGGGACCAGTTCCTCGCCAAGCACCAGACAGACGCTTCGCGCCGCTGGCTCACCGGGCACTCGATGGGCGGCCACGGGACGTGGCAGCTCGGCGGCCACTTCCCCGACCGCTTCGCCGCGATCGCCCCCTGCGCCGGCTGGGTCAGCTTCTTCTCCTACGCCGCCGCCAAGGAATATCACCCCATCCAGGGCGATTCGAAGCTCGCCAGCTTGCTCCGCCGGGCCACGAACGCGAGCGATACGCTGGGCCTTTCGGGCAACTGGCGGCATTACGGCGTCTACGTGCTGCATGGCGACGCCGACGACAACGTGCCGGTGACCGAGGCACGCACCATGCGCGCCCGCCTGGGCGCGTTTCACCCTGACTTTGGCTACTACGAGAAGCCCGGCGGGGGGCACTGGTGGGACAACTCGGCCGTCGACTGGCCGCCGCTGATCGAGTTCCTGCGCGGCCGGACGCGGCGGCCCCCGCGCGAGGTGCGGGAAATCGACTTCACGACGATGGACCCTGGGATCTCGATGTCGTCGCACTGGCTGGCGATCGTCGAGCAGGAGCGGGTCCTCGCGCCCAGCCGCGTGCAAATCCGGTTCGACGCGGAGAGGCGGCGCTTCGAGGCGATCACGGAGAACGTGGCGGCGGTGGCGATCCTCGCGGTTCCGCCGGGCGTCATCAGTGCCATTCCTGCGCTCGCCATCGCGCCCGATGAGGAGGTGACGGCCGACATTGATGGGCAGTCGGTGCACGTGCCGCCGGGCGCGCGGACCGCCTCAGGCGCGATTCTGCTGCGGCGCCGGGCCGAGCAGTGGCGCGCATGCCCGGGCGGCCAACACGATGCGTGCGACGTTCAGATGAGGGCTCACAGTTTCAAGGCGGCATTCGCGAAGCACATGCGGTTCGTTTACGGAACCGCGGGCACCGCCGAGGAGAACGCCTGGTCGCTCGCCAAGGCGCGCTACGACGCCGAGCAGTGGTACTACCGCGGCAACGGCTCGGTCGACATCATTGCGGATCGCGAGTTCGACATCACCCGGCTCGATCTGCGCAGCCACATCGTCTATGGCAACGCGACCACGAACCTCGCGGTCAAGCCGCTGCTGCATGACTCGCACGCTTCCGCGGACGCCGGCGTCGTCTCGCTCGGCTCGCGCCGTCTGGCGGGCGACAGTTTCGCGGCCCTCATTCTGCACGACCGCGGCGGGAGCCCGCCGACGCTGGTCGGCGTCATCGCCCCGACCGGCCCGGCCGGCATGCGACTGTGCGACCGGCTGCCGTACTTCGTCTCGGGCGTGGCGTACCCCGACGTGACCGTGCTGACGCCCGACGTCCTTGTGCACGGGCTGCCGGGCGTCGTGGCAGCAGGATTTCTCGGCGGCGACGGAACGGTCGAGGGCGGCGAGTTCGAGTTCGCAGAGTGACGGGGCCAAGAACGAGTGCGGGGCACAGGCTCGAGGCACACCGACGCGCGCGGAGCAACGGTACGATCACGTTGCTTTCGCATACGCTCAACGCCGATGAGCTACCGCCGCCAGACGGGTTCCTCGCGCAGCCAAGGCATGGTCGCGAAGAACAGGTCCCCGATCGCCTTCACGTCGTAGAGGAACATCGCCAGCCGCTCGAGCCCCAGCCCCCACGCCAGCACACGGTCCTCGATGCCCACGGGCCGCGTGACCTCCGGCCGGAAGATCCCCGAACCGCCCATCTCCACCCACGCGCCGCGGCTCTCGAGCCACAGGTGCACCTCGGCCGACGGCTCGGTGTATGGGAAGAAGCTCGGCACAACGCGGACGCGCGGGAAGCCCATCTTCGCGTAGAACGCCTGGAGCGTCCCCACGAGCGAAGCCAGGCTGGCCTTCGGGTCGACGATGATTCCGTCCACCTGATGGAACACGGGCAGGTGCTTGTAGTCGACTGTCTCCCGGCGGAACACGGGACCGATGACGAAGTACTTGCCCGGACGGCCCTCCGTGTGTCGCGCCAGCGCTCGCATCGTCGCCGCGGTGGTGTGCGTGCGCAGCACGGGCTTGTCGGCGAGCCCGCGATCCCAGCGATATTGCCAGCCGGTCGAGCCAGTCTGCCAGCCGTTCTCGTGTGTCTGGCGGACGCGCTCCACGAGCGCGTCGTCGGGCAGGCGGCAGCGTTCCGGATGGGCGACATAGAACGTGTCCTGCATGTCGCGGGCCGGGTGGTCCTGCGGCTGGAA
Organism: uncultured Planctomycetota bacterium; assembly: GCA_900696535.1. Classification (GTDB taxonomy): domain Bacteria; phylum Planctomycetota; class Phycisphaerae; order UBA1845; family Fen-1342; genus CAADGM01. Next base: position 9,164 of record CAADGM010000109.1, read on the forward strand.
GAGCGCGTCGAAGTCCCAGAAGCTGGACTCGACCCACGGGCTGACGACTTCCTCGAAGCCCATTTCCAGGAACACGCGCCGAGCCTGTGAGAGGACCCGCTGGAAGGGATGTTCCTTGCCGGGGTAGAGCTTCTTGGCCGCCAGTGTCACGTCGTACGGAGCCAGCTCCACCTCGCGCCAGCCGCCCTCCGCCAGCAGCTCCGGCGTGAGCTGCGTCACCCTGCGCTTCGCGCGCACGCCGCGGGCCAGCAGGTCGCGGCCGGCCGCGCTCAGCGCGACCGTGCGCTCGGTGCGCTCCTTGATGACCAGGAAGCCTTTGCGCGGCGCAAGGAGCTTCAGTGCGTCGGCGACCGGCAGCCCCTCGGCTTCGAGCTCGCCGCGCGTGGCAACGCGCCCGCCCGCGAGCGCCTGGAGTAGGCGCTCGTCGGGCTGCGGCTGGTCGCTGGCGCTTTCGAGCACGAGCTGGTCGCCCTGCTTGCGGGCCCAGCCGCGCTGGGCGAGCCAGCGAAGCGTGCCGCCGACCTGCGCAGGGGTGAGGTCCGTGCTGGCGGGGATGTCGGTGATCCTGGCGGAGCCGCCGGCGCGCGCGAGAGCGGCGACGATCACGCGCTCGGGGAGCGGTTGCGAGGCGAAGGGCTCGCCTTCGGGCCCCAGGCGCAGTTCCTCGAAGGTGGACTCGGTGACCTCCACGAGCCCGGCGGCCTTCAGCTCGCCACATGCCGCCGTCACCGGCGACTGATCCAGCCCCAGGCCGGCGGCCAGGGCGCGAATCGACAGCGGCTGCCCGGCGTTCAACAGGTGTTGAAGGACGGCGTGCTGATGCGGCGAGAGTTCCACGGGCGAGTCGCTCCTCGGATCGAAGACTCGGTGGTGTAGCCGATGCCCGCCTGGGGCTCAAGGCCGAAGCGACGATTGCCCGGTCGGGTTCTAGGCCAGCCGCCGCCGGGGCGGTATGCTCCCGGCACGGGTGGGCGAGTGATGCGCCTCGGAGCGGGCCGGCGACGCCCCGCGCGGCGCGGGCGTTTCAGACGGGAACGACTCGATGACGCGGAAGACCCACGCATGGCGGCTGCTGACCACGCTCGGGCTGGCCAGCCTGCCCCTGCTCAGCGGCTGCCAGCTTGTCGCCTTCCACACGTTGATGTGGCACGACAAGCCGATGCGGGACGTGAAGGCGGAGTACCCCTACCTGGCCAAGCACCGCGTCGCGGTCCTCGTACGGGCACCGATGGAGACGCAGTTCGAGTACCCGCACGTGCAATGGGAGGTCGCCGACCACCTGCGTGTCGCGCTGGAGGGCAACGTCGCCGGCGTACGCGTCGTCGATCCCAAGCAGGTGGCCGAGTTTCAGCGCCGCGACGCCACCTGGGAGAGCATGGACCCGGCCGAGATCGGCAAGAAATTCACCGCCAAGCGGCTGATCGAGATCAACCTGACGCAGTACACGACCCGCGAGCCCGACGCCTCGCACATCTACCGCGGCCACATCGCCGCCGTCGTGCACGTCTACAACTGCGACTATCCCGACAGCGAGCCGGCCTACACCGCGGACATCCACACGCGGTATCCGCCCGAGGGCACCGGCGAGTGGGGCATCAGCGAGCGATCCATCCGCCGACGGATGATGGAGGCATTCGCCGCCGACGTGGCCAAGAAGTTCTACGACCACAAGGTCGAGGAAATCTACGGACGGGACTAGGCAAGCATGCGCCACCGAGATGAGTGCGAAGGCCGTTGCCACCACGCGGCGGCATTCCGCGCGCGCGGCGCGAGCCGGCGCTGGCCCCGCGCCGCGGCGACGCTGGGTCTGGCCGCGCTGGCCCTCGCGCTGGCCGGCTGCAACATCTTCGGCCCGCTGCTCTTCTTCCTTTCGCCGCCGCAGATCGACAAGGCTGAGTATCGCTTCGCCCCCAAGTCGCGAATCGCGATCTTCATCGAGTTCGCCGAGCCGTCGCAGGAAAACCCCGTCTTCCGCAAGGCCCTGCACGAGAAGCTCGAGCAGATCTTTCAGCGGCGCAAGGTGGGCGGCACGGTCGTCCCTCTGGACGAAGTACAGCGCCTGCGGCAGCGCAATCCCGACTTCGAGGGGTGGGGACTCCAACGCGTCTGCCGCGAACTGAAGGCCGACGCGCTGATCTACCTCCAGGTCGAGAATCTCAACGTGCGGACGACGCCGCAGTACCCGATCATCGAGCCGTCCGCCTCGATCCGGATGAAAGTGATCAGTGCCGACGAGCCATCGGCCTCGGCGCGGGTCTGGCCGGGCAGCGCCGAGCGCGAAGGGCGGCTCGTGCAGCGCGCCCGGGCCTTCCGCGAGGCCACCAGCCCCGTGACCGTCGACGCGGAAGCCCGCAAGCTCGGCGTCGACCTGGCCTACCTCTGCGCCATGCCGTTCTACGACGTGGACCGCGAAGAGCCCGTGCCCTGGGAGCCGTAAGTCGTGCGCCGGCCCTCGACGGCGGTGCAGCTCGGCGCCCTGGCGGCGGCCGCCGTGCTGGTCATCGCCGCCACCAGCCTGCTGGGCTACCAGTCGATCGGCTGGCGTGACGTGCTCGGCGATGGCCCGCGGGCCGTCATTTACTGGGGCTTCCGCGTCCCACGCACGCTCCTGGCCGCGGTCGCCGGCGCCGGCCTGTCCGTCGGGGGCGTGATTCTCCAGTCCATCTTCCGCAATCCGCTGGCCGAGCCGTACACCGTCGGCGTGGCCAGTGGCGCCGCGCTCGGCGCCGCCGCCGGATTTCTCGCCGGCTGGGGCGGGACTGCACTGCTTGGTATTCCTCGGCTGACGCTCCTGGCGTTCGCCGCCGCGCTCGTCACGATGGGCGTGGTCTACGTGGTTTACCGGCTTTGCGGGCGTGGGCAGGTCACGCGCCTCCTGCTGGCGGGGCTGTGCGTGGCCTACGTGTGCTCGTCGGGCATCCTCCTCGCGACGTACCTGGGCGATCGCGTGGTCACGAACGACATCCTCGTCTGGACGGTCGGTTCGCTCGGGCTGCACCGCCCGCGGGCCGCGCTCGAAATCCTTGTGATTCTCGTCCCTGTCGCGCTGTATGCGCTCTCGCAGCACCGCGCCCTCGACCTCCTGCACCTGGGCGAGGCCCTCGCGGCGTCGCGCGGCGTCCGCGTCGAGGCGACCCTGTGGAGCGCGTTCGCCGCGGTCGGCGTGCTCACGGCGGCGATCGTCGCCAACTGCGGACCGATCGCCTTCGTCGGCCTGATGGTCCCGCACGCGGCCCGCGCGCTGGTCGGGCCCGCGACGCTCCGCCTGCTCGTCGTCGCCGCGCTGCTTGGGGCCGCGTTCCTTGCGCTGTGCGACGGCCTGGCGCGCTCGCTCGTCGCGGAGCTTCCGGTCGGCGTGGTGACCAACATCCTCGGGGCGGTTTTCTTCCTCTACCTGCTGGCCCGTGGGGGAAATCGCCATGGCGCGTGAGCTAACCGGGCTTGGCCGCGCCGCGCGGGATCATGCGCTGGCGTGCGCGCGTGTTTCGGTGGCCCGCGGACCCAGGACGGTCCTGGCGGACGTGACGTTCGAGCTGCCAGCCGGCGAGATCCTGTCGATCGTCGGCCCGAATGGCTCCGGCAAGACCACGCTGATGCTGGCGTTGCTTGGGCTGCTGCCGATCAGCTCAGGCCGCGTGCTTCTCGCGGGGCACGACGTTCGCACGCTCCCGCCCCGGGCGCGGGCGCGCCGGGCCGCGTACGTCCCGCAGGGGCAGACCGACGTGCCTGCGTTCCGCGTGCGCGACATCGTCGCGGGCGGACGCTACGCCTTTGTCGGACCGGCGGGGCGACTGTCGGCCGCGGATGAGCAGGCGGTCGATGCCGCCATCGCGCGCTTCGGGCTGGGCGCGCTGGCGGGCCGCGCCTTCAACGGGCTCAGCGGCGGCGAGAGACAGAAGACGCTCATTGCCGCCGCGCTGGCCCAGGACCCCGAGATCCTCTGCCTCGATGAGCCGAACACGGCGCTCGACCCGGCCCACCAGGTCGAGCTGCTGGCCACCCTGCGCGACCTGCACGCCGACGGCCGCACGATCATCCTGGTGAGCCACGACCTGCGGCTGCCGGCGGCGCTGGGGGGGCTCGTGCTCGCCCTGCGCGCGGGTCGCGTGGCGGCTTTCGGCCGCGCCACGGATGTGCTCGTGCCCGACTCTCTCTCCCTCGTTTACGGGGCTCCGTTCGTGCTCGCGGCCCTGCCCACCGGCGAGGCAATGGCGGTGCCCGCCTGGCGACACTCTGACGGCTGACACCCTGTCAAGGCAGCGGCGGCACCGCTGGTCGGCGGGCGGCATCCGCATCGGCCGAAACCCGACGCCACGGCACTGCGCAGGGCGGTTATGATTCGCGACCAGCGCTGCATCGGGCCCCCAGAAGCGAGGTCAGCCCATGAACGGTGGATCGGGCATCGTCATCCAGAACATGTGGGACGTGACCGTCGTGAACTTCGAGGAGGCCCGCCTGCTCGAAGCCGCCACGATCGAGTCGATCAGCCAGGAGCTCTACCGTCTGGTCGAGAAGATGGACCGCAAGAAGCTGGTCCTGGACTTCACCAAGGTCCAGTACCTGGCCTCGGCGGCGGTGGGCATGATCATGAACGTCCACAAGAAGTCGGCGGCGATCAAGGGCCTGATGATCGTCGTCGGCCTCCGCAAGGAGCTGATGAAAGTCTTCGAGATCATGGGCCTGGTCAAGGTGCTCAAGTTCGCCCCCAACGAAGCCGAAGCCATGAAGCTCCTGGGCTACCCGGGCGGCAACCGCTGACCGCGCAGCCGGCCCGGGCTTGCGAGCCCGACGCGAATTTCGCGACCCGCGCCACGATCTTCCCCCGACGCGCCTATCCTTCCCAATAATGTCGATCTTCCGCCTCGTCGTCCTCGCCCTCCCGGTCCTCAACCTCGCCTGGTGGTGGTGGGCCGATCGTCGCCTGCGCGGGTTGTCGCGACCTGCCGCCTGGCGAAGCCTGCTGGCCGCCTTCGTGCTAGCGCACCTGGGCCTGTACGCCTGGGTACTGGCCTCGCGTTTCGGGGGGCTCGCGGC
>CAADGM010000110.1 GCA_900696535.1 uncultured Planctomycetota bacterium
AGGAAGTCCCAGTAGAGGGTTGTGAAGGGGCAGGCCCGCGGGCCGGTGCGTTGTGTCGGGTCATAGGCGCAGCCGCGGCAGTAGTCGCTCATCTTGTCGATGTAGCGTCCGCCGGCGGCGTAGGGCTTGGTGCCAACCAGGCCGCCGTCGGCGTGCATGACCATGCCGAGGGTGTTCGGCAGGGTGACCCAGTCGACGGCGTCGACGTACATGCCGAGGTACCAATTGCTGATTTGCCGCGGATGGACGCCGGCGATCAGCGCAAGGTTGCCGGTGACCATGAGGCGCTGGATGTGGTGGCCGTAGCCGTGCTGGAGGACTTGCTCCAGACAGAGCTTCAGGCAGCGGGCGTCCGTGTCGCCGGTCCAGTAGAACTCGGGCAGGCGGCCGTGTTGCTGGAGCCCGTTCATCCCGGCGTATTCGGGGCCGGCGTGCCAATAGATGCCACGGATGAACTCGCGCCAGCCAAGCACCTGGCGGACGAAGCCCTCGACGCTTTGGAGCGGTGCCCGTCCGTTGCGCCAGGCGGCCAGCGCAGAGTCGATGACCTCGCGCGGATCGAGGAGCTTGAGGTTGAGCGCGGGGCTGAGCAAGGAGTGGAACAGGAACGGTTGGCCCGCGATCATGGCGTCCTGGTACGGTCCGAAGTTCGGCAGGCGATGCGTGACGAAGTCGCGCAGGGCTCGCAGGGCGTCGCGGCGGGTCACAGGCCATGAGAAGTGGTCCAGGCGGCCAGGCAGCTCGGGCAGACGCTCGCAGACCAGGTGGATGACTTCGCGCGTGACAGCATCCGGCTCGAAGCGTACCGGCGGCGAGGGCGTCGGGCCGTTTCGATACGGACGGCGGTTGTCGGCGTCGTAGTTCCAGCGGCCGCCTTCGGGCTCGCCATCCTCTTGAAGCAGGATGCCACAGCGACGCCGCATCATGCGGTAGAAGTGCTCCAGCACGAGCTGGCGTCGGCCGGCGGCCCAGGCGGCGAACTCGGCGGGTGGCAGCAGAAAGTGATCGTCGTCATGCACGGCAGTGGGGATGGGCAGGTCGCGGCGCCAGCGTTCAAGCATGAGCATGATGCGCCACTCACCGGGGTGCACGACGTGCATTGTCTGTGGTCGAAGCTCATCGACGGCGCGGCGCAGCTCGGTGTCCAGCGAGTGCGTGTTGGACGGGTCGTCGAGCGCGACGTAATGAACACGCAGGCCGCGTTTGACAAGGTCGAGCGCGAAGTGGCGCATCGCGGAGAGGAAGAGCGTCGTGCGCTGCTTGTGGCTGGGGACGTGACGCGATTCCCCGGCAACCTCGAGCATCAGGACGGCGTCACGAGCAGCGTCAAGGTTGCGGAGCGGCGCGGCGCGGGCGCTGAGCTGGTCGCCCAGTACAAGCAGCAGGTTGCGCACGCTCCCTCGAACTCGGAGTCGCGGGAAGTGTTCCGTCGCATGTGATCGGCGGCGCAGGCTCGTGGTCGTGGCGCGGCGGCTCATGTCAGCTCCCCGCTTGCCGACGGGCCGTGGCGTGCGCGGGCTTGCGCCGCGCGGCGAATTCCGTTGAGCATGCCCTGAAAGACCACGTGGTGGAGGGGGCTGACCGCGTACCAGTAAGCGAGGCCGGCGAGGCCGCGGGGACGAAAGCGCGCGGTTTGCGTCAGGCGCGTCACGGCGTCCGGGTCGCTCGTGACCTGGAACTCGAGTACGGCCTGGCCCGGAAGGCGCATTTCAGCGCGCAGCTCGAGGCGTCGGCCGGGCTCGATTGCGCTGACGCGCCAGAAGTCGAGCGCCTCGCCGGGTCGCAGGTCGCGCGGATCGCGCCGGCCGCGACGCAGGCCCGGGCCGCCCAGGAGCTTGTCGAGCCAGCCCCGCAGCACCCAGAGCCAGTCGGCCGCGTAGTAGCCCTGCGTGCCGCCGATGCGCGCGACCGTGTCGAAGACGAGCTCGGGTGGTGCGGCGACGCGTGTTTCGCGCCGGTCGATGAACACTTTTCCGCCGGACCAGTCGGCGTCGCCGGGGATGGGACCGGCATCGGACCAGGCCGTCTCGACCGCGTGCCCGACGAGGTTGCCGAGCGCCGCGTCGATGGCTTCGCGCGCGGTGAGGAGACGTTGCGGCATGAGGTGCTGCGCGGACTGCTCGCGGCAGACGACGCGGTTGCGCAGGCCCTCGGCGAGGGGGCGGGCGATGCGGGCGCTGATGGGCGTGACCAGGTGGATCCACAGCGAGCTGAGGCGGGGTGTGAGGACGGGGACGGGGATGATGATGCGGCGTGGCAGGCCGAGCGCCGCGGCCATGATCTGCATGAGTTCGTGGTAGGTGAGCACGTCGGCGCCGCCGATATCGAGCGTGCGGCCGACAGTCTCGGGCGTGTGGAGGCACGCGACCAGGTAGTGCAGCACGTTACGGATGGCGATGGGTTGGCACTCGGTCGAGACCCAGCGCGGCGTGATCATGATGGGCAGGCGCTCGACCAGGTAGCGGAGGATCTCGAAGGAGGCCGAGCCGGAGCCGATGATCATGGCAGCGCGGAGCACGGTGACGGGCACGGGGCCGCTACGCAGGGCGATTTCGACTTCGCGGCGCGAGGAGAGGTGCTCGCTGAGGTTGGGGCCGGTTTCGCCCAGGCCGCCGAGGTAGATGATGCGTTCGAGTCCGGCTTCGGCGGCAGCGCGGGCGAAGGTGAGGGCCAGGGCGCGATCACGGTCACGGTAGGCGCGGCCCGCGGCCATCATCGAGTGCACGAGGTAAAAGGCGGCGCCGCAGCCCTGCATGGCGTGCGTGAGGGACTGCGGCTCGGCGGCGTCTCCGGCGCATAGTTGGACGCGGGGATGCGTGGCCCAGGGTCGGGTGCGAAGCTTGTCTGCGCAGCGGACGAGGCAGCGGACGCTGTAGCCGGCATCGAGGAGGCGCGGGACGAGGCGGCCGCCGATGTAGCCGGTGGCGCCGGTCACGAGCACGGGGCGCGTCGCGGAGGGTTGCGCGGTGGGCGGCTGCGTCATGGCGTAACGGTGTCAGGATTGTGGCGGCCCAGGACGTGCCGGAGCGCGGCTTCGAGCGTGTCGTGACGGAACGCGTATCCGCTACGGAGCAGGATCTCTGGTGCAACACGCGTGCTGGCCAGGACGGTCTCTTCGGCCATCTGGCCAAGCATGAGTCGCAGCGCGGCGGCGGGTGCGGGGAGGACGGCGGGTCGGTGCAGGACGCGTCCGAGCGTGGCTGCGAACTCGGCGCTGGTGACCGGGTTCGGCGCCACGACGTTGATTGGGCCGTGCAGGTCGGGGTCGGTCACAACGTGGTGAATGGCGCCGATCACGTCGTCGATACTGATCCAGCTCATGAATTGCCGGCCGCTTCCGACGGGGCCGCCGAGTCCGAGCGAGAAGAGGGGCAGGAGCTTGGCGAGCGCTCCGCCGCGCGGGCTGAGCACCACGCCGATGCGCAGTACGGCGACGCGCATGTTCAGGTCGCGGGCGGCGAGCGCTTCGCGCTCCCACGCGACGGCGGTGTCGGCGAGGAAGCCCTTGCCGGGAGGGCTGGATTCGGTGAGCAGCTCGTCGCCTCGGTCGCCGTAGTAGCCGATGGCCGAGGCGGAGACGAGTGCTCGCGGTCGGGGCTGGAGGCGTGCGAGCGACCGGACGATGGCGCGGACGGCGTCGACACGGGAGCTTCGGATGCGCTCCATGACGTCGGGGGTCCACCGCCCGGCGGCGATGTTCTCGCCGGCCAGGAGAACCAGGGCGTCGACGTCGGCGAGTCGCTCGGGTTGGTGGAGGCCGGCCTTGGCGTCCCACTGAAGCTCATCTGGCGACTGGGCCGCTCGGCGAACGAGCTTGAGGACGCGATGGCCGGCGGTGGTGAGCAGCGCGGTGAGGGCGGTGCCGACGAGACCGCTGGCGCCGCTGACGGCGATGGTGAGCGGCGTGGGGTCCTTGAGTCGAGCGAGCATGGCCAGGTCCTGTCGGGTCACGTCGTGCCGGTAACGGAAGAGGCGTGAGAGCTTGCGGCGCACGAGGCGAGCGCCGAGCAGTCCGCCGATCTTCCCGCCGGGCAAGCGGTAGGACAAGCTGTCCCGCAGGAGGCAACGGTTGGTCGAGACGGGGATCAACTCGTGGACGTGCTCCCACCGCGGAAATGGGCCGCGCACGGAGACGTCGCGAAACTGGCGGCCGGGCAGGCAGGCGTCATGACGCGCGAGCCAGCGGCGGCGCAGCGGGCCGAAGGCGACTTCGAGTTCGACCGTCGAGCCATCGCGGATGCCGTGCCCGGGGGAAACGATTCTGACGCGCTCCCAAGGAGGTGTCAGGCGCTCGAGGGCACCGGGGCGGTCGTGCCAGTCGAAGGCGCTGGCCGCGGAGACGTCGAGAGCGGACTCAGCCACGAATCGCTCGGGGTTCATCGCGAGTTCTTGGCGCGGAGCGTGGCCAGGCCGCCGTCGACGCCGAGGACCTGCCCGGTGATCCAGGCGCTGTCGTCGCTGAGGAGCCAGGCGATCGAGGCGGCCACGTCGTCCGGTTCGCCGATGCGGCCGAGAGCGTGCATGGCCGCGGAGGCGCGGAGGGAGGCTTCGTTCGATGTCAATCGATGCGTGAGTGGCGTTCGAGTCAGGCCGGGGGCGACCGCGTTGATTCGAATGCCATAGGGGGCGTAGGTGGCGGCGGCCGAGAGGGTGAGCCCTTCCACTGCGGCCTTGGCGGCGGCGATGGCCTCGTGGTTGGCGAGGCCGACGCGGGCAGCGGCGGAGGAGACGAGGACCACGGCGCCGCCGGTTTGCCGCATGGTGCGGCCTGCGGCGCGGACGGTTGCGAAGGCGGAGCCGAGGTTGGCGGCCAGGACCCCGGCGAGTTCTTCCTGCGTTGTGAGATGGGCTGGTTTGAGCAGGAGGGAGCCTACGCAGTTGGCGACTCCGTCAATGCGGCCGGTGCGCTCCAGGGCACGGTCGAAGCAGGCGTCCACGTGATCCAGTCGCGTGGCGTCGATGTGGATCGCCAGCGCGCCGAGCTGGTCAGCCAAGGTGTCGAGGCGTGTCCGGTCGCGCGCGGCCAAAACCAGCTTGGCGCCGCACGCTGCAAGGCGGCGTGCGAGGGCCGAGCCGATGCCACCCGTTGCGCCGAGGACCATGTAGACGCGCGGGTGAGCGACTCCGGGGGCGCCGTTGGGTGGTGAGCCCATCGCTTGCTCCGGCTGGGTGAGTTGCCGTGTACTTCGGCCAGCCCTCAGGGGCGACGCCCGCGGGACGGCCCGCGGGCGTCTCGTGAGGGGCAGCGTTCATCGTCACACGCCCGATCAGGCGATAAACGGCCAACTCGTGCGAATCGTTCATATTGTTCATGCCAGTTCGCGGAAAGTCAAGGTGACTCGTGTGAGATTCTCCGGGTGCGCTCCCGGGACTCCGCCGGGCGGTGACGGGACACCCCCAGGGGTGGGCGCCGTCGGCAATAGCCGGTTGAATGTGTTGGCGGTATAATCGTTCAAATCGAGCATTGGAGGTCGCTTTGAAACCGATTCTCTCGCCGCGTGAGCTTGCCCAGGCCATAGGCGTCAGCGAGTCGTCGCTCAAGCGATGGGCGGACGATGGGCTGATCCGGGTGATGCGCACCGCGGGTGGGCATCGGCGGATCACGATCGCGGAGGCGGTTCGGTTCATCCGGCAGTCGCGGGCGGCGATCGTGCGCCCGGACGTGTTGGGACTGGCCGACCTCGCCGTCATTCAGCGCGACGACGCGGCCGGGGACTCCGACGCGGACCGACTGGAGCGATACCTGGTGGGAGGGCACGCGCGGCAGGCACGGGCATTCCTGATGTCCATGTACCTCAGTGGCCAGCCGGTGGCGGCGATCGTGGACGGGCCGGTACGGACCGCGATGGAGCGTTTGGGGCGGCTGTGGCAGCATGATGAGCGGGGGGTTTTCCTGGAGCATCGCGCGGCGGAGATCTGCGCGAGCGCGATCATGCAACTCCAGGCGGCCCTCTCGACGCCCGAGGGTGCGCCGGCGGCGGTGGGCGGCGCGCCGCCCGGTGACCCGTACCTGATCGCGTCGCTGGCGGCGGCGACGGTGCTCATGGCCGAGGGGTTTCACGCGGTGAACCTCGGGGCCAACACGCCGATCGAGGCGTTGCTTCGCGCGGCGGAGGACGAGAAGGCGGCGCTGGTGTGGCTGTCGATCGGGGCGACGCCGGGGGCCGAGTTGCGGCAGCACATTCTGCGGCTGAGCGAGTCGCTTGCGGCGATGGGAGCGCGCCTGATCGTGGGCGGGTTCCACCACCACCTGGTCGGGCTGGCGGGCAGCGAGGCCGTCTTCGTCGGGCAGTCGATGGCGGAGCTGGCGGCGTTCGCCAAGGGGCTGCTGGCGGCGCGCGGCGGGCGGGGAGACGGAGCGTCAGTCGGATCGTCGGGCTGAGCGAGAGCGCTGGTCCGCGTCGCTCGACGTCGGGATGCGCTCGTACGTCACCCCAAGCTCGCGGAGGCGCGCGGCGATCCGGGGATTCAACTGGTTGGGGAGCAGGCGCCACTCCCAGTTGCCGCGCTCGGTCGCAGGCGTGTTCATACGGGCGCGGTTGTCGAGGCCGAGCAGGTCCTGGGCGGGGATGACGGCCGTGCAGGCCGGCGACGCAAAGGCGAGCCGAATGAGGTCCCAGTGGATTTCTCGGCCCGTGGTGCCGAGGTAGCGGAGGGCGCGCTGCGCCGCGGTCAGGTCGCCGCGCTTGGCGCGACGTTTCGCGGCGGCTGCGCGGAGGCTGCGGAACCAGCCGACAGTGGTTTCGTTGTCGTGCGTGCCGGGGTAGACGACGCAGCTTCGCGGGAAGTTGTGGGGCTGGTTCTCGCGGCCGGCATCGTCGGTGGTGCCCCAGGCGAAGTGCAGCAGCCGCATGCCGGGGAAACCGAACTCGTCGCGGAGCCGGTGCGTTTCGGACGTGGTCGCGCCGAGGTCCTCAGCGATGACCTGTAGCTGTGCGCCGAGCTCACCGCGGAGCATCCTGAACAGGGCGCGGCCGGGCGTTGGGACCCACTTTCCGTTCTTGGCGGTCTTGTCGCGCCCGGGCACGGACCAGACGCGGTGATATCCGATGAAGTGGTCGAGCCGGACGGCGTCGAACTGGTCGAAGCAGCGGCGAAAGCGGCTGAGCCACCAGGCGAAGCCGCTCTTCTCGTGGCGGTCCCAGCGATATTGTGGATGGCGCCAGAGCTGCCCGGTCTTGCTGAACATGTCGGGCGGTACGCCGGACTGGGTGCGCGGGCGGCCGTCGGCCTCGAGGTCAAAGAGGTGCTGGTGGGACCAGACGTCGGCGCTGTCGGGGGCGACGAAAATGGGGATGTCGCCCAGCAGGGCGACGCCGTGGTCGTGGGCGTACTGGCGCAGCTCGGACCACTGCTGGTCGGCGAGCCACTGGCAGAAGCGCTCAAACTCAGCGTGGTCGCGGTAGTCGTGACCGGTGCGGCGGATGATGTCGGGTGAGCAGCGGCGCAGCTCGTCAGGCCAGGTGGTCCAGGGCTTGTCCTTGAGGTGCGTGCGCAGGGCCATGAAGAAGGCGAAGGGGTCGAGCCAGGCGGCGTTTCGGTCGCAGTAGTCGCGGTAATCGGGTCGAGTCAGGCCGCCGCCGGCGAGGAAGGCCAGGAAGGCTCGGCGGAGCCGGTCGCGTTTGAACTTGGCGACGGCCGGGTAGACGACGCGGCCCGCGGGCAAGCCGGCGGGTGCCTTCAGGTCGCGCTTCTCGAGCCAGCCCTGTGCTGCGAGCTGGTCCAGCGAAATCAGCAGCGGGCTGATCGCGAAGGCGGATAGGGCGCTGTACGGCGAGTTGCCGGGGCCCGGCGGGTGAGTCGGGAGCATCTGCCACCAGCGCAGGCCGGCGGCGCTGAGGAAGTCCACGAAGGCGCGGGCCGCGGAGCCGAGGTCGCCGACGCCGTGCGGTGAAGGGAGGGAGGTCGGATGGAGCAGGACGCCGGCTGAGCGTGTGGCGAGCGCGAATCGCGGCGTGGCGACAAGCGGTCCGGGGTTCATGGGGCGGGATTCTAGCGGGTCAGCCCGGAGCTGAGCAGACGCTGCTGTCGGAACCGATCGTGCGGGCGATCGGAGTCATGCGCGCGTGGTGGGGTGCGCTGGCCGCGGTGGGGCCGGTTGACGGTCTGGGCGCATGCCGGGGGGCCGACAGCTTGCGCTGTGGGCTGGAGTTCGGGTTCCGACAGCTTGCGCTGTCGGCTCGGATTTGGGCTCCGACAGCTTGCGCTGTCGGCTCGGATTTGGGCTCCGACAGCTTGCGCTGTCGGCTCGGATTTGGGTTCCGACAGCTTGCGCTGTCGGCTCGGATTTGGGCTCCGACAGCTTGCGCTGTCGGCTCGGATGTGGGCACGCATGCCACCGGCGGGTTTGTGCGCGGTTCGCGGCTACTTGGGAGTGGCCGAGTGAAGGACGACGCCGCCGATCGCCGGGACGGTCACGCGAAGCTGGTGTTCCTCTGCGGCAAGGGTTCGGTCGCGGTCCGATTGGCTTTCGGAGTCGAACACGACGCGCCAGCGTGTGGGCGCGGTCTTGGGGAGCGGGACGGCAGCCGTGCGGGGGTGCTTGCCGGGGTTGAGCGCGACGATGAGCTGCTCGTCGTCGTTCTTGCGGATGAAGGCCCACACGTCGGCCTGGTCGTCGGTGAGGAGCGTGCGGAACTCGCCGGTGCGCAGGGCGGGATGGGCGTTGCGCAGGGCGAAGGCGCGGCGGTAGAAGTCGCGATGATCCTTCATGACGAAGTTCTCATCGGGTTTCTCATAGGGCTCGAGGTCGTCCCAGAGCATGGGCTTGCGGCAGGTTGGGTCGTCGGCTCCCCACATCCCCGCTTCGTCGCCGTAGTAGACCATCGGGGCGCCGACGTAGGTGGCGGCGATGAGCAGGGCGAGGCGGACGCGCTGGTACTCCTCGGGGCCGGGTTTGGCGTTGTTGTACTTGGGGCCGTTGTCCTGAATGCGGTTTCCGTCGTCGAAGTGGCGATCGGGATTGAGGGCCATCGAGGCGACGCGGTCGGTGTCGTGGCTGTTCATGAGGTTCTGGAGGACGAGCGTGGCCTCGAGGGGGTAGGCGAGGCGCAGCTCGCGGAAGCCGGCGTCGGCCTCGCTGGCGCTGATCTTGTGCTTGCGGTCGAAGACCCAGTTGACGACGACCTTGGCGAACTCGTAGTTCATGACGGCGTCGAAGGTGCGGCCGTCGAGCCACTGGTCGGCGCGCTGCCAGATCTCGCCGGTGATGTAGGCGTCGGGGTTGATGGACTTGACGACCTTGCGCCACTCGACCCAGAAGGCCATGGGGACTTCGTTAGGCACGTCGAGCCGCCAGCCGTCGATGCCGTCGCTGGGGTCGCCGTCGCCGTCGGGGTCCATCCAGCGGCGTGTGACGGCGAAGATGTGATCTCGGAGGGTGGCGCTGGCCAGGCCGTGCTCGTCGTCCTTGCGGAACTCGGGCAGGTCGCGCGTGCCGGCCCAGCCGCGGTACTTGAAGGGTTCCCAGGACTCGATGGCGAACCAGTCCGCGTAGGGCGACTGCTGGCCGCGCTTCTGCACGTCCAGGAAGGCGGGGTGCTCGATGCCGACGTGGTTGAACACGCCGTCGATGATGACCTTGATGCCGAGGCGGTGGCACTCGCGGATCAGCTTGAGGAAGAGCTTGTCGGACTCGGTCCAGGTCCAGGTGTTGGGGTCGAGAAGGTCTTCCTTGGCGGCGGCGGCCTCGTAGTCGCCCTTTCGGCCGAAGGCGTCGTCGATATGGATGTAGCTGGTGGCGTCGTACTTGTGGAGGCTGGGGGCCTTGAAGACCGGGTTCAGGTAGATGGCGTTGAAGCCCAGGTCGCGGATGTAGGGCAACTGCTCGAGGATGCCGGCGAGATCGCCGCCGTAGCGACGCTCGTAGACGTACGAGTAGAACCCGCGTCCGTCCTTGGCTTCCCACGGTTGGGGCGTGAACCAGTCCGCGGTCCAGGGGATGACCTTTGGCGGGTCGTTCGACCTGTCGCCGTTGCGGAAGCGCTCGGGGAAGATCTGGTACCAGACGGCGTGCTTGGCCCAATCGGGGGTGGTGAAGACGTTGGTCGCAGACACATCCACTCCGTAGGTTCGCGGGCTGGACGCGGTGAGGTCGCCGTCCTGGAAAACGAAGGCGTACTCTATCGTGCACTCGGCAGGAGGAACATCGGCCGGCAGCGGGGCGGGGACGGTCTGCTCCCACCACTCGAACGGCTCGGCGACCTTGACGGAGGCCATGGGGAGGCGCAGCGTGGCGGTTGCCTCGTGCTCGACACTTCGTCGGTGCGCGCGACCTGCGGCCTCCACTTTCTCGACGTCACGGGCGAGCGTGCGGACGCGGAGCAGCAGCTTGTCGTCGGAGAGCCGCTGGAAGTAGAGCGGACGGGATGGGTTGTGCTCGATGGCGAGGGCTTCGATCTGGCCGTCGCCGGTCGCGGCGGTGGAGGCGGAGAGATTGGCGGCGGTGCCGAGCCGCAGGAGGGAGTTCTGGCCGCCGTGGTTGTCGGGCACACTCTCCGGATTGAGAGGGTCCTGGCGCCATTGATCGCCGCTCACGAGAAACTTGTACTCGTGGCGACCGCCAGGGAAGTCGACGGTCGTTGACCAGCGGCCGTTGCCGTCTGGGCCGCGCATGGGGTTGCGATGAGCGAGCCAGCCGTTGAACGTGCCGACGAGCGCAACTGAGCGGACGTCCGGGCCGGGCGCGCATATGAAGGTGCACCGCCAGAGACCGTCGGGCAGGGCCTCGGCGGTGATCGATGGCGGGAGTGGGCCGGGCGAGGTGTCGTGCCCGATGACGAGGGGCGGCGCGGGGGGCCAGTCTGATGCTGGCGGCGGCGCACCGTTTGTGGTGCGCGTGCCGCCGGCGGCGGACAGGACGAGCGCGGTGGTCGCGAGGATGGCGAAGCGCCGCGCGCGTTGCGTGGGCGACGAGAAGAGAGCGGAATTGCTGCGGTTCATGCGGGCGATTATAGTGCAGAGCGCGGGGGCGAGAGGCCGCGGTGTGATTCTGTAACACGGCGTCAGTTCAGCACGCGCTCCCGTGCGAGTCTTCCTCGAAAAGGTCGGTGTCGTCGTCCGCGGTGCCCTGGTACTGGCCACGGTGGCGCTGGTGCTGTTTTCGGTGTGGCGCGTGGCGACGCGCCCGTGGCGGGCCAAGCCGCCGATCCCTGGTCAGCAGGAGATCGTGCTGATTCACTGGGGGGATGACACCGAGAATCGTATCGTGCAGCGCATCGTGGATGCCTTTCACGCGGCGCAGCCGGAGATTCGCGTACGGCGCGTCTGCCCGGGCAACGCACCGGACGTGACGCGGAAGATCCAGACGATGATCGCGGCGGGAGCGCCGCCGGACGTGTTCTATCTCGGTTACGAGCAGGTGGCGCCGTGGGGGGCGAAGGGGCTGCTGGAGCCGCTGGAGCCGTACATCGAGCGGGACCAGTTGGCGGGTGTGCCGGGTGCGCTGTCGCTTTCGGACTTCTACGAGAACGTCATCAACTGCTTCCGCTTCGACGCGGAGGATGAGGTGCTGGGGCGCGGGCCACTGCTGGGGATCGCGAAGGACTTCTCGACGGTCGGCTTCTACTACAACCGCACGCTGTTTCGCCAGGCGGGGCTGGATGACCCGCCCGCGAGCGGCTGGACCTGGGACGAGTTCCTTCACGCCTGCCGAGAGATCGGGAAGCTGCCGAACTGCTTCGGGGCCGAGTTCGTGACGTGGGAGGCCATGATCCAGCTCATGGTCTGGACGGAGGGAGCGGTCCTGTCCGATGACGGATTCAGGACGTTTGACCTGACGGCGCCGGGCGTGGTGGCGGCGCTCGAGAAACTGCGCGGCTGGTTTGATGAAGGCCGCACGCTGATGAGCGCCAAGACGCAGCTCGAGACGAGCAGCGATCCGTTCTTGCGGGGCAACGTCGGGCTTGCCGGGCCGTACGGGCGATGGAAGGTGCCGGTCTATCGCGAGATCAAGGACTTCGACTGGGACTTCGCGCCGCTGCCGCACGCCGCGGGCAAGCCGCCGGCCAACGCGATCTTCACGACAGCGTGGGCGATGTCGAGCCAGGGGGACAAGAAGGAAGCGGCTTGGACATTCATCCGCTTCGTCAGCGGCGAGGTCGGACAGACTCTGATCAGCCAGACCGGGCTGGCGATCCCGACGATGATCCGGGTGGCGGAGAGTTCGGCCTTCAAGGGGCCGGAGAAGCCGGAGAACGACGACGTCTATCTGGCGGCGGTGGAGCACGCGCGGCCGATCGGCTGGCCAGCGGATCAGCGGATGCTGCACCAGCTTCGAGTGCGCATGGAGGAGGTGTTCAAGATCGGCTCGCGGAGCGTGCAGGACGGGCTGGCGCAGGTGCAACGCGAGTGGGAGGATTTTCGGCGGCGCGACATGCTGCGTGAGGACTACGCGCCGATGCCCTGGCGGCCGATCACGTACTGGATCGCGGGGGTGGTGGCGATCGTGTCGGGGGTGATCGCCGTGCGGTGGTGGCGCGGGCGACCGGGACGGATGGCGGCGCGGGAGGAGGTGGCGGGGCTGCTGATGGTGAGCCCGTGGCTGATCGGGTTCGTCCTGCTGACGGCGTTTCCGGTGGTGCTGTCGCTGCTGCTGAGCGTATCGCGGTGGAGCGGGCTGGTTCCGCTGGGGCGGGCCGAGTTCGTGGGCTGGGACAACTTCGTGCAGCTCTTCTACGACGACACGTTCATGCGGTCGCTGCGCGTGACGGCCCTGTACGCGCTGCTGGCGGTGCCGATCGGGCAGCTCGCGGCGCTGGGGGCGGCGATCCTGATGAACCACGAGGTTCGCGGGGTGCACCTCCATCGGGCGGCGTGGTACCTGCCGGGGGTGCTGGCGGGCGTGGCGATGGCGCTGCTGTGGGCGCGGGTGTTCAACCACGAGCATGGGCTGCTGAACACGCTGTTGGAGCCGCTGGCCAGGGGGATGGGCACGATGCCGCCGAGGTGGTTTGAGCGGGACGCGGACACGTGGGCGGTGCCGGCGTTCGTGATCATGAGTCTGTGGAACATCGGGGGGACGATGATGATCTACCTGGCGGGGCTGAAGGGGATTCCGCAGGAGCTGTACGAGGCGGCGCACATTGACGGGGCGGCGGCGTGGCGGCGGTTCGTGAACGTGACGCTGCCGATGCTCAGCCCGGTGATCTTCTTCAACGTGATCATCGCGATCATCGCGTCGTTCCAGATCTTCACACAGGCGTACGTGATTACGGGCGGTGGGCCGGGCGACGCGACGCGGTTCTACGTGGTTTACCTGTACAACCAGGCATTCGACCTGCACGAGATGGGGTATGCATCGGCGCTGGCGTGGCTGCTCCTGGTGATCGTGCTGGTGCTGACGCTGGCGGTGATGCGCGGGAGCCGGCGGTTCGTGTATTACGAGGGGTTGAGGGGGTGAGGGGGCGAGGAGTCAAGGAGTCGAGAAGTTGAGCAGTTGAACACGAGAGGGAGAATCAGCCGATGCTACGAACTTACCGCGACCTTGTCGCGTGGCAGAAGTCGTTCGATCCATGCACGACGGTGTACGGCCTGACGCCCGGGTTTCCGCCTGAAGAGCGCTTTGGCCTGACTGCACAGATTCGGCGGTCAGCAGTGTCAGTCCGCTCGAACATCGCCGAGGGGTATGGTCGGGGCATGACCCGGGATTACGTTCGCTTCCTCAGGACCGCGAAGGGCTCGCTGTGCGAGCTCGAGACGCAGATCTTGCTCGCCAAGGCGCTGGGCTTCATCGCACAGGCGGCCGGTACGCCCCTGCTGGATCGGATCCGCGGGGTCAGCAGGATTCTTGCGGCGCTGGTCGCGTCACTTGAGCGGAAGGCAGAGCTACCGGAGGTGACCCGAGCGTGAACCCGCTGGCTGAACCCCGTCGACTGCGGCAAAGCCGGGAGCCCGTGAATCCGCTCAGCGAAACCGCGCGGATTCTGTGCCTCAACCGCATCACTCCTCGACTCCCCAGCTCCTCGACTCCTCAACTCCTTAACTCCTCGACTCCCAGCGGGCCACACAATGCGGACGCGTAAGCTGCTCATCCACCTTCTTCTCCTGGCCGGCAGCGTCATCATGCTGTTCCCGCTGTGGTGGATGTTCGTCATCAGCCTGTCGACGCCGGGGGAGGCGAGCGCGGCAGCGGCGGGGACGGAGGCGCTCCAGGTCATTCCGCGGACGCTGGAGTGGGGCAATTACGCCGAGGCGCTGTCGCGGATGGGCAGCGGGGCGCGCTGGCAGGGTTTTCTCGACGCACTGGCCAACACGGTGGTAATCACGGCCCTGAGCGTGCTGGGCCAACTCTTCTCGTGCAGCCTGGTGGGCTACGCGTTCGCGCGGCTGCGGTTCCGCGGACGGACGGGGCTGTTCGTCCTGATGCTCTCGACGATGATGCTGCCGGCGCAGGTGACGATGGTGCCGACGTTCATCCTGTTCCGCTGGTTCGGATGGATCGACACGATGCTGCCGCTGGTCGTGCCGGCGCTGTTCGGGACGGCGTTCTACATCTTCATGTTCCGGCAGTTCTTCTCGCAGATTCCCGAGGCGCTGGTGGAAGCCGCGCGGATCGACGGCTGCGGGTACTTCACGATCTGGTGGCGGATCATGCTGCCGCTGTGCCGGCCAGTGATCGCGATCACGGCGGTGTTCACGTTCATCTTCGCGTGGAACGACTTCCTGGGGCCGCTGATCTACCTGCAAAGCGAGGACCAGATGACGCTGGCCATCGCGCTGAACGCGTTCAAGAACCAGTACGGCGACTTCCGCGACATGCACCTGCTGATGGCGGCGAGCATCGTGACGATGGTGCCGTGCATCGTCCTGTTCTTCGTCGCCCAGAAGCAGCTCGTGGGCGGTCTCCAGTTGGGGGCGGTGAAGGGGTAATGGCGAATAGCGAAGCGCGAAACGCGCGGGGTGACTGGCGGGCTGCCGTTTGATCGACGGCGAGACCGACTACGACGCGGTCCCCGCGGTGCTCCGCGACTGCTCAGCGCGGCGTCAGGGGCAGCTCGACCCGATGGCGGCGACGAAGGCGTCGATGTCGTCGAAGTCCACCTGGCCGCTGCCGTTGACGTCGTTGCTTGCGAAGCTGCACGTCGGGGGCTGGCCGGTGAGGGTCAGGTGCAGGTCGATCCAGGCCTGCTGGCCGCCGAGGGCCGCGACGAAGTAGTCGATGTCATCGAAGTCAACGCTGCCGTCGCAGTTGGCGTCGCCCGGGCAAGCTGCGGGGGTCTCGCACTCGTCGGGTATGCCGTTGCCGTTGAGGTCCAGGCTGGTTCCGTTGGCGATGTCGGTCGCGTCGTCGACGCCGTTGTGGTTGCAGTCGCAGGCATCGCCGACGCCGTCGCCGTTGGAGTCGGCCTGGTCGGGGTTGTAGTGGCTGGGGCAGTTGTCGCTGACGTCGTTATAGCCGTCGCCATCGGCGTCGAGGAAGTTGTCGGGCGGGTGGTTGTGGCGCAGGACGATGAGGGCCATGTCGGGGAGGCGCAGCCGAAGCGAGAACGGCTGGGCGTCGTAGGGTCCGGCGTTGGCGGGGACGCCGCCGCCGTTGGACGGTCCGTCGCCGTCGTAGCCGGGGGCCTGGGAGTTGACGAGTTCGTACCAGGTGTCGGCGGCGGGGACGCCGATCTGGTAGTTCGTGTAGGTGGTGTTGCTGAAGTTGGCGACGACCAGGATTCGGTTGCCGGAGAGGTCCCAGCGATGGAAAGCGATGACGTTGCCACCCTCGTTGACGTGGTGCACCTGGTGGCCGGCATTCGCGCGCAGGGCGCCGTTGGAGCGTCGGACGGCGATGAGGTCCTTGTAGAAGCGGAAGATGCGGGCGTGGTAGCTCTTGAGGGACCAGTTGATGCGGTTCTCGGGGACGTTGTTCCAGCTTCCGGCGCCGAAGTCGGTGTCTTCGAGCCACTCGGTGCCCATGAGGATTGCGGGCACGCCCGGGGCGACGAGCGTGAGGCCGAATCCGAGCTTGGTGCGGCCCTTGGCGTAGACGCTGTCGTGGGGCCAGGATGGGTCGATGGTCTTGACCATGCGCTGGCCGCCGCTGTCGGGCCAGGCCTCGTCGTGCAGCTCGATGTAGTTGATGGCCCGCTGGTTTCGGAGGAAGGCGTCGTAGCCGTTGATGGCGTCGCGGACGCTGGCCATGGAGGGGTCGCCGCTGGCGGCGGCGAAGATGGCCCCGCGGATGTTGTCGCGCCACTGCATGTTGTACTGGGCGTCGAAGCCGGCGCCGCCGGCGCTGGTCGGCCGGGTCACCCAGGTGTTGTTGGGGAGCTGCTCGGCGTAGACAAACTTGTCGACGAAGCGGTTGTCGACGGTGTCATTGGCCCACTGCATGAGGCTCCACCCGCCGGCCTGATACTGAGGGATGAAGTCGGTCGCGTCGAAGCGGAAGCCGTCGACGCGGTATTCCTCGAGCCAGTGCAGCAGGCTGTGCACGAAGTACTCGCGGACCTCGGCCCGGTCGAAATCGGGCTGCGGGCCCCAGGGCGTCTGCGGCGGCACGGGGTCGTAGTAGCACTGCGAGCCGACGAAGTTCCAAAGGAAGTTGTCGGTGTTGGAGAACTGGTTCCAGACGACGTCGAGGATGACGGCGATGCCGCGGCTGTGGAGCTCGTCGATCATCGCCTTGACGTCGTTGGGCGAGCCGTAGCGCCACTCGGGGGCGTACTGCGTGATGGGGTTGTAGCCGGCGGACCAGTCCCAGGGGAACTCGGTGAAGGGGTTGAACTGGACGGCGGTGATGCCGAGCTCCTGAAGATGCGCGGCCCGTGCCTTGACGTCGACGTAGCGTGACGGATTGGGGGTCGAGCCGAGCGGGTCGTTGCGGCCGGCGAACGTCCCGATGTGGAGCTGGTAGATGATGAGGTCTTCGAAGGCGGGCGTCTGGAAGTTGCCGGTCTGCCAAGCGTACTCGTCAGAGTTGACGATGAACGTGTTGTAGTTGTCGGACGGGTTGAGCTGGCGGCCGCGCGGATCGGATCTCCAGATGTCCCCATTGAACATGTACTTGTACTGCTGCCAAGGAACGGCGTTTGGTACGTGGGCGACGAAGTAGTCGCCCTGCTTGATCATGGGGTTGCTCGTGCCCCAGTTGTTGAATTGTCCGCGGACCCAGGCTTGCGTCCGCGTCGGGGCCCAGACCTTGAAGACCGTGCCGAGCCCGGGCCCGACGTACGACGCGCCAAGCGGGGCGTGGGCGCTGGTCGCGAAGTCGAGCGTGAAGCCGGACGCCGGCGGGTCGTCGGACATGCCGCCCGGGCCGTAGTAGTCGACGTCGGTGCCGTCGATCAGCTCGAGGTAGTAGCTCACCAGGTTGTTCGTGGAGGCTGGGATTTGGGCTTTCCAGACGGCGTACGGTCCGCGGTCGCGATCGAAGCTCGCATCAATCCAGACACTGCTGGCACCGTCGGTGAAGTGCACCCGGGCGGCGGTCAGGTCGAAGCGGTACGCCTGGAAGTACACGGCGAAGCTCTGGCGGTTCACGGGGCAGAGCGGCTGGCGATCCTGCCACGGGACGTGCGACACGCCGGCCCACTCGACGTTGTTGTCGTTGGAAGCGGCCGAGGTGACCCCGGCGCCGGCGAGAAGAGCGACCAGAGTTGCGAGGAGTGCGCGGAGCGGGCGGGGCATAGAGAGTCCCTCGATGATGCTCATGCGGTGACCGGGAGGCGGACACGATCGGCGGATCGGGTGAAGGCTCGACATCGTCAAGTATATCGAGCGCCGACCGCGAAACCCAAGTCGGGGCCGCGGAAAAGCCGGCTCGCTCGCGACCAGAGCAGGTTCTCGGTCGGCGCGCTGACGTCACCCCGGCGAGCCGCGGCCGTGTGCGCGGTGCGATAGAAAGAGCGCGAGCCTCGGGGCTCGCGCTCAGACGACCATTCCCGTGTCCGCGGCGCGCCCGCTGCGGACGAGGCGGCGCCCCGCACGCGAGCGCGGGGACGCCGGATCGCGAAGCTGCCTGCTCTGCGTCGGGCTGCCGCGGGTCAGCGGCGGCGCATCACGAGGCCGGCCAGCAGGCCCAGGAGGGCGAGTGAGGTCGGCTCGGGATAGACGCAGAACTCGTTGTGGTTGCCGTAGCCCGGCGTTCCAACCGTGCCGCCGAACTGCCCATCGCCGAAGCCCGGGTTCCCGTTGAGCTGAAGCGGGTCATAGGGCGGGATGGACTCGTTGCTGGCATAGCCGCTGTCACTGATGTACGGCACGAAGAACTTGATGCAACCAGGAACCGAACGGCCGAGGGTCGCCAGGGGGATGGCGTACTCGCGGAAGTTCGTGCCGTTGCCGGTGAACGTGCCGTCGTAGTTCAGGAAATTGAGGTGACCATCGGTGCTGCCGGCGGTCAGCTCGAAGAGGACGATGCCGAAGCTGCCGATGACAACGGCGAAGTCCGGGAAGACGCCAGCGGGATAGGCGTCGTCGGCCTCGAGGCACTGCTCGGAAGCGCCACGGCGGCCGCCGTCGGCGCGGTCGCGCATGTCGGCATCGAGGAAGCCGCCCGCGCGGGTGTCGAGCATGATGACGACGTTGTCGTTGAGGTTACCTCCGGGCTGGAAGCCGATGTAGAGGTTGCCGGCGTCGCTATCCATGTAGAGCGCGCCGTTTCCTACGACACCGCCAAAGCCGGTGCCGGCGCCGAGGTACTGGTAGGCGCCGTTGCCGTACTCGCCGGGGCCGAGAACGCCATCGACGACCGCGCCGGTGGGCGTGGTGTCGGAGTGGGCCGTGATCAGGGCAGCCAAGCTGGGGACGGCCGCGGCCAGCAGGCATACGAGTGCGAGTTTCTTCATCTCCTGACCTCCTGTGGGCAGTTTCACAACCCGTGGCGGGGCGTACTCGCCCACACGGGATCCGCCGGCCAGCACACTGAGCCGGCGGACGCTTCTCTCACCTCGGGACCGGGACGCGCGTCCCGGTCCTCCATCTGCTCCGAGGGGTGCGTGCTCGGTGAGGAGCACGCACCGGCTCGGTCTAGCTCACGCTCGCGGCGCGCCGACCCGTTTCTACGGGCACGACGAGCCGATGACGGCGACGAACGGGTCGATGTCGTCGAAGGTCACGCCACCGATGCCGTCGACGTCGTTGTTGCTGTACGGGCAGGTCGGAGCCTGGCCGAACGTCGCGATGTGCAGGTCGATCCAGGCCTGCTCACCGCTCAACGCCGCGACGAAGAAGTCGATGTCGTCGAAATCGATGGCGCCATCGCAGTTGCTGTCGCCGGGGCAACCGGTGGGCGTTGCGACGATCTCGTACTTGACGCGACCGTGGAAGTTGTCGACCGTGAACGTGATCACCTCGGTCGCGTCAGCGATCGAGTAGGCCCAGTTGGCCGTGCCGACGCTGCGGGCATCCCAACTGATCGAGTCCCACGTGCCGAATTTGGTGAACTTGAACTCGTAGTTGGCGGGCGGGATGTTCGTGAACGACTTGGAGTAGACGTGCGGGTCACCGGTCGGGTCGAGCAGGATCGCCGGGCTGCCGTTGGCCCAGTCGGAGCCGCCGAACTCGCTGCCGTGATTGCCGGGGACGCCCCACTCGCCGACGGGGACGTCAAGTCCGAGACGGTCGCGGTAGGGGGACCAGCCGTCGTTGTAGTAATTGCTGTCGTACGTGATGGTGACCGAGCCGTTCTCGTCGCAGTAGGCCCAGCTGTTGGCGCCAGGGAAGTTCTTGTGGCCGGGGGCGCTCCAGTCGAGGCCGTTGGTGATCTTGAACTCGACGCGCGCGCCGGGCGCCTGGCCGGTGACCGTGTACGTCCACTTGCCGCCGCCGGCGTTGACCATCGGCGTGCTGGTCGGGTTCCAGCCCTGGAAGCCGCCCGCGATGTACGGAGCGGGGAAGCTGGGCTCGGCGCAGGGGTTGCCGACGCAGGTGGTGCCGGCGCCCAAGTAGGACGACAGGCCGGTGCACTCGAACTCGCGCGTGACGGCGCAATCAACGCCGGTGCAGCAGGCGCCTTCAGCGCACGGCGTGTTGTTGCAGTTTGTGTAGTTGCCGAGGTAGCTACCACTGGCGGCGGTGCAGGCCGCCTCGGTGACGACGGAGCAGGTGGTGCCCACGCAGCAGGCGCCCTTCGGATCGATCAGGCAGGGGCAACCTTCGCAGTTCTGGCCCGCGGTCCAGGTGCCGCCGAGCTGCGTGCAGAGCGCCTGCTCAGTCACGCGGCAGGTTCCGCTGAAGCCGTCGTCGATGCAGCAGCGCCCGTCGGGGACGGCGTTGCAGGGGTTGGCGTCGCAGGTCGTGTTGGCGCCGAGCCAGGTGCCGCTGCACCCGGCCTGGGTCGTGATCGAGCAGTTCGTGCCGATGCAGCAGGCGCCGAGCAGGTTGTTGATCACCGGGACGGCAAAGGGCATGTGGGCGGTGGTGCCCAGGTCGACGTTGCGCGGCTCGCCGAGGTTGGCCGTGACGCCGAAGAGGCCCCAGAGGAACTGGTTGGACACGAAGTCGTGCTGCTGGCCGTTGATGAAGACAGTCAGGTTGACGGGGCCGGCAGGGTTGCCGATGGCGCTGAGGGGGATGGCGAGCTCGACGCCGGTCTTGACCAGGGCCGGATCGTCGCCGCCAACGAGGTCGGTCCCGGGGACGCCCAGCACGTTGCGGTTGTCGACGTTGACCCTGATGGCCGGGGCGCCGCTGTCGCCGCCGGTGAGTGTGCCGTCGGCGTTGACGCAGGTCGTGAAGGCCTGGCCGAGGTAGTAATAGACGCCCGGGTTGCCGGCGTCGACCCACAGCTCGGCATACTCGGCGTAGATCGTGGCCGGATCACCGAAGACCTCGACGGAGATCCAGAAGTCGGCGTTGAAGCCGGGGGTGAACCTGAGGCCGTCGGTGTTGGAGGAATCGCTGGCGGACATGCGCAGGAGGTCTGCGCCGGGGGAGCCGGGGTTCTCGTAGCGGAGGCGATTCTGGCCGCCGGCGCGGCTATCGATGAAGATTTCGAGCTGGTTGCCGTTGGACTCGAGGTTGCCGGTGAGGGCCAGGTAAAGGACGCCGCCATTGATGTAGCCGTAGGCGCCGTCGAGTTCGGAGCCGTTGGCGACGTCGGGTCGGCCGAGGTTGGAATCGCCGAAGCCGGTCGCCGTATCCTGCACAACGAGGGGGTTGCCGTAGGTGGGTTCGAGGACGCGGCCGTCGATCCGGGTCTGGGCGAGGGCCGTGCTACAGAGCGCGGCCGCGGCCGCGACTGTGAGCAGAATCCGTGTCATGCGCTTTTCCTCCATGGGGTGTTCTGAGGGAGTGAGAGAGCGGTGTGCGCGGAGAGCGAGTTCGCCTGTCGGTACGAAGACCGTTGTGGGCGTCGCCACATGCAGCACCCGCTATGCATTCGCAGGACGCGCAGGCTTCCCGCCCTGCGCGGCTCGCACTTCGTGCCGCGATGCCGATCGCAACACGGAGAAAGGGGAGGTACGAAGACGTAGCCGCTTTCCCACACTGAAGCTATCAGGACGGGGGTCCGAAGTCAAGAAAACCGGCCTGTTTGCGGCCCGAAAACACGCGATCGGGCGAGCGCAGCGGCATGATTTCCGGGCCCTTCGGCGCGCGCGTGCGGCGCGAGCGGATAACAATGGACCCGAATATCCTGTTCGGCGCGGTGCGGATTCGGTGACGTGCACAACGCGCCGCGCGAGGGGGGGGCGGGTGTAGTTGTCGGCGCGCGGCCTGGGTGCGTGATGACCGTTGCCCGTGCCCCCCCTGAGAGGGGGCGGCGTGGCGGCCGGGGCGGGCAGACGGTGCATGGACGGGGCGGGTCAGAAGACGCACGGGCGGAGGCGGGCACTCGGTGCGGCCGCGGGGCGGATTGTTCCGATAGAGACTGGCGTCGCGCGTTGGAAAAACCGCTTGCGGCCCGTTAACATCGACTGAGCGAAGCGTATCGTGAGCCAGATCGCTGTGCGGCCGATGATCGCGACGATTCGGCGGGCTGATCGCCCAGCGGGGGGAGGAGTATGAGAATGGGACGTGGGCATCGCGAGAGCATGGGTGCGTCGCCTGGGCGGTGGGGATTCACGCTGATCGAGCTGCTGGTGGTGGTGGCGATCATAGCCCTGCTGATCTCGATCCTGCTGCCGAGCCTGGCCAATGCCCGGGAGCAGGCCAAGACGGTGAAGTGCGGGACGCAGCTTCAGCAGATGGCCGTCGGGTTTCAAAGCTGCTGGACGGAGAACAACGACTTCGGGCCGACATGGGATGACGGCGTGGCGGGGAATCTTGGGACGCCGGACGGATTCCCGATGTACACGTACGCGGACGTGCTCTTCGACCTTGATTACATCGGCTCGACGGAGCTGCAGGCGTGTCCGTCGGACGAGCGGCCCAGCGACATCGTACGTGTCCGAAGCTCGGGCGCGTGGAACGGTCGCAAGTACATCTTCACGCGCAAGCAGGGCGCGAGCGAATCCTGGCGCGACGGGATCCGAACGAGCTTCGCACTGAGTATCATCTTTCACTTCAATTACCGGGAGGACCGCTTCAAGGACCCCGCTCGCCAAGTTGTGACGGCGGACGGTAACTGGACGTGGTTCGCGGGGGTCGCGGCCTCGCAGCCTTTCTGGTCAAAGCTCTTCCCCGCTCCACCACAGCCGTGGCAGGCGCCGAACGAGGGCACGTCTCTGGCATGGCGACACGGTGGCAATGCGCGGCGCGCGAACTTCCTGTACGCGGATGGGCACGTGGGCGTGATCACGCCGCGCGTACCGATGTCGCGCGACGACCTTAACTTCCGGACGGTGGACACGAACAAGAGTTTCGTGTGGCTGCCGGGCGAGAAGTCGACGCGTGGTGTGGATGAGCGATACAGGTCGCCGATACAGCCTAACCCGGAACGGGTCACCGGCTACGACGAGGATCCCTCGAATCCGCTGCCCGGGCAGGTGCTGCGTCAACCGTGGTACATGTACGCGAGACAGGGCTCCATCAACATCAAGCTCCTCGACCCTGATCCCAACAACCGGAATTACCATCCGTTCGCGTTCCCCGAGCGGCTCAGTGCGCACTATCGCACGGCCAACCGCATCTGGAACAAGCTGCCTGCGGACCCGCTGCAGCGGCGTTAGGGCGCTGCGAACCGGTGTCTGGAGAGAGTCGCGATGGCTGCACCTCAGAAGAACGTGCTCCTGACCGTCATAGCGGTCGTCGCCCTCTTAGGGGCCGGTTTCATGTTCTTTCGCGGAGGTGGAAGGGCGTCGGACGCTCCGGATCGGATACAGCTCCACGGGCTGTGCATGTCGTGCAAGACGGAATCGACAACGACCGTGCGCTTCGGAACGCGGGAGCCCTTGCCCTGTCCGTCCTGCAAGGCAGACGCGCTGTATCAGTGGCAGTTCTGCCCGGATTGTCAGAAACGGTTCATTCCGCAGCTCGAGCGCCAGGTGGCGGGCGAGCCGATGCGAGTTGTGATTCCGATTCGCTGCCCGGTGTGTGGGGGGTCTAACGTCACCGTCTTCATGCCGGGGATGTACGACGCTTCCGACATTAAGGGTGACCATCCGCTGCCGAAGTGGGAGCCGTAGCGCGCCACACGGATCGTCGGATTGACGCCCCGCGGGCCGGACGGAAGCGTCGAGTCGGAGGTTCTACCGAGGGATTCGACCCTCCCCCAACCCCTCCCTGTGAGGGGGAAGGGGAAGGGTAGGGGCAGCCTCGGGCGTGAGGGTGGTTCTGACCATCTGACCGGCCGCTGGCGCGGTCGGCTCGGATTACGGCGACTGGGTAACCGACCGCTCGCGCGGTCGGCTCGGATGCAGATTTCGGACTGGGGCTCAGCCTCGGGTCGGGGCGTCGCCGCCTCGGGCCTGGTGGCGCACGATCTTGCCGGTGGCGAGATAGATGACGTCCTCGGCGATGTTGGTGGCGTGGTCGGCGATGCGCTCGAGGTTCTTGGCCACGGAGAGCAGGTCGAGGTACGCGGCCATGTTGGCGGCCGTGCGCTCGGGGTGGGCGACGACGTCGCGGATGATCTGGCCGTAGAGGGCGTCGATGGCGTTGTCCTGCGTGGCGACCGAGCGGGCCAGGGCGGCGTCGTCCTGGGCGTAGGCCTGGACCGCGTCGCGCAGCGCCTGGCGTACGACGGGGCAGAGCTGTTTGAGCTCGGCACTCTCGCGGGCCACAAGCTGGAGCTGGCCGTGGCGGGCGCGCTCGGCGACGTTGACGGCGCAGTCCGCGACGCGCTCGAGGTTGTTGTTGACCTTCAGGATGGTGCAGAGCAGCCGCAGGTCCACGCCCACAGGCTGATAGAGTGCCAGCAGCCGAATGACCTCGCTCTCGACCTCGACCTCGGCCTGGTCGACCTCGTGGTCGCGGCGGATCACGCGGAGCGCGAGGGCCTCGCTGGCATCGAAGATGGTTTCGCACGCCTCGGCCAGGATGTCCTCGACCTGGGCGGCCATGCGGAGTGATCGGCGGGTGAGCTCTTCGAGGAGAGAGACGAAATGGGCGGTCATCGGCGAGTCCTTTCGCGGGGCGGTATCTTAACACGGGGGCGGCGGCGGCGGCTGGACACGGAGCGTCTGGCGCCGCAACCCTCCCTTTCCCCTCCCTGGGAGGGAGGGGGGTTCCGTTTCGCTCCCCGCGATACGCGGTGGGAAGCGGGGATCAGCCAAAGCGGCCAGTGATGTAGTCCTGCGTGCGCTTCTGGACGGGGTTGGTGAAGATCTGCCCGGTTTCGCCGACCTCGATGAGCTCGCCCACGTAGAGGAAGACGGCCACGTCGGAGACGCGGGCGGCCTGCTGCATGTTGTGCGTGACGATGACAATGGTGTACTCGCCGCGGAGGTCGGCGATGAGCTGCTCGATGCGGTCGGTGGCCATGGGGTCGAGGGCGGAGGTGGGCTCGTCCATGAGCAGCAGTTCGGGCTCGACGGCCAGGGCCCGGGCGATGCAGAGGCGCTGCTGCTGACCGCCGGAGAGCCGCAGGGCGTTCTCCTTGAGCCGGTCCTTGACCTCGTCCCAGAGGGCGGCGTGGCGGAGGCTGCGTTCGACGACGGCGTCGAGTTCGGCGCGGCTGCGCACGCCGTGGATGCGCGGGCCGTAGGCGACGTTATCGAATACGGACTTGGGGAAGGGGTTGGGCTTCTGGAAGACCATGCCGACGCGGCGTCGCAGGGCGGTAACGTCGACCTGGGGGCCGTAGATGTCTTGGCCGTCGAGGAGCATCTGGCCCGCGGTGCGGCAGTTGGGGATGAGGTCGTTCATGCGGTTGATGGCCCGCAGCAGCGTGCTCTTGCCGCAGCCGGAGGGGCCGATGAGTGCGGTCACTTTGCCGCGTGGGATTGCGAAGGTGACGGACTTGACAGCCTCGTTGGCGCCGTAGAGGACGGAGAAGCGCTCCGTGGCGACGTGCCGGTCATCGGCACGCGCGGCGGAGGCCACTTGCTCGGCGGTCTCGCAGGCCATGCGCTTATCCGGTGAGGCGTCGGCTGACGCGCGCCCGCAGGAAGATGGCGGCGCAGTTGAGCAGGAGGACGAGCGCGACGAGCGTAAGGACCATCCCGTACTGGACATGGCGGATCTCGGCGGCGGCTTCGTGCTCGGTGCACAGGTTGTAGATGTTCCAGGGTAGCGCGGGGGTGGCATGGTTAAGGGTCTCCCAGACCTGGAGCGGCTGCCCGACGCTGACGGCGGCGGTGAAGATAATCGGGGCGGTCTCGCCGGCCGCCCGGCCCATGCTGATGACGATGCCGGTGAGGATGCCGGGGAGCGCCGCGGGGAGGACGACGTTGAGGACGGTGTGCCAGCGCGAGGCCCCAAGGCTGAGCGAGGCCTCCTTGAACGTGTGCGGGACGGCGCGGATGGCTTCCTCCGCGGCGCGGATGATCACGGGAAGAATGAGGAGGGCGAGTGTGAGCGCGCCGGCCAGGACGCTGCGCTGCCCGCCGTTAAGCTGCAGCGTGTTAAGGAAGAAGGCCAGTCCGAAGAGGCCAAACACGATGCTGGGCACGCCGGCGAGGGTGCTGATGCAACTGCGGATGAAGCCGACGACGGCGTTCTCGCGGGCGTACTCGACGAGGTAGATGGCGGACAGGACACCGATCGGGACGGCGAAGAGGACGGCGCCGAGCGTCAGGTAGAGCGTGCCGAGCACCTCGGCCCAGATGCCGCCGAAGACGTGCACGTCCACGGACTTGTCGGTGAGGAAGCTCGGGTAGAAGGTCCAGCGCGGGCGGAGCATGGCCACGAGGTCGCGCGCGAGGACGTCGAAGACGGGTTCGAGTTGGGTGCCTCGGAACTGGTCAACGCGGGGCACGAGCACCGGACGGGCCATTTGTGAGGGGTCGGACTGGACCCACTCGGTGGTGTAGAGCACGTGCTCGAGCTTCACCTTGGCGCGGTCCCAGCGCGTCTGCCCGTACTGCAAGCGGGGCAGCATCGGGGTTGGCTCGTCCGGCAGCGGACCGAGCAGCTCGCGCAGTGCTGCTTTGAGTTCATTCAAGGGCTCGCGGCGGGCCCGGCGCTCTGCGGGGGAGAGCCCGGACAACTCGGCCTCGTAGCGTGCCAGGGCGTCGAACACGGGCTGGCGAGCCGCCCGGGCTTGCTCCAGCTCAGCCGCGAGGCCGGCCTGGTCGCCGCGGGCGAAGTTTTCCAGGAGCATGCGGCGGAACTCGACGGTGCCGCGGAAGCAGTAGGCGCCGACGCCGCCGACGACGATGGGCAGGAGCAGGATGAGCAGGGCCGCGGCGACGAGGAGCGTGGAGAAGACTCCGAGGCTGGTGAAGGCGCGGTCGGCGATCTTGCGGGTGGCGAGATGCATGCGCGGCTCACCGGAGCTTTCGGGCGGCACGCCGGACGAGGCGCTCGCTGACGAGGTTCGCGACGAATGAGATCAAGAGGAGAGAGAGGGCCAGGGCCCAGAGGACGTGGTAGCGTGCTGAGCCGGTGACGTGGTCGGCTTCGCCCATGTCGCCGGCGATTGTGGCCGTGAGGGTTCGGACCGGTGCGAGAAAGTTGTACCACGGCTCGGGGATCTGGGCGGCGTTTCCGGAGGCCATCCAGACGACCATCGTCTCGCCGATCGCGCGCATGACGCCGAGGATGACGGCGGCGGCGATGCCGCTGGACGCGGCTGGCAGGACGACACGGATGAGCGTTTCGGCGCGGGTGGAGCCGAGGGCGTAGGCGCCCTCGCGCAGCTCGCGGCCGACCGCCTGGAGGGCGTCTTCCGAGACGCTGATAACGGTCGGGAGGGCCATGATGCCGAGGATGAGGGAGACGTTGAGGGCGTTGGCTCCGGCGGGGACCTTCAGCTCCAGGAAGCCTTGGCCGGTCGCGAAGACCCAGTACGCGAGCGGCAGCAGAGCGAGCACGGCGAGCGCGCGGCCCAGGCCACGGCGTCGTGGCGCAAACCGAGCCGAGAGGTAGTCCGAGGTCACGAGGATGAACAGGACGCTGAGCGGCCCCGCGACGGCCCACCACGCGATCGCGATGAGCAGTCCGCCGCGCTCCTGGAGCAGCGGCGCGAGCACGACAAGCGCGAAGAACCCGAAGGCGACGGAGGGGATGGCGGCGAGAACCTCGATGATCGGCTTGACGATCTGCCGCAGCGAGAACGGGAGAATGTCACTGAGGCAGATCGCGCCGAGTACGCCGAGCGGGACGGCAAAGAGTGCGGCGCCGAGCGTCACGAGTCCCGAGCCAACGAAGATGGCCAGGGCTCCGAATACAGGGGGGTCGGCGGCGGGCCGCCAGGTTGTCGAGGTGAAAAACTCGGTGAAGCCCTGCAGCCTGAAGAACGGCAGCGCGTCCCGGGCGATGAACACGAAGATGAAGAGCACGGCCAGCACCGAGCTGGCCGCGACAAGGAACAGCAGCGCGTGTCCGACCCAGTCGAGCGCCCGGCGGCGCGTGACGGCCGTCGCGCTGAGCAGCAGCGCGCGCTGCGGGCGTTGCCGGCGCAGACGGGTCGAGAATGCCGTCTCGGCAGCGAGCCGCGTCACTGGCGGTGGGCCTCCCCGCTTGGCGACGTGTAGCGCGTGATGGGGACGAAGCCCAGCTCCTCGATGAGGGACTGGCCCTCGGGCGTGAGCTGCAACGTGACGAACTCGTGGACGGGCGATCCCAGCGCGGGGTACCCGTTGGTCACGAAGAAGAGCGGGCGGGCAATGGGGTAGCGGCCAGCGACGATGTTCTCCGGAGACGGGTCGACGCCGGCGATTCTGAGCGCCTTCAGGTCGCGTCCGAGGAAGCCCAGGCCAACGTACCCGATGGCCCCGGGGGTAGAGGCGACGCGCTGGCGCTCGCCGCCATTGCTGCCGACCTTCTCGGTGTCGGCGCTCATCTGGGCCTCGCCCATGACGAGTTCGTGGAGCGAGCGATAGGTGCCGGAGTTCGTGTCTCGACTGATGCGGACGATCTTGGCATTTGGGCCGCCGAGCTGGTTCCAATTGTCGAACTTGCCGGCGTAGATGTCGCGCACCTGCTCGACGGTGAGGTTGGTCAGGGGATTGGAGGGGTGAACGACGACGGCGATGCCGTCGATGGCGACGACGTGCGGGAAGGGCGTGGCGCCCTTGTCGACGGCCGCCTTGTATTCGGCGGGCGTCATGAAACGGGACAGCGTGGCCACGTCGCAGCTTCCGTTAATGAGCGCCTTGACGCCATTGCCGCTGCCGGACTCCGCGACGGTGACGGCCAGGTCGGGGCGGAGCTTACGGAAGTGCTCGGCGAAGGCCTTGGCGATGGGGCCGACGGTCGTGGAGCCGTCGACCACAATGCGGGACGCATCGGTGCGATTGGCGGCCGGCTGGGCGAAGCCGAGCAGGGCGAACGCGGTGATCAGGAGCGGGGCGACGAGGAGGAAGCCCGGGTGGGTTCGGTACTTAGCTCTCATGGGCGGATCTCCCACGCCTCCGGCGGCTCAGGTCCGGGCCGGCCGACTGGCCGGTCCGCGACGAGCGCGGATCGCGGCAACAGTCGGTATCAGGACCGGATGTTAAGAATTGATTAACGCCGGCCCTGGAAGAGGGGGGTGTGCAAGAGGTGACAGAAGGGCGCAGAACGGTGGGCAGGTCCAGCGGCCGATGTACCCGGCCTCGTGAAAATCTAGATTATCTCGAAATGCGCGGGTAGGGTTGTGCGGCCGGACCGGCATTTGGCCGGCCTGACGGGAGATCGCCGTGGCTGACACCCGACCCCACCGCCTCTGGACCGCGATGAAGCGCCTGGGCTCCCTCCTGCCTGGCAATCGACGTCGACCCTCGACCGAACGTGTCGTACGGGCCTGGCGCGACGACAGCCTGAAGCTGTATCCGACGATCGGGTTGACGCCCTCGCGATTGCTGGCCCTGCTCCAGGCGGCGGACGGGGGTCAGCCCCAGGCCCAGTACGAGCTTGGCGCGGACATGCTTCAGCGCTGGCCGCGCCTGGCGGCGGTGGAAGCGACGCGGCGCCTGGCGCTGACGGGGATGGACTGGGAGATCGTGCCGGCGCAAGCGGAAGGTCGAGGTGTGCGCGAGCAGGCACGGGCCGAGCAGGGGGCGGATCTCTGTCGCCGCGCGCTGGGCCGCCAGGAACGACTTCGCGAGGCCCTGACGCACCTGGCCGGCGCATTGGCGCACGGGTTGGCGGTCTGTGAGTTGGTGTGGGAGCGCGGCGACCTGGTCGACATCGTGCCCGTGCCGCACTCGCGGCTGGTCGGTGATCCGGTCGAGCCGTGGCGAGTCCGGGTGCGCACCGAGGAAGCGCCCGCGGGCGGGCCGGCGCTCGACGAGCAGCCGAGCAAGTGGGTTGTTCATCAGCCGCGGCCGGTGCCGGGGCGGCCTTTCGAGGGGGGGCTGTTGCGTGCGTCGGCGCTGCTGTTCCTGGCGCAGAACCTGAGCTTCAAGGACTGGCTGATTTTCTCGCAGGTGGCGGGGATGCCGATCCGCGTCGCGCAGTTCGACCCCGGCACGCCCGACGCCGACAAGCGCGAGCTGCTGCGGATGCTCGAGGCGTTGAACACGGACGCGGTGGCGGTGGTGGGGAAGAACGTGGACCTTCGCTTCATCGACGCGGCCAAGAGCGAGTCGCGGCCCTACGCCGCCCTCCAGGAGTACTGCAACACGGAGGTGACGATTCTCTGGCTGGGCCAGTCGCTGACGACGGACATCCGCAGCGGCGGGTCTCGCGCGGCGGCCGAGGTGCACGACCGCGTTCGTGAGGACCTGCTGGCCGACGACATGGCCCAGGAGGCAGCGTCGATTCGACGGGGACTGCTGGCGCCGCTCGTGCGCAGCGCGCTGGGGCCCGACGCGCCGGTGCCACACTGCCGCCGGGCGCTGGTCCAGACGGTGGACACGCGGTCGCTGGCCGACACGCTGGCGGTGGCGGTGAACGAGCTGGGGTTGCCGGTCTCGCGGCCGTGGGTGCACGCATCGCTGGGGATCCCGGAGCCACGAACGGGCGAGCCGGTTCTCGCGGGGAGGGGCGGCCGATGAGCGCGCGGGCGAACTGCGTGCCGATGGCGGCCCCGTCGCCGGCGGACCGGGCAGCCGGCGGAGGCGGCGCGACGGCGGGGCCGCGGGTGGAGTTGACGGTGCGGCGTGCCGCGCCGAGCGACGAGGCGCCGTTGAGCTTCTTCTTCGACACGGTCCTGAGGAGGGACTACTTCGTGCGGCGGGGGCAGCTTGGTGAGCTGCTGCGCAGCGCGTACCACCAGGTCTGGGTCGCGGAGATCGACTGCATTCTGGTCGGCGTCGCGATCACGACGCGGAGCACGCGGCTGGTGAACGCCATTGTTCACCCCGCGTATCGGGGGCTGGGCATCGGGCAGGCCCTGGTCAACGCGAGCGGGGCCAGCGAAGTGCGGGCCAAGCTCGACATGAGCAGCGGCGATCCACGGGGCTTTTATGAGCGGCTTGGCTTCAAGGCGACAGGTGAGACCAATGAGAAAGGCAACATCGAACTCATGCGGCGAGCGGCGGAGCGGAACGGCGGCACGAGCCGCGCGAGCGGCGAGCCGCGCCGAGCACGGCGTCCCAAGTGAGTGCACGAACCCAGTGCGACTCGGCGCGGTGCGGGCGCCGGTGGGGCCCTACATGCGGGCGCGAATCCTGGCCGGGCTGTGCGAGGCGGTCGAGATCGCGCGCGGCGACCTGGGTGGGCAGGTCGAACGGTTCCGTGAAGTGATCTGCGACCTGGCTGAGCGGGTCGACGCCGTCTTGCTGACTGCGCTCGGCGCCGACGGCAGTGAGGACCAGGCGCTCTCGTCGCGGTTGTGCGTCACCGCGCTGGGGCGCGAGTCCGGCGAGCCGGTCTGCGCTTTCCTGCTCATCCCTTTCGGCGAGGTCAAGGTCGACCGGCCCGTGTCCGGCGAGGGCTTCGTCTTCACCGAAGCGCACGCGCGGTCGGCCAAGGCGTGGTTCGACCGCATCGGCCGCAAGCTGGCGATCGACTACGAGCACCAGAGCTTCGATCAGCTCAACACGCGAAGCGACGGGCTGCGGCCGGCGGCCGGCTGGATCGGTGGACTCGAGGTGCGCAGCGACGGGCTATGGGCCACGGACGTCACGTGGACGCCGCGGGCGGCCGAGCTGCTGCGCAGCGGCGAGTACCGCTACTTCTCGCCGGTGATCTACTGGACCGACGAGGCCAGGACCGATGTGGCGGCGCTGGGGCCGGTCGCCCTGACGAACGATCCGGCGATGCGCGGCGTGCCACCGCTGGCGGCGCGGTCGGCGGGCGAGGAGGCCGGCGCTCTCGACACGAGCGACCTGGCGGAGGGGCGAGGGCCGGTCGCGGTCCCCGTCGGGGCGGGCGAGTTGACCGCGCTGCGGCAAGAGCTGCTGCGGCGCGACGCCGATGCGTTCGTCGAGCGTGGGATGTCGGCCGGCAAGATCGTGGCGAGCACTCGGGAGGACTGGCGCGATGACTACCTGCGGGACGGCGCGGCAGCCGAGGCGCGGCTGGCCCGCGCGCCGGTGGTGTTGCCGCCCGGGCGGGCCGTGCGCCTGGATCCGCGCGGAGAGGTCGCACGACTGCAAGCCGTTGAGCAGCGTGGCGCCGGGCGGAACTTCGAAGCGGCGGACCTGGAGGCGTATGAGCGAGCCGCCGCAAGCGGGCGCGTGGCTGGACTTGGGGGCGGGCGATAGTCGCGTAAGCGACGCGACGGGTGGGGCTGCCTCGAATCAGGCCCCGCGCGCACGAACGGGCAATTGGACCACAGGAGGTGACACATGCCGTTGACGGCTGATCGCAACGTGAACTTCTACCCCACTGACGAGCTGATCGACCTTCCGGTCGATGCGAACGCCCGGATCTACAAGGGCGCGTTGGTCGGGCGGAACCGGGCGACCGGGTACTGCCGGCCGCTGGCCGCTGGTGACGCGTACGTCGGACTGGCCTACGCCCAAGCCGACAACACGTTTCCCGGGAACCAGGCGGGCGGCATCCTGGCGCGGCTGCACCAGAGCGTGGACATCGTGCATGCGCTGGCCGGTGTCGGCATCGGCGACATCGGCAAGGATGTGTACGGCAGCGGGGACGACACGCTGACGCTGGTGCCCACGGGGAACTCCCGGATCGGGCGGATCGTCGCGGTAGAGTCGGCGGGCGTGGCGCGGGTGCGCGTCCAGCCGGTGGCGTCGCTGTCGGGGGTGCACGAGAACGAGCCGATCACCGTGCTCAGCGACGCGACGCAGACGCTGACGCTGGATCACATGAACCGCACGCTGCTGATGGCCAACACCGCGGCACGCACGCTGACGCTGCCGCCGGTCAGCACGGTACGCGCGGGCGGATGGTTTCGGATCGTCAAGACCAGCGCGGCGGCGTTCGCGATCGTCCTGGATGGCAATGCGGCCGAGACGGTGGACGGGGCGGCGACGTTCTCGGGGGTGGACTCGGTATACGACACGGCGCTGCTGCTGTGCACAGGCACGGAGTGGATCATCCTGAGCCGCGACATCTCGTGATGCTCGGGGCGCGGGTCGGCGGACCGAGCGGCCGCGGGCCACTCGCCGTGAACCAGGTGGTAGAGCGGGCAACTGCGATACGGGGCGGCGGCGCGAGCGCGCCACCAGCAAGGAGACGGTGATGAGCGTGATTGTGGATACGGGCCTGACCTCGCGGGCCATCGTCGGGCGCTTCTACCGGCAACTCGAGGAGTTCGCGAAGAGCGCCTGGTGGACCGCGCTGGCGATGCAGTTTCAGAGCAACCAGCCTTCGGAGACGTACCGCTGGCTGGGGATGGTCCCGCAGGTTCGCGAATGGGTCGGCGGGCGACAGGTGCAGCCGCTGCGCGCGAGCGGGGTGACGATCGCCAACAAGACCTGGGAGGCCACGGTGCGGGTGGATGCGGATGAGCTGCGGCGGGACAAGAGCGGGCAGATCATGCTCCGGGTGAGCGAACTGGCCCGGCGCGTGGCCACGCACCCGAACCGCCTGCTGACGACGCTGGTCGAGGCGGGCGAGACGACGGCCTGCTACGACGGGCAGTTCTTCTTCGACACCGATCACAGCGAGGGCAGCTCGGGGACGCAGGACAACGCCCTCACGTACAACGCCATCACGCCGACAGCGCCGGCGGACATCGAGATGCGCGATGCCATCCTGAGGGCGATCGCCCAGATCCTCTCGTTCAAGGACGACCAGGGCGAGCCGATGAACGACACCGCCAGGGAGTTCCTGGTGATGGTGCCGTCCAACTTCCTGTCTGCCACGCTGGCCGCGCTGGCGAGCCGGGAGCTCGACGCGACGACCAACCCGCTCGCGGCCGGCAAGCACTTCAAGGTGGGTTGGATCGCGAACCCCCGGCTGAGCTGGACCACCAAGTTTGCGGTGTTCCGCACCGACGGCCTGACTCGGCCGTTCATCTTCCAGGAGGAGCTCCCGGTCCAGGTGCAGGTGCTCGCCGAGGGCAGCGAGCTGGAGATCAACGAGAACCAGCATCAGTACGGCGTCAAAGCCATTCACGCCTGCGGGTACGGCTTCTGGCAGGATGCCTGCCTGGTCACCTTTTATTGATCGCAACGACCAGGAGGACAACGGGAAGTCGGGAGAGGAGCGTTGAGCATGGCCTACATCACGGCCGCACAACTCAGCAATCGGCTTGGCGCGGGGCTGTACGCGCGGCTCACCGACCGCGTGAGCGGCACGATGGCCGACGCCGGCGTTGCCCAGCAGATCGTCGACGAGAGCGAGGCGGTGGCCAACAGCTACCTCGCGCGGCGGTACGCGACGCCGGTGGACCTGCTCGCGCACCCGGAGCTGGCGGCCGCGCTGGCCGCGCGCGTGCTGGACCTGGCCGAGTACGCCGCGTGGCGCGGGTCGCCGTTTGTGACCGACCTGCCGCAGCGCGTGCAGAAGCTCGCCCAGCAGGCCGGCGCCTGGTTCGAGGCCGTGGCCCGCGGCGAGGTGCTGCTGCCCGCGGCCGCGGCGCCGGCGTCAGGCCACGCCGATGCACGCGGGCCGCTGTACACGGCCCCCGAGCGTCCGATGCGGGCCGAGGAACTGGACGGGCTGTAGCCGCGCGCAGTTCGTGGGCGCGGACCGCCAGTGGGGTCGGCGTGATCCGCGAGCAGTGCGCGCGTGGTACGCGCGAGCAGGAGCGAGCATGCCAGTCGAGTTGCTGAGGGACGCCGCGTCGCTGGGCATCGCCGGGCTGCTCTTCGTGATGTGGTGGCTCGAGCGGCAGGAGCGCGGCAGGCACGTTTCGCACCTGCACGACGTGGGGCAGTACGCGGCGCAGCTTGGCGAGCTGAATCGCAACCTGCTCGACATCGTGCGCGCCAACACCGAGGCGCTGGCCGCGCTGCGCGAGGAGCTGCGCTCTCACCGCACGAGCGAGATGGAGGTGCTGGCGCGGCTGGCGCGCCGGCTGGATGACCTGGAGTAGCGCGGCCGCGTCGAGACGGCGCGGACTGCGGAGAGGAGTAGCGAAATGGACCTGAAGAAGGTGGCCGAGTCGATCGACGCATCTGCGGCGCGGGCGTTCGTGACCGCGGCACGGCACGTGATCGACGCGCTGCTGATCGAGTCGCAGCGCGTGCGGCAGGCGCAGGCGCCGCCGGCGCGCGACTACCAGGGCTCGGGCCTGTCGCGGGAGGGGCCGCCCGGCGGCTGGCTGTCAGACGACGAGCTTCGCAGCGCGGCCCAGCGCCTGGGTGAGGCGATTGCGGCGGAGAAGTGGACGGACGGATTCGTCGTGGCCTTGCGCGTGCTCATGGCCGCGGGGGCCCTGTAGGAGCGAGGTGAGGCATGCGACGAGAAACCTGGCGAGCGACGACGAAGCTGGCGGCCTCACTGGGGCTGTTGCTGGCGGGCTGCACGCAGGAGTCGCTGCGGATCGCGCTGGAGAGCCAGCGGCGGGCCGACGAGGTGCAGCAGGCGGTGTTCGCGCGGCAGCACGACGCGCTGTGCGGGCTGCTGTACAGGGATGCGCTGCATCGCCTGGCTGAGCAGGAACTCGTGCTGGAGCCCCGGCATCGGGCCGCGCTGAGCGAACTCTGGAACGACCGCGACCTGGTCGAGTTCTGGGCGATTCAGCACGAGCGGGCCCGGGCGCTGCGACTGGCGGGCGTGGACGCGAAGCTCTTTGCCGACCAGTCGATCGTCGACCTGCTCTGGAAACAGGTCGATGCGCGCATCGACCGCACGAGGGAGGTGGCTGCGGCGCGTGCGGCGCAGGCGGCCGCGAAGCAGGTCCTGCCGCCGGCCGCGGCACCCGAGGCAGAGCCCGCTGCGTCGGCTTCGGACCCCAGTGCGGCTGAAGCGGAGGAGGAGAATTGATGAACGCGATTCAGCGTAACGCCCCGCAGCGGTGGTGGCTCTGGCCGCTACGCAGTCGCAAGGTCCAGGTGGCGATCGCGACGGTACTCGGCGCGTACGCCGCTCAGCTCGGGTTCAGCGTCTCGGACGAGACCGTCGTGTCGATCGTGGCGGTCGGAGTCGCGCTCATCCTGGGGATCGCCCACGAGGACGCGGGCAGCACGCGGGGCGGCCCCGGCGCGTGACTGCGCAAGGCGTGCGCCTGCGTGCCGACTGGGGGAACGTGATTGCGCCTCGTTCGCCGGACCGCGGTGCAAACCACCACCTACCCCCCTCCGAACGACGCCGAGGTATCGACTCTAGCCGCGAACAGCGTGCGACTCGGGGCAAGACACTAGCTCGGCGGCCGCGCCGCAGGGGAAACCCGCCCCGCGCGGCGCGGCCGCTGACCATCGGCTCGCCAGTCGCCGGTTGCCTAGCCCTGCTGCTTCTTCTTGATGACGAAGTAGACCACGATCAGCACGATGAGAAGGGCAACCAGCAGCCACTGCCACCATTCGAACATCGCTCAGTCCTTTCTGGGGCGACAAGCCACGGACCACAGTTCAGGCCGCACCGCCGGAAGTAAACTTCACGCTGCCCGGACTGTCAACGTCCGCAGCACAGGGCGACGGGCCAGGGCCCCGCGCGCCCGCTGGCGGACCCCGACAGCTTTCGCGACGGATCCCATGCGAAAGATGTCGCACCTGGGGAACAGGTCTTCCCGGTCACCAAGACGGTGGCTCCGGGCTGGTTGCACCGCTCGGCCGTTTCGGGCAGGCGATGTGCCATCGTGCGGCAGAGGGCAACTCGCCGTCAGGGTCGCGACGGGTGGCCGTCACTTCGGAAAATCATGTGTTCCTGAACGCGCGCCCTGTTGATTTCTAAAGTCGTTCTGATAAACAAGCGATAGATGACGCGGTAGGGGTGGCGCGCGCAAGTGGCGATGCGCCCAGTGCTGTGGGGCACTGTGGGATTGGCGACGCTGGTCGGTGCATGTCGGGTATCCACGGCGCGGTGCGCGGCTCCCGCGCCGGTTGAACAACCGAACCGCAGCGAGTGAAGCCATGCCAAGCACAGGTTGCATCAGTCGCCTCGTGGCAGCATGTATGGTCCTCGGATGGACACTTGGCGCCACGCGGGCGGATCAGGCCGGAACGCTGACGGATGGCAGCGACGACGCGGTGCGCCTGCGCGCGCTGCTGGACGAGCAGCAGAAACGCATCAGCGCGCTGGAGCAACGGCTGTCGTCCGCCGAGCAGCAGGACGTCAACCAGGCGCGCATCGAGCTGATGCGGCAGCAGATTCGGGAGATTCTGCGGGACGAGGAGTTTCGCGAGTCCCTGATGCCCAGCACGCTCCAGGCTGGCTATGACAAGGGCTTCTTCATCCGCAGCAGCGACGAGAAGTTCCTGCTCAAGTTCAACGCGAATCTCCAGTTCCGCTGGACCTACTCGCACGCGCGCCGGGAGAATCGCTATCTCGCCCCCGGGTATCGCCGCACTGACCGAAGCGGGTTCGACATTGCCCGCTTCCGGTTGCGGTTCGGAGGTCACGTCTACACGAAGGACCTGACCTACGTACTCGAATTCGATACGAGCTCGCCGAGTGGCTACGACACCAGGCTGTTCTATGCGTACGTGAACTACCGGCTGGCGGACGAGTTGCAGTTCCGCGCCGGGACGTTTCGCCTGGCCAGCACGCGGGCGGATGTCGGGTCGACCTCGCTGCTCCAGATGGTCGACTGGCCGATCATGAACTCGGTTTTCGGCCTCGGCAACGGAACGGGCGTGCGCATCTGGGGCCAGCTCTTCAAGAAGCGGTTCGAGTACTTCCTCGACGTGGTGAATACGCTCGGCGACCCGTCCACCCGAACCATCACGACAGATGAGGACTACTCGGCCTTCAGCCACGACGCCAACCCGGCGATCGTGGCGCGGGCCGTCTGGCACGCCTTGGTCGGCGAGTGCCCGACGCCGATGGACGACGCCTCGCACTTCGACATGCTCTGCGACATGGAGGGCCACACCAGCCCGGCCCTGGACCTGGGATTCCACTACGCCTTCTCGGAGGACTGGCAGGACGGAACGCTCCGCATTCCCTTCCCCCGGCGGACGTTTTTCCGCGAGGGCGGGTTCGGCCTGACGGGCTCAGAGGGGCTCCAGATCCACCAGTTCGGCGTGGACGGCGCGTTCAAGTACATGGGCTTCTCTCTGACCGCCGAGTACGTCATGCGCATCCTGGATGTGCGTAACGCCGACCGTCCCCCGCTGACGCCGCTCTTCCAACTCACCGGCGACAGCTCCACCAACGCGCAGCACGGCGGTTACGTCCAGGCGGGCTACTTCCTGCCGATCCCGGGAATGGAGAAGAAGCTCGAGCTCGTCGGGCGCATCGGCGGTGTGTCTGCGCTGTCCAACGGCGCCGAAGGGACGTGGGACTACGGCGGCGGCGTCAACTACTACATCGATGGCCACCGCGTGAAGCTCCAGATGGACGTCACCAAGGTCTCCGAGGCGCCAATCTCTGGTGCCACCTACGGCCTGGCGAACGTGAACGACGACTCGCTCGTCTGGCGTGTGCAGCTCCAGGTTTCGTTCTAGCCGAAAGTTGAACCGTGGCGTGCCGCGACGCCGCGGCCGCGGCATGGAGGACAACGATGAACGCTCGATGGCTCAGCATGCAGCGCAGGCTGGTCGCCCTCTCCCTGGGCGGCACGACGCTGGGAATCTTCGGTGCCAGCGGACCCTGTAACTACGCCAACTTTCTCGACTACCAGAAGCTCTTCACCAGTGCCGGCAACGCCACGATCCAGGCCGTCTCCGACTCCACGTTCGGCGGCAACGGCAAGGACTTCGACACCATCGTCCGGCTGCCGCTTACCGAGCTGCTCAAGGGAATCTGGACGAACTTCGTCGACACGCGCGTGCCGGATGACCTGCCCAACAATCCGATCGTGAAGCGCTAGGTCGCGGCGCCCACGCATGTGAGCGACCCGCACGACATCGCCGCGCGTCCCGCCCTGCCTGCCCGCCGGGACGCGCGGCTTACTTTTGCGCTCGCTGCGACTGTCGGTTCGATCGCCGTCTACTGCCTCGCTCTGTGCATCCTCGCGCCGGAGCCGCTCGGCGACGAGGCCACGCACCTGCACGTGATCCGCTCGCTCCTTCGCGGCGACTGGGCGCCGGCAGCCCGGCTGCCGATGCTCCCGACGTACCACCTCGTGGTCGCACCGCTCGTCTACCTGGGGG
The DNA here is from genome assembly GCA_900696535.1 of uncultured Planctomycetota bacterium. GTDB lineage: Bacteria > Planctomycetota > Phycisphaerae > UBA1845 > Fen-1342 > CAADGM01. The sequence goes on from CAADGM010000110.1 coordinate 38,952, forward strand.
GCGAATCGCTCGCGGCCGCGCGCGTCGCGAACGCGATCATCGCGACGATCATGCTCGGCCTTGCGGCGCTTTGCGTCCGCCGCCTTCAGCCCGATTGCCCCGCCGCAGCTCTGCTTCATGTCGCGTGGTGCCCGCTGGTCTTCCCGCTGACGGCCATCAATCACACCGACGCGCTGTCGCTTTGCTGCCTGATCGGGGTGCTGGCGGCCCATGTCCGCGGGCTGAGGCTGGCCGCCGGCGCGACGCTGTTGGTTGCAACGCTTGTGCGGCAGACCAACGCTGTTTGGGCGCTGTTCTTCATCGCCTGGGACGTGCTCGAAGCCGCGCACCGCGCGCCGGCCGGCGAGCGGACGCCACGCGGAATCGCGTCGCACGGGGCGCGCGCGTGTCGGCTCTCCTGGCCATACTTCGTAGCGCCGGCCATGCTCCTGTCAGCGGTGCTCGTGTTTGGCCGGTACTCCGTGGGCGGCGACGCGCTGAACGGCCCCGCGTTCAATGTCGCCCAGTTCTACCTGCTGGCCATCCACGTTACCGCCTGGGGGCTGCCGCTGTGGCTGCCCCGGTTGTGGGAGGCGATACGGACGCGCTGGTCGCCGGCGCTGAGTCGCCCCTGGCGCGCGGCGCTCGTGGTCGCCTTCGCCGGGCTCATGGTGGTCGGATTCCGCAACCCCCACGCCTGGAACCGCGAATTCTGGGACCTTCGTAACGCGCCGCTCCTGCTCATGCAGACCAGCCTGGGCGCACGGATTGCGCTGGCGGTCGTCCTGGCGGCGGTGCTCCCGGTCATCGTGCGGTTCTACGCCGAGCAGCCGCGGCGTGGCGTGCTGCTCGCGGCCTGGATCGCGGCGCTGGTCGGCCTGGCTCCGCAGTTCCTGGCCGAGCCGCGGTACTACGCCTTCGCGCTCGTTCTCGTGAATCTGCTCACTGTGCACGGAGCCTGCGACTCGCGCCGCCTGGCAGCATGGTACGCGGCCAGCAGCATTGCCTTGGCCTGCGTCGCGTGCCTGACGGGCCGCCAGTACGGGGGCGTGTGGTGAGGATGGGCTGCGGCGCTTGTCGCACCCGGGGTTTATAATCCGATAGATGAGCGAGTCCGGATTGCCACACGGAGTGCGCGGCAGGCAGCGCCGATGAGGAGGTCTCGCACCATGCTCGCATCGAACCTACGGCTCGTGCCTCGCGTTGCGTTGGCCATCGCGACGGTCGTCGTCGCGCTGCGGCCGCCGCACGCGCCCGCCCAGTACGCCGTTGACCAGCGCGTGCAATCCTTCCAGCAACCCACCGGCCGGATGTTCGACGTGAATCCCTCGGTGTATGGCGGGCGCCTCAACGACCAGATTCGCCCGATCTCGCCGCTGATGCTCGGCAACGCCACCGCGACGGGCAACGTCGGTCGCGGGCTGTCGCTGCGCAGCGGGTCTCCGATCGGCGACCCGACGGCCTTCGGCGCCCCGCTGGGGAGCGCTTCGCTCTACTCGTTCCGCCGCGATTCCGTCAGCAGCGGCGACGCACTCAGCCCCGCGTTCGGCCAGAGCTTCGCACAACCGTACTACGATCCCGCGACGACGGCGTACACCGGCGGCTTCCTCCAGGGCCAGCCCACGCCGTACGGCCCTTCCGCCCGCGGTGTGCAGCCCCTGGACCTCCGGGTTCCCTACCGCCTCGAAGCGCAGCGCGGCCAGTTCGGTCGCCCCGTCTCGCCGCCGATCCGCGACGCGGCTTCGGCCGCCGTCGCCCCGAGCATCTTCGGCCCGTCGACTGCGATCCCGCGCGCGCCACTGTCGGAGGCGGACCAGCGCAGCGCGTGGTGGGTCGCGGAGGACGATGTGGCCCGCATGACCGCGATGCGGCCCACCGATGCCCGGGACCAGTGGCGGCAGGGGCTCGCGGATCGCGGCGTGATGAACACGTCGCTCGAGGCGATCCTGCGAGGCGAGACCGCCTGGCGACTGGGGCCGGAGGGCTCGGTCGCGCTGGGCGCCGAGTCGCCGGGCACGTATCGGCCGGGACTCATCGTCCCCGAGGGGATTCGGGCCGAGGCGCGCCAGCCGGGCCTCGCGCCGCCGCCGCTCGCTGACCCGACCGTGCTTCCGGGTTACGACGTCTTCACGGATATGCGGCTGGCGCTGGCCCTGGAGTCCGATCCGCGGGCGGACTGGTTTGCCGAGATGAAGAAGGCCGCCGGCGCTCAGCCCGAGTTGGCCCCGACCGCAGCGGAGACCGCTGCCCAGGGCGCCGAGGAGTTCATCGAGGGCATGCTGAAGAGCCCGATCCGAACACTCACCGGCAAGGGCGCGTCCGGCCTCAACGACCAGATGCTCAAGGCCGAGTCGCTCATGAGCATCGGCCACTTCACCGAGGCGGCCGACCGCTACCAGACCGCGCACATGATGGACCCCACAAACCCGCTGCCGCTCATCGGCCGAGGCCACGCGTTGCTGGCCGCCGGCGAGTATCGCTCCGCGGCTGCGGCCCTGCTGGACGGCCTGCGGGCATTCCCCGACCTGGCCCGCTTCCAGCTCGACCTGACAACGCTGCTGGGTGGCGGCGAGAACGTCGACATCCGCCGCGCCGACCTCATGAAGCGGTTGGCCGAGCGCGAGTCGCCGGAGCTGAACTTCCTGCTCGGGTACCTCGAATACCACGCCGGCAGCCGCGATCGCGGGCTGCAAGCCATGGAGAAGGCCGCACAGCTCGATGTGCGTGGACTGGGCATCGGGTCGTATTTGTCGACGCTGCGTGGCGTGCGCGGCGCGCCGGCGCCGGGTGCTCCGCCGAGCAACGTCCAGCCGGCAGAACCTCGACCGGCCCCTGACCAGGCCGAGCCGTCGCCGCCGCCCGAGCCGAGTGACCCGCTGAGCGTGCCGCCGCCCGTGCCGTAATCGCGCGGCACGCTGCCTAAGGGCGCGCAAGACCCGGCTGCTCCCGAAGCGCCGCGCGGCCTACGGCCCCGCGTGCGGGTCATCGCGACACGCACGTGCCCCGGGCGAGCAGCAACCACTCGCCCTGTCGAACTGCTAGTGGAAGTAGCTCACCGCCCGGCGAAAAACGTCCAGGCCATCCCCCTCGGCCCGCTCGGGCAGCGACGTCCAGCACGGGTGCTGCGTCCAGGTCACGAAGCGCTCCGGGTGTGGCATCAAGCCAAATATTCGCCCAGTCGGGTCGCAGAGTCCCGCGATCGCGCCCGTGCTGCCGTTCGGGTTCTCCGGCTTGCCATGCAGGTCGGGCTCGCCGTCGGCCGGGCCCGTGTAGTGCAGGCAGTCCTGCCCAGCTGCCCGAATCGACTCGTAGTCCGCGTGCGAGGCGAATACGACCCGGCCTTCGCCGTGTGCCATTGGCATCTCGTAGCGTCGACCCGCCTCCAGGTACACGCAGCGGCCGCCCGAAGCCTGAAGGTACAGCCAGCGATCCTGAAATCCGGGCGGCGCGTTGTAGGTCACCGAGCAGAACCGAGCCTCGCCCGCGGGCAGGCGCGCCGGGAGCAGCCCGGCCTGCACCAGGACCTGGAATCCGTTGCAGATGCCGAGCACCAGCTTGCCGGCATCGACGAACCGGCACAACGCGTCGTGCAGGTGCCGACGGAGCTGGGCGGCGAAGATCCGGCCGGCGGCGATGTCGTCGCCAAAGCTGAACCCGCCCGGGATCGTCAGAATCTCGAAGTTGTCGAGCAGCCTCGGCTGCTCCGCGACGCGATCGAGGTGAACCCGCTCGGCGTCCGCCCCGGCCAGCTTCCAGGCGTGCTCGGTCTCGTAGTCACAATTCGTTCCGGCCGCCCGGAGAATGACGACCCGCACCTTGGTCACGAAACGCACCTCGTCCGGCCGGCCGACGCGCACGGCCCTGGGCTGGCGGCGCCGGCCAACAGATCGCCCTGTGGCCGGCCGCCACGCCGGCCTGCGCCGGCAGTGTACACAAACCGACGCGGCCGGGGTGCGGCCGGGAGGGGGCGCGGCTTGAAACGTGTGTTGGCGTCGGAAAGAATCCGTTCGTGGGCACGGACTACGAGCCGGATCTGGAACCTCAACGCGTGGGGCGGCGAGCGGCACTCTTGCTGGCTGCCGGCTTGGTCGCCGTGATCTGTGCGGCGCAGGACACGGGCGTGGTGCCACCTCAGCCGCCTCGTGCGCCGCCTGCGTTGCAGGCGCTTGTCCAGCGGGTCTTCGCCGGCATCGAGGGGCTGGACGTTGACTGGCGCGAGCAGGGGGCGTTCGCGAACGAGGCGATGGCGAGCGTGTTCGAAGCCAACGGCTGGACCAGCGAGCCGGACCTCTTCGCGCTCGACGTGGCGCTGGAGCTCAACACCCGCGCACCGTGGGAGATTGACGAGCGGGTAGACATTCTCTCCAGCCGTCTCGCGGAGCGCTACGTGCTCAACGAGGACCAGGAGCAACTGCTTCGCACCACGCTGGTGCGCGAGGCGAACGACTTCTTCGCGACGCACGGCGGCGAGCTGCTGCCGATGATGGTTGAGGCGGCGCAGACGCGCTTCTCGAATACGCCCTTCACCGCGGAGCAAGTGGCCCGCTGGTCGCAGACACTCGGGCCGCTGCTCGACGATGTTCGGCAGCGCTTCGACGTCCGCGTGCACGAGTACATGAAGCTGCTGGACCCCGACCAGCAGGCGTGGGTGCAGATCGACCTCCAGGCCGCGGACCGCCGGCTCAACCGCGTCAGCGAGTTGGGGGCCCAGTGGCAGGCGGGCCAGTGGTCCCCGGCCGACTGGGGGCTGGCCGGCGATCCGATCCAGCAGGGCGCGATCCCTCCCCAGTCGCCCCGAGCGCCGGCCAACCCGGCCGGTCCGCGCGTCCGCGAAGCCGGTTCGGAGGGTGCGGCGCCGACGGAGCCGTCGACGGCCACGCCGGGGTCCCGCGCAGAGGCCGGCCAGCCGGCGGCATCGCCCCGCGCATCGGAGGGGGCACCGGCGCTCGGGAAGCCGAATCAGCCGCCCGCCCCGCGGACCGCCGCCCAGCCTGGCGAGTCCGGGCCGTGGGCGGAGTACGTCCGCGCTTTCATCCGCCGTTACAACCTTGACGAGGGGCAGCAGCAGCGCGCCTGGCTCATGTACAAGGATGCCAAGGAGCGGCGGGAGCAGCACGAGCGCCGCTACAAGGAGCGCTCTGCGCGGCTGGGCCAGTCGGGAGACGACGCCAGCG
>CAADGM010000111.1 GCA_900696535.1 uncultured Planctomycetota bacterium
GCTCGTCCAGGCTCACGCCGCAGTCCGGGCACGTGTGTCGCGCGCTGAACGTCTCGTCGATCCAGAGGCTGTCGTCGGGCACAGCGACGTCGGCCCCGGGGCGCGCGCCGTTCATGCCGCTGCGGCTAACGATGACCGTGCCGTCGCCGAGTGCCAGTGACAGCTCGACGGCATCGGCCAGGCGCGAGCGGACTTCCGGCTTGACCACTAGGCGGTCAACCACCACGTCCACGTCGGCGCCGCGCGCGTCGGACAGCGTCCCGATGTCTTTGAGGTCGGCGAGCTGCCCGTTGACGCGGGCCCGGACGAAGCCCTCACGCTGAATCCGTCGCACGACGGTGGACAGGTCGCGCCCGCGGCCCCGTGACACCGGCGAGAGCACCATCACCCGACTGGCGGGCGGGTACGCCAGCACCAGGTCCACGATCTGGTCGACGGTGCGACGGAAGATCGGCTTGCGACAGGCGGGACAGTGCGGCTGACCCACCCGGGCGTAGAGCAGCCGGAAGAAGTCGTAGAGCTCGGTGGTCGTCGCGACGGTCGAGCGCGGGTTGGCGGCCGTCGCCCGCTGCTCGATGGCCAGGGTCGGCGGCAGCCCGTCGATCCGCTCCACATCGGGCTTGGCGACCTGTTCGAGGAAGTGCCGCGCGTGGACGCTCAGCGACTCGACGTACTTCCGCTGGCCCTCCGCGTAGATCGTGTCGAACGCCAGGCTGCTCTTGCCCGAGCCGCTCAGCCCGGTGATGACCACCAGGCGGTCACGCGGGATGTCGACGGACACGTCCTGGAGGTTGTGCTGACGTGCCCCGATGACCCGGATCACCCTGGGTTCCACGCTCCGCCTCCGCCTGACCGCCCCAGTGTGGCCCGCACACCGGCGCGCATCGCGACAGTGTACCCGGCCACGCGGGCGCCGGCGATGGGCGTTGGGCATCGTGTCAGGGGTAGAAGCGGCTGCCGTTGATCGAGACGACCAGGACGTTGGCCATGCGGGGGACATAGGTCATCACGAGTTCCGCACTGCCGTCGGGCAGGTGGCTGCCGCCGGCGTAGCGGGCTTCGAGCAGCCCGCCGCCGTTGCACACTCGGATCGAGTCCAACTCCAACGTGACCGGGGCAGACAGGCTCGTGCCATCCCAGCAAACCAGCCCCACCAGCGTCCCCCGGTTCAGATCCGGGCAGGCGCCGATCGCCGGGGCCGCCCGCCGAAGCCGAACGAAGTCGGCGGCCGACTTGACCTGCACCAGCCCCAGGCGTGGCCCCAGCGCGACGCAAAGCGACCGCAGCGCCCCCGGGTCGGCGACTGGCACGCGCAGGGCGTCGCTAACCTCTTTTGGCGGCTGGGATTCAAGCTGTTGCTCTGTGACGGTCCGGGAGGAGTGCGGCGCTTGGCAGCCTGCGGCGAGGCCGACGACCAGCAGCGCCAGCATAGCGCGGCCGGGCAGGCCGCACCGCCGGCCGCCGCTCAGCTTGCAAAGCTTGCGCGGCGTCTTTAGGCTGCGAAACCCTGAGCGATTCCTCATGGCAACGTGCGCCCTATCGTCTGAATCGCCAGCGGGCAGAAGTTCCCAGAGATGATCATCGGCGTTCCCAAAGAGACCAAGCCGGACGAGTACCGGGTAGCGGTTGTCCCATCGGGCGTAGAGACCCTGGTGCGCGGGGGCCACAAGGTGCTCATCGAGCAGGGCGCGGGGGTGGGGTCGGGGATCGCGGACGACGACTACCGCGCGATGGGGGCTGAGCTGATCCCGACTGCCCGGGAGGTCTGGTCGAGCGCCGACCTGATCTGCAAGGTGAAGGAGCCGCTCCCGCCCGAGATCAAGATGATCAAGGCGGGGCAGGTGGTCTTCACGTACTTCCACTTCGCCGCGGACCGCGCCCTGACCGAGGGCGTCCGCGACACGAAGTGCATCGCCATTGCCTACGAGACCATCGTCGACGCGCAGGGGCGGCTGCCGCTGCTGGCGCCCATGAGCGAGGTGGCCGGCAAGATGAGCGTGCAGGAGGGAGCCAAGTACCTCGAGAAGCCGATGATGGGTCGCGGCATCCTGCTGGGCGGCATCCCGGGAGTCGAGCCGGCCAACGTGCTGGTGATCGGCGGCGGCATCGTGGGCACGTGTGCGGCCAAGCTGGCCGCCGGCCTGGGCGCCAACGTCATCATCCTGGACGTCGACCTGTACCGCCTGCGCTACCTCGACGATGTCATGCCGGCCAACGTTCGCACGCTGTACAGCACGACCGAGACCATCCGGGAGCAGCTCAAGCGCTCCGACCTGGTCATCGGGGCCGTGCTCATCCCCGGGGCGCGCTGCCCGACGCTCGTGCGGCGCGAATACCTCAAGACCATGCACCACGGCGCGGTCATCGTCGACGGGGGTGTCGACCAGGGCGGCTGCTGCGAGACCATCAAGCCCACCACGCACGGCGACCCGGTGTACGTCGTGGATCACGTGGTGCACTACGGCGTGGCGAACATGCCCGGCGCGGTGGCCCGCACGAGCACCTTCGGCCTGACCAACGCGACAATTCCTTACTTGGTCAAGCTCGCAAATCTCGGGTATGTAAAGGCCTGCGCAGACGACCCGGGCCTGGCGATGGGCGTCAACATGGCCGGCGGCAAGGTGACCAACAAGCCCGTGGCCGAGGCCTTCGGGCTCGAGTACACGCCCGTCGTGCCCCGGTAGCACGGCCCCGTGGGGGATCGCGGCGCGCCGGCAACGCAGCGCCCGGCCACGCGGTGGCGGGCGCGCCGGCTCGCCACGCGGCCTGAGGTGGAGCAGGATGAACAAGTGGCTCATCGCGGTGATCGTCGTCGGGGGCCTGGCATTCGGTTGGTACGTCCTGCGGCAGCAGCGCTACACGCCGCCCTGGGAGATGCCCAAGACCGGGCAGGTGACCCGCGGCGACATCCGCGTCCCGATCACTGCGGCCGGGCTGATCCACGCCAACCAGGTGATCGACATCAAGTCGAAGGCCTCCGGCGAGATCATCGAGATCCCCGTGGTCGAAGGCTCGTACGTCAAGAAGGGCGACGTGCTCGTCGTGCTGAAGAAGGACGACGAGCAGCGGTCGCTCGACCAGCGCCGCGCCGAGCTTCAGCGCGCCGAGGCCCTGCTGACCTCGGCGCGCGTCGCCTATGAGCGCTCCGACGCCACCATTGCCCAGGCCAAGGCCCAGTGCGACGAGCTCGTCGCGCAGGGCGCGAGCGTGCGGTTCGAGCTGGAGAAGGTCGAGCGGCACGCTCGCGAGGGGCGGCGCGAGTTGTACAGCGAGCAGCAGGTCAACGACGCCCGCGCCCAAGTGCAGATGAACGCCGCCCGCCAGGCCGCCGCCCAGGCCAACATCACCGCCGTCACGCTGGCCAAACTGGATGCCGAGGCCAACATCAAGTCGCAGGAGGCCACCGTCGCCGCGGCCCGCAAGGCCGTCGAGGACGCCGAGGAGCGCCTCAGCGAGACGACCATCTACGCCCCCAAGGACGCGATCGTCACCTCGGTCTTCATGCGCGTGGGCATGCTCGTGCAGTCCGCGATCCAGACCTTCACCGGCGGCACGGTCCTGATGACCCTGGCCGACGTGTCCACCAAGAAGGTCATCGCCCGCCTGGACGAGGCCGACTACGGCCGCGTCCTGGCCATCACGCCGCTCGACGCCCTGCCGCAGATGCCGCAGCTTCGCGAGACCGCAGCCGCCGAATCCCAGGCCGCCGAGCAGCGCAGCGGCAAGGTGCGCATCACGGTCGATGCGTTCCCAGAGCGGTCGTTCGAAGGCCGCATCGAGCGGGTCGAGCCGCAGGGGAAGCTCCAGGCCGGCTCCTCGATCATCCAGTTCGACATCCACGTCGAGATCACGGACGCGGACCGCCACCTGCTGCCGCTCGGCGCACAAGCCCAGGTCGAGTTCACCGTCGAGAGCGCCGTCGGCGTGCTTCGAGTTCCCGCCGAGGCCGTCAAGACCTTCGAGGAGCAGCGCGGCGTCTGGGTGAAGGTCGATCCGGAGAAGGGCTCGGGTGACAAGTGGGGGAGGCGGTTCATCCCCTGCCGGCTGGGCATCAGTGACGGCGAGTTCACTCAGGTGATCGAGGTGCTGGGCGGCAAGGAGCTGAGCGAGGGGCAAGAGGTGTACACGAAGCTCCCGCCGTCCGACGCCGACCGTCGCGGCTAACCGCCGACCACCCGCCGGGAGACCGCGCGTGCCGCTGATCGAGATCCAGGGCCTGACGAAGTACTACCAGATGGGCGACTCCGTCGTCCGCGCGCTCGACGGGGTGGACCTGTCCATCGAGCGCGGCGAGTTCCTGGCCATCACGGGCGCCTCGGGCAGCGGCAAGAGCACGATGATGCACCTGCTGGGCTGCCTGGACCGGCCGACCGCCGGCTCCTATCGGCTCGACGGTCGCGACGTCAGCGACCTGTCGGACCGCGAGCTGGCCGACATCCGCAATCGCAAGATCGGCTTCGTCTTCCAGACGTTCAACCTGATCAACCGCACCACGGCCGCGGAGAACGTCGGCGTCCCGCTGTTCTACGCACGCAAGCTCGACGCCCGCACGCCCGCCGTGCGCGCCCTGGAGCGCGTCGGCCTCACACAACGGGCCGCGCACCTGCCCAGCGAGCTCTCCGGTGGCGAGCGGCAGCGCGTGGCGATCGCCCGGGCGATCGTCAACGACCCTGTCCTGCTGCTGGCCGATGAGCCAACCGGCAACCTCGACTCGCGGACCGGCGATCAGATTATGGAGATCTTCCACGCGCTGAATGCCCAGGGCGTGACCATCGTCATCGTCACGCACGAGGCGGACATCGCGGCCCAGGCGCGCCGCGTCGTGCAGATGCGCGACGGCAAGATCGTTTTCGACGGCCCGGCCAGTCACGTGTACCCCGCTCGCACCGTCGCCCCGACGACCGATGTCGCCCCGATTCAGGACGGCGTCCCGAAGCCGGCAGATGTATCCGCGTCGCCGGTGCTGGCCGCCGCCGAGGTGGACCCCAGCCGGCTGCACGCCCGCTGGCTCCCCGGCGCGAAGGCCGCTTGGTGGTGCGGCCTTTCGGCAATCATCCTGCAGGTGGCGGGACTGCTCGCCGTCATGCTGGTCATCGCGCTAACCGGGTACAAGCCGCCGGAGCCGAGCGTCGGCCAGCCGGCCGCGCTCAAGATGCCCCCGGTTCCTGTGCTGGTCGCGTCCATCGCGGGTGGCTGCGGGTACATCGTCGCGCTGGGTCTGGCCGTAACGGCGATCGTCATGCACCTGCGGGCACGGGCTGGCCGGCGGCAGGCGATCGCGAACTGGAAGGGGGCCCGAAGGGCGCTGGTAGGCGGCCTGATGGGCTGGGCGACCGTGCTCTACTTCGCCGGAAGCTTGACGTACGGGGTCTGGAAGATGGTCGCCCAGGCGCAGGCATGACGATGGACAGCGGCGCGACCGCTCGCGCGGTCGGCTCGGGCGGCGCAGTGTCGACCGCTTGCGCGGTCGTCTCGGATCGGGAGGTCACCGCCGGCAGCCCCGTCCCGCGGCTGCGCACGAGCCCCCTATCGGGCGGTAAGGGCGGGCAGTTGCAGCCCCCCGGCCGGGCCTCTATACTCCTCGCCGTTGCAAGAACTGAGTTAACACGAGATCAGGCGGACTCGGCACCCTGCTCAAGCCCGAGCGGGACGAAGCTGGATCCGACCCGAGCAATGAGGAACCTGGGCTATGGCACTCTCCGTCGACCAGAAGCGCGGGATCGTCGAATCGCACCGCCGTCACGAGTTGGACACGGGTTCCGCCGAGGTGCAGATCGCACTTCTGACCACCCGGATCACACAGCTCACCGAGCACCTGAAGGGCCACAAGAAGGACCATTCGTCGCGACGGGGGCTCCTCAAGATGGTCGGTAAGCGCTCGTCGCTGCTGAAGTTCCTACAGAGCAGCGATCGTGACAAGTACCTCGACACCATCGCCAGGCTCGGTCTGCGGAAGTAAGCGCCGGGTCGGCCCCTCCCGCCGGCAGCGCGATCGCGCGGTAAGCCACGCACGCGTCAGTCCCTCCCCGGGGAGGAAGCGCTTTTGCGCAGACATCGACCAGCCATCGCTCAGACCCAGGGCAGAATTGAGAGCACGAGATGACCTTGAAGGTGGAACGCGCCATCGGCGCAAACGTCCTGTCCATTGAGATCGGCAAGGTGGCCCGTCAGGCGGCCGGATCCGCGATCGTCCGCTACGGCGACACCGTCGTCCTGGGAACCGTCGTTCGAGCCGCGCCGCGCGAGGGGGTCGACTTCTTCCCGCTTACCGTCGACTACCGCGAGAAGATGTCAGCGGCCGGCAAGTTTCCGGGCGGCTTCTTCAAGCGCGAAGGCCGGCCAACCATGAAGGAAGTGCTCTCCGCGCGGATGATCGACCGCCCCATGCGGCCGCTCTTCCCCGAGGGCTTCAATGACGAGGTCCAGATCCAGGTCATGGTCCTGGCCGCCGACCTTCAGAACGACCCGGATGTCATTGGCATGGTCTCGGCGGCGGCTGCTGTCGCGGTTTCACCCATCCCCTTCAACGGTCCCTTCGCCGGCGTGCGCGTCGGCCGCGTGGACGGCAAGTACGTCATCAACCCCACACAGGCACAGCTCGAGTACTCCGACATGGACCTCATCGTCGCCGGCCACATGAAGGCTGTCACGATGATCGAGCTGGGCGGGCGCGAGCTGTCCGAGGACGAGGTCGCCGACGCGATCGAGTTCGGCCATCAGAACGGTGTCATTCCCATCTGCGAGATGCTCGCCGAGCTCGAGAAGCAGGCCGGTCAGCCCAAGGAGTGGGAGCGGCCCGAGCGGCCCACCGCCCTGCTGGACGAGCTCAAGTCGCGCTATCTCGCCGACCTCCGCGCCGCCAAGCGGATCGTGCGGAAGCAGGAGCGGAACGACGCCGTTAAGGCGATCTACGAGCGGGCCGTGGCCGAGCTGTGCCCCGAGACCGATCCGAACCCCAAGTACGAACCCGGCGCGGTCAAGGCCGCCCTCGGCACAATCGAGGAGCACCTCGTCCGCGACATGATCCTCTCCGAAGGTCTCCGCCCCGACGGCCGCCGGCTCGACGAGGTCCGCGCCATCAGCGGTGAGGTCGGCTGGCTGCCGCGTGTCCACGGATCTTCGCTCTTCACCCGCGGCGAGACGCAGGCCATGGTCGTCTGCACGCTTGGCACGTCGCGCGACGAGCAGATCGTCGACGAGATGCTCATGGAGTACAGCAAGAAGTTCATGCTGCACTACAACTTCCCGCCCTTCTCGGTCGGCGAGGTCCGCCGCATCGGCTCACCCGGACGGCGCGAGATCGGCCACGGGGCCCTGGCCGAGCGCAGCCTGGAAGCGGTCCTGCCCAAGCCCGACGACTTCCCCTACACCATCCGCATCGTCAGCGACATCCTCGAGTCGAACGGCTCGAGCTCGATGGCCTCGGTATGCGGCGGGTCGCTGGCGCTGATGGACGCCGGCGTGCCGATCACCGCCCAGGTCGCGGGCATTTCCATCGGCATGGTGCTGGGCGACGACGGCCGGTACAAGCTCCTGGCCGACATCATCGGCGAGGAGGACCACTTCGGCGACATGGACTTCAAGGTCTCCGGCACGCGGAAGGGCATTACCGGCGTGCAGCTCGATATCAAGGCCACGGGGCTGCCGCACCCGATCATGCGCGAGGCACTGGTCCTGGCGCGCAAGTGCCGCCTGAAGATCCTCGACATCATGGACCGCGTGATCGACAAGCCGCGTCCGGCCATCAGCGAGCACGCCCCGCGGCTGCTCACGCTGAAGATTAACCCGGAGAAGATCGGCAAGCTGATCGGCCCGGGCGGCAAGTCCATCAAGGCCATCCAGACGGAGACGGGCGCCACGATCGACATCGAGGACGACGGCACCGTGTTCATCGCCTGCCAGGACGCCAAGGGGGCCGAGCGGGCCCGCGACCTGGTCGAGCGGATCACGGAGGACGTGCAGATCGGGCGCGTCTACGAGGGACGCGTGGCCAGCATCAAGGACTTCGGCGCGTTCATCGAGATCGCCGAGGGAACCGACGGCCTGTGCCACGTGAGCGAGCTGGCCGACAGCTTCGTCAAGAACGTGACTGACGTGGTCAAGATCGGCGACATCGTGAAGGTGAAGGTCATCGCCATCGACGAGCAGGGGCGCGTGAAGCTATCCCGCAAGGCGGTCCTCAAGGAAGAGGCCGCCGGGCGGCGCTAGTGTCGTGCCTCGCCGTAACCTGCGGGTCTGGCAACCCGGTTGGGGCCGGCTCCCGGCCGGCCGGGGCAGGCAGGATGCCTGCCCCACCCTGCCGGCTGCGGTGAGCCGCCCTAGCGACGGGATCGGCGGCTACTGCCGGTCTTGCTCCCCTTGGGCTGGTACGCGCACAGCGGCGCCGCGGCGTGATTCGGGTCGATCAGCTTGCTGATCTTGCAACTGCTGAATTGCTTCTCGATCGTGGCGATCGCGTCGTCGACCTGCTGATGCAGCAGGCACAGCGCGCCCGCGTGGGCCTCGAAGCCGAGGGGGCAATCCTTGATCCGCTTGAGCGGATCGACGGCCTGGACGACTTCCCACATGGTCATCGCCGACGGAGCCTTGGCCAGCGTGAACCCTCCGCCCAGGCCACGCTGCGAGTTGAGCAGCCCCGCGCGGCTGAGCCCCTGAAGCACCTTGGCGAGATAGCCGGCCGGGACGCGCGTGGCCTCGGCGATCTGCTGCGCGGTGAGCGGCTTCTCGGGGTTGGCGGCCAGCCAGACGACAGCGCGAAGCGCGTACTCGGTGGTTTGACTGATCACGACGGTTCTCCCAACGCGTCACGATCCCTGCGGATCGTCGCTATGCCCAGTCCTTCGAGATGCGGCCGAATCTTTCGAGTCGCCGATATGATAGTCGGGAGGCGGCGCCCAAGTACATCCCGGCCAAGGAAATCTACTTCTTTTCCGGTTAGCCAGTCTTCACCCCAGGTGGCTGTCAGCCGTCAGCCAGCGCGCCACCGCCATCGCCGCTCCGGGCCGGCCCAGCCGCGCCGCGGCCGCCGCCATCCGCGCTCGCACTTCCGGCTCGACCATCTGCTCCAGCGCCGCGCGGAGCGCGGGGGCGTTGGCCCCGCCACTGCGCTGGTCCTCGACCAGGATCGCAGCCCCAGCGTCGACAAGAACTTGCGCATTGCGCCGCTGATGCTGATCCCGGTGATAGGGGTACGGCAGCAGGATGGCCGGCTTGCCCAGCACGCCCAGCTCAGCCAGCGTCGACGCCCCGGCACGCGCCACGACCACGTCGGCGGCGGCCAGCGCCAGCGGCATGTCGTGCGTGAACGCCAGCACCTGCGCCGGTGCCGCCGCGTTCGCATAAGCCGCCTTGACCACACTCTCGTCGGCGTTGCCCGTCAGGTGCAGCATCTGCCAGTCCGGATGGTCGCGATGAAACGCCGGCCACACCGCCGCGAGCGTCTCGTTGACGCTCCGGGCCCCCTGCGATGCCCCCGTGACCAGCAGTAGGGGCCGCATCGGGTCCAGGCCGAACCGCCGTCGCCCCTCATCCGCGCTGGCCATCTCGAAGGCCGCGCGGATCGGGCAGCCCAGCGCCACGCATTGTGTGCGGGCGGGGAACTGATGTCGCGAGACTTCCCACTGGAGCACGACCAGCGACGCGAAACGCGCCAGGTACCGGTTTGCCCGACCGGGGATCGCGTCCGGATTCAGAATCGCGCTGCGGATCTTCATCCGCGAGGCGGCTACCACCGCCGGCCCCGCTGCATAGCCCCCCAGTCCGAGGACGGCACGGACGCGATGCCGGCCGAGCACTTCGCGTGCAAGTGCGACGCTCTTGCGCCAGGCCGAGAGGAAGCCGGGAATGCGAAGCGGGTGCAGTGTGAGCGGACGTACGGGTTGCGGAACCTGCTCGTACCCCGCGGGCCCGAGCACCTGGCGATCCAGTTCGCGCGTCGTTGTCAGGAAGAGCAGCCGCGCCGCCGAATCCACTTTCCGCAGCGCCTCGGCGACGGCCAGCCCCGGGTAGAGGTGCCCCCCGGTCCCGCCGCCGGCAAGCACATAGCAATTCTCGGACATCGCCGGCATGATAACCGCGACCCGGGCGGTCAGAGGGCGCCGTGCGCCGGGTGAACGCAAACACGCCCAGCGGGCCTGCGCCCGGGCCGCCGCGGCCTGCCGTGCCCGCAATTCCTTGGGCCGCTCGGCGTTATGCCTGGAGAGCGTGTTGGCATCGGACGGCCTGGAAGGGCTGCTCGAACGGGCCCGGCGGCGCGATCCTGCCGCGCTCGACGAGCTCGTGACCCGATATAGCAGTCGCCTCTTCGGCCTGCTGTACCGGCTCACTGGCTCGCGCGACGTGTCCGAGGACCTCTTGCAGGAAACTTACCTGCGGATGGTCCGCACGATCGGCGAGTACGAGCACGTCGGTCGCTTCGAGGCGTGGCTCTTTCGCATCGCTGCCAACCTCGCCCGCGACCGGGCGAGGAAACACGCCCGCCGGGGCGAAGCGAGCCCTCTGGCCGCCGGCCGGGAAGACGAGGATTGCCCCGGCGGCGCAGTGCCGGAGGCGCCCACCGGCGACCCCTGGGCGGCGCTTGAACGGGACGAGTCGGTTCGGGCGCTCGCCGCGGCGTTGCAAGAGTTGCCGGCGCCGGACCGCGAGGTGCTGCTGCTCAGACACTACGGTGAACTTTCGTTCAAGGAGATCGCCGAGTACCTGGAAATCCCGCTCGGAACCGCCCTCGCCCGGGCTCACCGCGCCCTGTTGAAGCTGAAGGCGAAGATGCGCACGGCCGAGGACGAGTGAGATGTGCGAGTTCCGAGCGTGTGCGGCGTTGGACGGGCCTGGCGGGCCGTTCGATCACAGCCGCCTGATAGAATCTCTACCCAGTCCCGCGTTGATCGGGCGAGGGTCGTCGGAGTCGGCCGATGGTGCGCGACCTTGAACAGCACGAGCAGTCGATCGAGCGCGAGTTGCGGCACCTGCCGCGGCTACCGGCTGTGCCGGTCCGTCGCGCGGTGCTGGAGCGCACCCGTGCTGCCGTCCGCGACGAGGCCCGCCGCGCGGAGCGTTGGTCGCGGCGCCTGGCCCGCTGGCGCGCCGCGGTCAGCGTTGGCCTCGCGGCCGCGGCCGTGCTGGTGCTCGCAGTCGTCGGGAGGCCCACCGCAGTCGATGCAACAGGTGTGGCAGAAGCGGAGTTGGCGCTTCTGACCTGGGAGCGCGCCTGGTCCCAGTCCAGCGACGAGCTGGTCGATGCCCTGGGGCCGGGTTACACCAGTGTCGGCGATCGAAAGAACGGCAGCGATGACCTGGAGCTGTGGATCGAGAGCCTGGAGCAGACGCTTGACCACCTTGGCGCCCTGTAAGCAGCTTACGTGGTGTGTGCCCGTGGTGCTGTGCGCCGCGTGGCTGTTCGGCCCGAGTCCTGCGGCCGGGCAGACGCGACCAAGCGACGACCTCCCCGAGCCGATCATCCAGGATCCGCCTGCTCCACCGGACGAATCAGACGCCGAGTTTCTGGATGACCCCTGGGCGCCGTTGGATCGGCCCCGCCCGGGGCGCCCCCCGCATCGCCGGGGGCCGCCGGATCGGCTCGACCGACCGCGCCGGGCGGACGAGCTGGCGCGGGGCCTGTTCAGGCCGCTGCCGATGGACATGGGGCCGGTTCGCCCGAGCGAGGAGAAGGAGTTGCTGGAGTTCGCCCGGGAGCACGCCCCGCGGCTGTTCTCGGCCATCGAGTCGCTCCGTGAGGGCGACCCGGAGCGCTTCCGTCGGCGGTTGGGCGAGATCGCTCCGCGGCTCCGGCAACTCCACCGGATTCACGAGCGCACGCCGAAGCTGGCCGACCTGGTGCGCCAACACTCGGAGAACATGTTCGAGAGCATGCGGCTCGCCCGGGAGGCGCGGCGGTTCGAGCCTGGGACGCCCGCGCATGACGAGGTGCTCGGCGAGATTCGTAACCGGATGGCCGACGTCACGCGCATCGAATGCGACGCGCTGCGCGTCCTCGCGGATGAGTTGGATGAACGCCGTCCGGAGCGCATCGCGGCCTGGCTGAAGTACTTCCTTGATGAGGCGCCGGAGGCCGCGGACCGCGCCCCGTCGCGTTTGCGCGGCATGATCGACGCGTACCGCTCGACCGAGAGCGAGGCCACGCGGGCCGAGCTGCGCGCCCGACTGGCCACACGCGTCGACGAGCTGATGCGATTTGAGACGGACAATTTGCGCGAGCGGGCGGAGCGCCGCAGGCAGAGCATGCCAGATGAAGTCGAGCGGCGCGTTGAGCGTCTGCTGGGCGGATTGCCCCCCGATGCGCCGCCCCTGCCGGAAGGGCGACCACGGCACGGACCGGGCCCGCGCGGCCCACGTCTCGACGGGCCGCCGCGCCCGCCGCCGCCGTAGCCCATGTCCGCCCGCGGACCAGAATGCTCGCGGAATCCGATCAGTGACCGTTCGGGAGCGGCGCCTGCTGAACACAAGACCGCTTCCGGACGAACGCGACGGACGCGGTTCGGTTCTGTTCGGCGCGCTTACCCGATTCCAAGCCAGCCGGCGATCACCGGGGCAAACTTGACGATGACGCCGGCGTAAACCACGCTGACCAGGCTGATCATCTTCAGCAGGATGTTAACGCTCGGGCCGCTGGTGTCCTTGAAGGGGTCGCCCACGGTGTCGCCGACCACGCCGGCCCGGTGCGCCTCGCTGCCCTTGCCGCCGTGCTGCCCGGTCTCGATCCACTTCTTGGCGTTGTCCCACGCGCCGCCCGCGTTGCTCATGAAGATCGCCACGCCGAAGCCGCACGTCACCGCCCCGCTCAGCAGCCCGACCACGCCGGGCACGTCGAAGAACAGCCCGATGACCAGCGGGCTGAGCAGCACGAGCAGCGCCGGCGGGATCATCTCGCGTTGCGCTCCGGCGGTCGAGATGGCTACGCACTCGGCGTAGTTCGGGTACTTGTGCCCCTCGTACTCGACCGGACGCGTTGGCCAGTTGTCCGGGTCCTCGGCGTCCACACCCGGGCTGTTCTTACGCACGAAGGCGCGAATCTTGTCGAACTGCCGCCGACACTCGATCATCATCTTGTTGGCCGCGCGGCCGACGGCCTTCATCGTCATCGCACAGAACAGGAACACGACGAAGACGCCTGCGAACAGCCCGCACAGCACGCGCGGGTTCATCAGCGTCACGTCGTAGAAGCGCATGAACTGGCCAATGGTGGCGTACTTCGTGCTGACCAGCTCCAGCGTGATCTCCTGCTCCGGGCCGTTGGGCGGCTTGACGCGCAGGGTGTGCGTCTGCACGAACTCGCTGGCATGCCGGGCGGTCGGCAGATCGCTCAGGGTTTGCCCGGTCGGGACCAGCTCGCCGTAGTTCGCCCCGCCGAGCACCCGCGCGCGGTTCAGCAGCAGGTACGCCTGGTAGGCGTTCTCGGTTGTGCCGGCCTCTTCCTTCGCAGCGAACTTGCCGTAGCCGATGTACGTGATCTGTCCTACGCCCGCCTGCGGATCGGTCTTGGACGCCGGCACCGCCTGGTGGAAGTGCGCCATGGCCTCGCGGACCTGGCCGATGCGGACCTCCTCGATGTAGCAGGCCAGCAGCGCCAGGGCCGCCAACGCACCCGAGGCGATCGAGAAGCCCTTGCCGGTCGCCGCGGTCGTGTTGCCGAGCGCGTCCAGCGCGTCCGTGCGCTCGCGGACTTCGTGGGGCAGGTGGCTCATGACGGCGTTGCCGCCGGCGTTGTCGGCAATCGGGCCGTAGGCATCGGTGGCCAGCGTCATGCCCAGGGTGCTGAGCATGCCCACCGCGCCGATCGCGCCGCCGTAGAGCCCCAGCATGAAGTACTCATGCCCGCCGGCGATCGAGAACGAGGCCAGGATGGCACAGATGACGATCGCAATGGCCGCCCAGGTGCTCTTCATGCCCTCGGCCACGCCGCCGATGATCACCGTGGCCGGCCCCGTGACCGCCTGACTGGCGATGAAGCGTGTGGGCCCGTAGGCGTAGCTCGTGTAGTACTCCGTGGCTTGCCCGATGGCCACGCCGGCGATCAGGCCGATCGTGCTGGCCGCGGCCACGCCCCACCAGCGCAGCCCCTCGAACGCACCGAACGCGTAGAACAGCAGGAAGCACACGGCGAAGTTCAGCACGATCGTCGCCAGGCTGGCCCC
>CAADGM010000112.1 GCA_900696535.1 uncultured Planctomycetota bacterium
ACCCGCTGGTCGCCAAGGTCACGGCACACAACTGCGAGCTGTGCGGGCGGCCGATGACGCTCCGCCAGTCGAAGACCGGTCACTTCCTCGGCTGCACCGGCTACCCCGAGTGCCGCAACACGGTCGCCTGCACCGAGCACGGCGAGCCGTACCGCCTGGTGCGCGAGGAGGAACTGCAACGACCCTGCGACGCCTGCGGCGCCGGCACGATGGTGGTCAAGCGGAAGGGCCGGCGGGCGTTCCTCGGCTGCAACCGCTTCCCCGAGTGCAAACAGACCGCGAGCTTGCCCGAAGGCGTGCGGCTGGAGAGGAAGCCGCTCCCGCCCCCCGAGCCGGCCGGTATCAACTGCGAGAAGTGTGGCCGGCCGATGGTCATCCGCTCCGGCAAGCGCGGCAAGTTCGCGTCGGGCTCCGGCTTCCCGCGCTGCCGCAACGCGATCTCGCTGCAGAAAGTCGAGGACATCAAGGCCAACGGAGGAGGCAGCGCAACCGCGGCCGGGGCTGAGTCAGGCGACCTCACACCGGGTGCGGCGCCTCCCGCGAAGGCGGATCGTCCCGATGGTGCCCCCCCGTCCGGCTACGCAATGACGCGAACCGGCCGGCCGGTGGTCGAGGTGCTGCCCGAGCCGGGCACGCTACGCTGCCCGGAGTGCGGCAGCACGGTGGAGATGAAGCGCGGCCGATTCGGTCCGTTCTTCTCGTGCACGAACTTCCCGCGCTGCAAGTTCAACTGCAACTTGCGCGGCGAGGCAAAGAAGCAGGCCGAGGAGCTGCTGCCCGCACCGGAGCGGCCCAAGCCGATCCAAACCGACATCCCGTGCGATGAGTGCGGCGCGCCGATGGTGATTCGCAAGGGGCGGCGTGGCAACTTCCTGGGATGCAGCGCGTACCCCAAGTGCAAGGGGACGAAGGAGCTGCCGCCCGGCTTCTCGGCCGAGCCGGCGCCGGCGCTGTCCACCAACGCGTAAGCCCCGGACGCGAGACGCCGCGCGGCTTGCGGGGGGCCGCGGCCGGCAGCACAATCGCCGGGTCATGCCGAGCGATTCGCCA
This sequence comes from uncultured Planctomycetota bacterium, assembly GCA_900696535.1. Lineage (GTDB taxonomy): Bacteria > Planctomycetota > Phycisphaerae > UBA1845 > Fen-1342 > CAADGM01. The sequence goes on from CAADGM010000112.1 coordinate 1,051, forward strand.
GCTCCCGCGACCGCGCCCACGGTCGTCGAACCCGAGCCCGTCCTGAGCATCGTATCGCCTTGCTACAACGAGCGCGGCGGCCTGGCGGAGCTGCATCGTCGGCTCACGGCCGTGTGCAAGTCGCTGGCACTCACCTACGAAATCGTGCTGGTGGACGACGGAAGCCGTGACGGGACGGGCGACGAGATCCGCCGCCTGGCGGAGGCCGATCCACACGTGCGCGGCGTCCTGCTCAGCCGCAACTTCGGGCACCAGGCGGCTGTGTCGGCGGGGTACGACCACGCCCGCGGCCAGGCGGTCGTCGTGCTCGACGCCGACCTTCAGCACCCGCCCGAGCTGATTCCCGAGTTCGTCGCGCGGTGGCGCGGCGGCTGTGACGTGGTCTACGCGTACCGCGAGGGGATCACGCCGCGCCTGGGGTACCGCGTCCACAACTGGCTGTGCGATGTGAAGATCCCGGCGGAGGCAGCCGACTTCCGCCTGCTCGACCGCAAGGTGGTCGACGCGCTGCGAAGCCTCCCGGAGCGGCGGCGCTTCGTCCGCGGGCTAGTCGCGTGGCTTGGCTTTCGCCAGGTCGGCATCCCCTACCGCCAGGCCGACCGTTTCGCCGGGACACCCGCGTACACGCTTCGGCAGCACCTGCGAATCCGCCTGGACAGCGTGCTGAACTTCAGCACGGCGCCCCTGCGGCTGAGCGTCTATCTCGGCCTGGTGACATTGCTGCTCGGCGGCCTGTACGCGGCATACATCATCGGGACGCTCGTCTTCGTCGGCCGCGATGCGATCCCCAGCGGCTGGCCGGCGCTCATCATTACGGTCCTGATCCTGGGCGGCGTGCAGCTCGTTTGCCTTGGGATGGTGGCGGAGTACGTCGGCCGAACGTACGAGGAGGTCAAGCGGCGGCCGTCGTACGTGGTGCGTGAGCTGGTCGGCCGCGGGGCGGGCTCCGAGGCTCCGCGGCCGTGAGCGGCGTGCATCCCTGCCCGATCTGCCAACGGTACGACTACCGTCCGCTGCACGTCGTGCGGGGAACGGCGATCGTGTGCTGCCGCGGGTGCGGACTGGCGACCTGGGCCTGGCCGACCTTCGAGCCGCGCGAGTTCTACGACGCGAGCTACTGGCGCAGTGCGGACATCGGCAAGGGGTACGCTGACTACTTTGCGCTGGCCGATGCGCTGCGGGCTACGAATGCGGCCCGCGCGCGGCTTCTGCGACGGTTGCTCGCACGGGAAGTGAGGTCCATCGCTGGAGCGGCCGGTTCATTGCTTGAAGCACGCGGGAGCTTCTCCGCCACCCCCCTCCCTCCCGGGAAGGATTTGGGGGAGGGTCGAGCGCTGCGATGCGGGCGCCTCGTCGAGACTCCAGCGCCGATGGACCCGGGTTCCGAGATGATCGCAAGGTCGCCTGCAACACCTCAGGTTGAGGAACACTCGCGCCGGTTGGAAACCAGTGCGACGGTGCGGGAGCAGGCGTTCCGAGTGCTCGATGTCGGCTGCGGCCCGGGGTACTTCCTCCAGGCCGCGGTCGGGGCGGGCTTTGCGGCGCGCGGCGTGGAGGCGTCGGAGTTCGCCGCGCGATTCGCCCGGGAACAGCTCGGCCTGGAAGTTCGGCACGGACTGGCGCGACGTGAAGACCTGGGAGATGAGCCGTGCGACGCGGTGACGATGTGGGACGTCATCGAGCACGTGCCGGACCCGCGTGCGTCGCTCTCGGCGGCAGCCGCGGTCACGCGGCCGGGCGGGCTGCTCGCGCTGAGCACAGGCGATCGGTCGTCGCTCGTCGCGCGGCTGAGCGGCCGACACTGGCACCTCTACAACCTGCCGGAGCACCTGTGGTTTTTCACTTCGAGCGGGCTGCGACGGCTCCTGCGAGAAGTGGGCTTCGCACCGATCCGCGTCGCGTACGAGGTGTGCTGGTATCCGCTGCGCTATCTGGTCGAGCGGCTCGAGGCGTCGCTGCGTCTGGGGCGCGGATTGTCGGGTCGCCTAGGTTCCCTGGGACGCGCCGCCTTGCCGGTCACGCTGGGCGACATCGTGACGATCGTGGCGCGGCGGGCATGAGCCGGCCGGCAGCATTACAATCGGCCCGCGATGTTCGATCCACGCCAGCCGGACTACACGAATACGCCCGTCGCCGCGTCGCGGCCGACGGCGACGTACGCACCGGCAGCGCCGGCACCGCCGGTCGTCACGGTGGTCACGCCGTTCCACAACGCCGGCGAAATCTTCGACGAGACGGCTCGGAGCGTGCTGGGCCAGTCGCTTCAGCAATTCGAGTGGGTGATCGTCAATGACGCGACCACGGACGCCGGCGCGCTGGCCCGACTCGCGCGCTATCGCGGCGCGGATCCTCGCATTCGCGTGGTCGACCACCCGGTCAATCGCGGACTGGCCGCGGCCCGGAACACGGGCATCGCCGCGGCACGGGCGCCGCTCGTCTTTCTGCTCGACGATGACGACCTGATCGAGCCCACCTGTTTGGAGAAGCTTTATTGGGCGCTGCAGTCGTACCCGGAGTACGCCTTTGCGTCGGCGGAGGTGATCGGGTTCGGGGCGCAGCAGTACCACTGGCGGCACGGCTTCCATCGCGGGGCGGACTTCCTGGTCGAGAATCTCACGACCGCGATGGCCATGATCCGCACCTCCGTTCACACCGCCGTCGGGGGCTTCGACGAGGGCATCCGCGGTGGGCTGGAGGATTGGGACTACTGGCTGCGCGGCGCCGCGGCGGGGCACTGGGGGGTGACGCTGCCCGAGCCGCTGATGTGGTATCGGCGGCGGGAGCGCATCGGCGACCGTTGGTCGAACATGGACGGGCAGGCGTGGCGCGAGCGCTTTCAACGCGAGCTGCGCGAGAAGTACCCGCAGCTCTACGCCGGCCGTTTCCCATGCGTTGAGCCACCGCAAAGCCCGCCGCTGGCGCCCGTGCGGCGGGAGCTGCCTTGCGAGAACCGGCTGGTGCCGGCGAGGCGGCGGCTGATGATGATCCTGCCCTGGCTCACGCTGGGCGGCGCGGATCGCTTCAACCTCGACCTGGTCTCTCAGCTTCGCCAGCGCGGGTGGGACATCACGATCGCGACTACGCTGCCGCACGAGAACCCCTGGCTGCCGGACTTCGCCCGCCATACGCCGGACATATTCGCGCTGTGGAACTTCCTGCGGCCGATCGACCACCCGGTCTTTCTGCGCTACCTGATCGAGTCGCGTCGTCCGCAGGTCGTGATGATCAGCAACAGCGAGCTGGGCTACACGCTGCTGCCGTACCTGCGGGCGCTGTGCCCCGAGCCGGTGTACGTCGACTACGCCCACATGGAGGAAGAGTACTGGCGCAGCGGGGGTCATCCTCGGTACGCCGCGGGGATGCAGGACCTGCTCGAGCGAAACTTCGTCGCGTCGGAGCACCTGCGACAGTGGATGGTGTCGCGCGGCGCGGACGCGGAACGAATCCGCGTCGTCTACATCAATGTCGATCCGCAGCTCTGGAAGCCCGATCCGGACCGTCGGCGCGGTGTGCGCCGGGAGTACGGCCTCGGCCACGATACGCCGCTGATCCTGTACGCCTGCCGGCTGGCTCCGCAGAAGCAGCCGCGCGTGTTTGCGCGCGTCATGCGCGCCTTGGCTGATCGCGGGCTGGACTTCGCGGCCGTTGTGGCCGGCGACGGACCGGACCGGCCGTGGCTGGAGGCGGAGCTTCACGCCGCCGGACTGGACCGTCGCGTGCATTTCGTCGGTTCGAAGACCGCGACGCAAATGCAGACCCTGATGCCCGCGTGCGACATCCTGTTCCTCCCGTCGCTGTGGGAGGGTATCGCGCTCTCGATCTATGAGGCGATGTCGTGCGGGCTGGCCGTGGTCGGGGCCCGCGTCGGCGGACAGGCCGAGCTGGTGACGGCCGACTGTGGCGTGCTCCTGGAACGCGGCCCAGAAGACGAGCAGGTGGCGGGTTACGCGGACGCCCTGGCCAGGCTGATCGCCGACCCGAACGAGCGTCGAGCAATGGGCACGCGCGCGCGTCAGCGCGTCTGCGAGTCGTTCACGCTGGACCAGATGGGCGAGCGAATGGCTGCCGAGCTGGAGGCGCTGATCGCGACGCCCGGCCTGCGTCGCGCGATCAACCTGCCGGTCGGCTACGCGCACGAGTGTGCTACGCAGGCCGTGGAGGCCCAGCGCACGCAGCGCGGACTGGAGGAGGTCTGGGGCCGGATGGCGGCGGCGGAGGCCGAAGCTGCGCGGCTGCGCAGCGGCGTAGCCGGGCTGGCATGGACGGCGGCTCGCAAGGTGGCTCGGCGGCTCGGGCTGGCGCATTGACGGAACTGAATGCGCCCCAGAGGCGTCCGTCGACCAGAAGAACAGCGTCGAGACGGCGATCCCGCGGAGAGCTTGACCCCCCCCCTTCCCCTCGCTGAGAGTGAGGGGGATTGCAGGGCGGAAACTGAAGTGTTGCGTATCGTCTACGTTTCATGGGAGTACCCGCCGCACTTCGGAGGCGGCATCGGCACGTACGTCGACGCGATGTCGCGCATCCTCGCCGCACGCGGACACGCGGTCAGCGTGCTGACCGTCGGCGCGCTGCCGGTGCCACAGCGCGAGCAGCGACAAGGCGTGACGGTCGTTCGTTTGCCCGCGGTCGAGCCGAACCCGCAGGGGCCGGTGGAGACGCTGCGGTCGTGGCAGCGCCGGGCGGACGCCGTGGCGGAAGTCCTGGGCTGCCTGGCGCGCGGCGGCGTAGACGTGATCGAATTCTGCGATCTGCGCGGCGAGGGAGCGAGCTACCTGCACACGGTGCCCGCGGCCCGGCGTCCGCTGTGCGTTACGCGCCTGCATACGCCGTCGTGCACGGTCTTCAAGTACAACCCGGCCGAGACGCGCTATGCGGTGCTCGAGGAATTCGAGCTCGACGCCATCCGCGCTTCCGATCGCATCGTGTCCCCCTCCGGGGCGATGATCGCCGAGCTGCGGGAGCGACTAGGGCAGGGGTCGCCGATCGACGTCTCCCCCCTGCCGTTGCACCCGGACTTCTACGCGGCGTGCATGGCGGAGGGCGGCCAGCCTTCGGAGCCGCTCGCGGGTGAGCTGGCCGAACTCGTCGACGACCGGACCGTGCTCTACGTCGGACGCATCGAGCAGCGCAAAGGCGTCGAGACGCTGATCGCGGCGGCCGGCGCATTCCTGCGCGCGTGCCCGGATGCGCGGCTGGTACTCGTGGGCGGTGACACGTCGCGTGGACCGGGCGCGCCGTCGATGCGCGACTGGCTCACGGAGCGCATCGGCGACGACGCGCGGTCGCGGACTCACTTCCATCCGTCGGTGCCCCCCGCTGCCTTGCCGAGCCTGTACCGCGCAGCACGGCTGTGCGCGTTCCCATCACACTTCGAGTGCTTCGGCTACACGTGCCTGGAGGCGCTGGCGCTGGGCAAGTTGGTCATCGTGCCCCGTGGCACGGGCCTGGCCGAGATCGTCGGCGATGCGCCGTGCGGGCTGCTCGTGCCGCCCGCGGACGCGGACGCACTGGCCGACGCGCTGACCCGGGCGTATCGCATGCCGCAGGAGCAGCGGCGGGCGATGGAGGCCGCGGCGCGCCAGCGCGCCCGGCGATACGCGCCGGACGTCATCGCGGCGGAACTCGAGGCACTTTACGGCGGGTACATCGCGAGCCATCCACGACGCGAATCGGCGGCGCGATCGACGGTGGAGGGCGACGCTCGCGTAGCAGTCGTCGTCCCGTGCTTCAACCATGGCCGCTTCGTGGGCGAAGCGGTCCGCAGCGCGCTGGCGCAGCGCGGTGCATGCGTCGAGTGCGTCGTTGTCGATGACGGCTCGACGGACGAAGCCACACTCGCCGCGCTCGACCGGCTTGCCGGCGAGGGCATTCGCGTCATACGCCAGGAGAACCGCGGCCTTCCTGCGGCCCGCAACGCCGGCGTGCGGGCGACCGCCACCGCCTTCTTCGTGCCACTCGATGCGGACGACACGCTCGAGCCGGACTTCGTTGCCCGCCTCCTGCCGCGGCTGCGAGCCGACTCGAGCCTGGGATACGCGTACTGCCATGCGCGCTACTTCGGGGCCTCACACGGCGAGTGGCGCTGCCCGCCTTACGACCCGCTCCGCCTTCTCGTGGACAACCTCAGCGCGGCCACGGCCCTCATCCGCCGGCAGGCGTTTGACGAAGTCGGCGGCTACAGCGCTGACCTGGTGCACGGCTTCGAGGACTGGGACTTTTGGGTGGCCCTGCTGGCGGCGGGCTACCACGGCGTTTGCGTGCCGGAGCCCCTCTTCAACTACCGTCAGCACGCGAGCGGCTCGATGCTTACCCGCACGCAGCAGCACCGGCAGGAGATGCTCGAGCGGCTGATCGGCCGGCACCGCCGACTCTTCGAGCAAGCACTCACGCTCTCGCTCAGCCGCAAGGACGCGATGTACTTCGCCGCGCACCTCGACGCCGCGCGTTTGCGGCACGTTTTGCTGGAGCGTGGCGCGCTGGCGGCGGCGGCCGGCGACGATCCCGCCGTCGCCGCCCGCCTGGCCCAGGCCGAGCTGGACTACATCCGCAACTCGCGCCTCTGGCGGCTGGTCGAGCGCGGTCGACGGTTCGCCCTCGGTCGGCTCGTGCTTGGGCCGAGCGAGCCGGCGGGCGGTGAGTCGCGCGATCCGACCGACGCGCTCCAGCGTCTCAAGGCGGGTCGAGCGTACCGGTGGATCCAGGCGCTCAAGGCATCATTCGTCTACCGCGCGTACGCGCGGCGGCGGTACGGGCCTCAGACCGGCCGGGCAGGAAGCTGAAGGCGCTGCCGAGCGTGGCGCGGTATACTCGGCAGTCGAAGTCACATCCGCGCGGCCCCCCGCGCGACAAGCACCCGCGATCGGAGGCATCACATGCGCCCGGTCGGTGATCGGATTCCGCTGCTGATCCTGGGGCTCGGCAACGAGTTGATGCGCGACGACGGCGCCGGCGTGCACCTGGCCCGCCGGCTCATGCCTGACCCGCCCCACGGCGCCGTCGTGCTGGACCTGGGAACCGCGGTCCTCGACGCCCTTCCGTTTCTCGAGCGGGCCGAGGTGGTCATCGCGCTCGACGCCGTGCGTGGCACCGATCCTCCGGGCTCGCTGTACCGCTTCGAGCTGCACAGTGAGTTGGCTGCGGCCGCGCCGCCGTCGGAACGCGTGCCATCGGGCGCGCTCGCGGTTGAGCGTGCGCCGGACTTCCCGGCGCACGCGGAGCGCGTTGGTGGCAAGGGAGGTGGGCCCAGGGCCGAACCACCTCCGCAAGGCGTGCCGCCGATGTCTCTGCACGAGGTTGAACTGGCCGCGGCCCTGCGGCTCTTGCCGCCGCACCGCCGCCCGGCGGTGACGGTGCTCGGGGTGGAGCCGGCGCGGGTGGATGTCGGTCTGGACCTGACCGAGGTCGTGTCGGCGTCCTTGCCGCGCCTGGCGGCGCTGGTCCAGGCGGAGGCCGACCGGCTGCTGCAAGTGGGCGGGCCGGCGGGCGACTAGAACCTCCCCCAGAAGCTGTGGAGCACCCGCTATCAGCGGGCGCTTGTCGCCTGGAGCCGAGTTGCAGGCCGTGATTCAGGCCGGTCTGTCATCCGACTTGTGCAAGGCCAGCCGATAGCGGGTGCTCCACGTCGTGCTCCTCGACGTTCGGAGATAGGTTTCAGGCACGCGGCCTGTTCTGTGCGAAGTGAAGGCAGCCGTGCGACTTAGCCGCGTCGGGGCACGTCGGGGGCCGATAAGCTTGCGGCGCGGCGGCCAGACCGTTACACTTATCGTGACATATCCATATCGTGTTGTCTCCGTCGATCAGAGTCGTACTCTGCTCACGTCACAGTCCTCTAAGGAAGCGGAGAACAGGAGCCTCAACATGACCAGGTCAAGCGCCCCCCTCGCAGCGTTCAACCGCCGTGCACTCACGATCATCGCCGCAAGCTTCGCTGTGCTCGTGCTCGTTCCGGCCGGGTACGCGCCGGCCGGGATCCCCGTCGGCTACACCATCGAACCCCTGTTGCCGCCTGGCGCCGCGCACAGCGTCAGCGTGCGCGGGCTGTACGACGACGGGACGCTGGGCATCGAGGTCTCGCGCGGCTCCCACAACGCGGTCGGCAACGTCGACGCCTGGGTGCGTCGCCCGGATGGAACGTGGTTCCAGGCGTTCCTGCCGGTCGGCAACCACCAGATCAACCAGCTCGGCGCGATCGGCCCGGATGGAACGATGTACGGGACCTGGCGCTTCAACAACAACATCCTGGACCAGCGTGCGTTCATCTACACGCCGGCCGGAGAGTTCACCGACCTGGGGCGCCTGCCCAACCAGGCGGGCAGCCCAAGCAACACTTTCTTCGGAACGGCCAACGCGGCCTACGCGCTGTGCCGGACGGCGAACCTGGGTTACGCCTACCGTACGAGTGACGGCGCGATCCTGCCCCTGCCGTCAATTCAGCCGACGCCGGGACTCTCGTCGGCGTTCGGGTCGAACGCGAACAACTGGTTCGTCGGCATCAGCCCTTCGCCCGACGGCTCGCGCGCGACGCTGTGGCGCGTGGATGACGACGGCGCGTTCTATGCGACCAACATGGGCTTGCCACCCAACCCGATCGCCGGCTCCACCAGCACGGCCCGTGGCGTGAACGAACTGGGTGTCGCGGTCGGATACACGGGTACGACAACCGTGAACGACGCCTTCATCTGGAGTGAGACGGACGGGATGTCGCTCCTGCCACGGCTGGACCCGACCCGCAGCCACTTCGCCTACGACATCAACGAGGACGGCGTGGTCGTCGGGTATCGTGCCACGTCGTCATCGACGATCGGGGCGGTCATTTGGGACAGCACGACCGGAGACGTCCGTGACCTGCTGCCGCTCGTTCAGGATTCTGCCGGCTGGGACCTGCTCTTCGATGGCCAGTACATCAACTCGAGCGGACAGATCCTTGGTCGCGGTGTGCGAAACGGCCTGCACACGATGTACTTGCTGACGCCCATCCCGGAACCGGCGACGCTCAGCCTGCTTGTCGTGGGCGCCGCGCTCGCGGCCTCCCGGCGCCACGTGCGGCCGGGTGACCGCCTTACTGATTGATGGTCAGCATGATCAGCGCGAGCACGGCGGGGTCGAACGTGATGGTATCGACCCCGCCGAGGCCGTTCACGTCAAGCGTGTCGTTGGCCACCTCCGAGTTCGTGATCCGGATGAACGCTGCGAGCCCGGTCACGCCGACAGCACCCGAGCTGACGCCGACGTGAATGGTGTCCGGAAGGGACGTGCCGTTGACCGTGACCAGGTCGGCCGCCCCGTCACCGGTGTTGCCGCCAAGCGTCCCGGCGAGGTTCACGTTCACTTCCGCCACGCCGGTGCCGCTCAGGTCGTTGATCGTGGCGGTGTCGGCGCCGCCCAGCGCTCGCAGGTCGAACTGCTCGATGCCGGCCGCGTCGAGGACGACGTTGCCGATGTTGCGCGTGAAGCGCAGCCGCGAGCCGTTGGCCGAGAATTCGTAGAGCTCCGCGGCGCTTGAGCCGTTGAACCGCACGATGTCGTGCCCGGTCTGGCCCTCGACCGTGTCGTTCCCGTCGCCGGGGTCCCACTGGAAGATGTCGTTGCCGGCGCCCAGGAAGACCAGGTCCGCGCCCTGGTTGCCGTCGACAACGTCGTCGTCGTCGCCGCCAATCAGCACGTCCGGGCCGTTGCTGCCCAGTAGGGTGTCGTCGCCTGGGCCGCCGTCGAACGTGAACGGGATGAGAAGGCCCGCCAGGTTACCGGTGCAGCTCATGGAGTCCGGCCCGCCCAGGCCGTTGAGCGTCAGCGAGAGCGCGCCGCTCACGGCCACCGCGGCCGAGTAGCCTGTCACGTCCACGCGCCCCTGGGTTCCGCTGGCAGTCAGCGTCATCGTATCCGGCCCGTCGGAGCCGTTCACGATCACCGTGTCGCCGCCGACGCCGTTCACAACGACCTGGTCCATCAGCTCGTAGCCGCGGACGCGTACCTCCGCCGCCAGCTCGATGACGACGAAGTCGCCGTCCGCGCTGATGTTGAACGTGTCGGCGCCGACGGTCCCGGCGATGACGACCGAGTCGTCCGCCCCGTCTCCGGTACTGCCGCCCAGCGTCCCGGCCAAGTTCACGTTCACCTGCGTCAGGCCGGTGCCGCCGAGTTCGTTGATCGTGGCGATGTCGGCGCCGCCCAGCGCGCGCAGGTCGAACTGTTCGATGCCCGCCGCGTCAAGGATGACGTTGCCGATGTTGCGCGTGAAGCGCAGCCGCGAGCCGTTGGCCGAGAAGTCGTAGAGCTCCGCGGCGCTTGAGCCGTTGAACCGCACGATGTCGTGCCCGGTCTGGCCCTCGACCGTGTCGTTCCCGTCGCCGGGGTCCCACTGGAAGACGTCGTCGCCGGCGCCCAGGAAGACAAGGTCCGCACCCTGGTTGCCGTCGACAACGTCGTCGTCGTCGCCGCCAATCAGCACGTCCGGGCCGTTGCTGCCCAGCAACGTGTCGTTGCCGGGGCCACCGTCGGCGGTAATCTGAATCAGCGCCGCCAGGTTCCCTGTGCAAGCCAACGAATCGTTACCGCCGTTGGCCCTGAGAACGAGGCTCTCGCACGCGCCGATGTCGAGGAAGAACGGCGTGGGGCTGAGGCGGTCGAACCGCACGAGGGCGCCGTTGGCGGTGATCGTGAAGCTTTCCGAAGCGTCACTGCCGTTGACCTCGACCGTGTCGCTTCCAGGGCCCCCATCGATCACATCGGTGTCGTCGCCGGGATTCCAGATGAAGCGGTCGCTTCCGGCGCCAAGGAAGACTGTATCGTTGCCCGGTCCGCCGACGTAGGTCTCCCCGCCGCTACCTCCGATCAACGTGTCGCTGCCGCGTCCGCCTTTCACGGTAGTCAGCTCCGCGTCGGTGAACATGCCGTTCGCTTCGTCGATCCAGACCACGTCGCTGCCGCCGCGTGCATCGACCACGATGCAGGTGAACAGTCCGCGGTCGAAGCTGAAGTCGATCCAGCCATCGTTGTCCACGTCGACATCGAGGATCGACGGGATTCCGACCCGCAGTCGCAGCGCGAGCGTCGTGTTGGCGGCGGTGCCGATGATGTGCAGGCAGCCGTTCTCGATGCGCGCCAGGTGGGGCGCGCAGGATGGATCGCCGGGCTGCCCCTGTCCGCTGAAGCAGCACTGGAAGGCGGCCAGGTCGGGCAGATCGACGTCGAAGTCAAAGTCCAGGTCGAAGAACTCGTGGCAGTCGGCGCCGATCGAGTTGCCCGGCCCGGACAGGCAGGTCGCCAGTTGGGCGAAGTCGCTGGCGTCCACGTCACCGTCCAGGTCGGCATCGCCGGGCACATCGGCCAGCGCGCCCGCGCCCATTGCCAGCGACGCCGCGACGATGCAGGTAAGCCAGCGACGGCGTCCCCTGGTCCGCGTCCGGCTTGTCACCGGCGTCAAACTGCGGCCCGATCCTGTGGCGTCGCCCAGCGTTCGAGTTGAGTTCGGGCTTGCGCCCGCCGCGATTGTCGGCACGCCCGCGAAAACGGGGCGCGCAACCACCATGCATGACATGTCCGCTCTCCGCTCCAACTGAGACTCGGTCCTTCGGCCCAACAAACAGGCGGGCTGCCCGACGTGGAATCGTGGACTCCACGACGAAAGTGCGATCTTAGCCGCGACGGCCTCGTTTTCAAAGCCGCCGCCCGTGTGTGTACGCACAGCGGGCACGAGCGCAGAAAACTCGGTGTGCGGTGAAGCACGGTCGCCAGGTGTCCATCTGGAGTGCGTCGTCGCCTGACGTGAGAGTCAACCGTTGACTACGGGGGCTCCACGACCGAGGGCAGTCACCCGCCAATCGCGGGTGCTCCACAACTGATGGTGGGCAGGCACCCCGAGATAGCGGGCGCTCCACCGGACTCGGCGGACTGACGAGCTCACGACGCCTGCCGCTGCTTCCCCGTACAATTCCCGCCGATCGCGCCGCCGCTTCGTGGCCGGCGCGCTCGCGGAAACTCGGAGGCACGCACGCATGCGCTGGACGACGACTTGGGCCACGATGCTGATCACGACGGCCTGCTGCTTCGGCGACGGAGCCCTCACCGACGAGCAACGCGCCGAGCTGGCTCGCTATTTCGGCTTCGGGCCCATGCAGATGTACCGCCTGAAGCGCGGCATTGGCGACCTGCACATCGCCGACCTGAACGGCGACGGCCGCAAGGACCTGGTCCTCTGGAACGGCCAGCAAAGCCGCTTCGAAATCCTCTTCCAGCCTGATCCGAACGCCCCCGCCGCCGGCGACGCCGCACCGCGCGAGCGGAATGAGGTCGCGGACCGAGGAACGCACCGCAAGGCCAGCTTCCCGGTCAACTACAAAGTCGCCTCCGTCGGCATCGGCGACGTCACCGGCGACGGCCGCAACGACATCGTCTTCTTCGGCGAGCCGCGCGAGCTGGTGGTCATCCCCCAGAAGGCCGACGGGGAACTGGGCGCGCCCGATAGCCAGCGGGCCCCGGAGGGCAACCCGCGGCGCGCGTCGCTCGCGCTGGGCGACTTCAACCACGACGGCCGCACCGACGCAGCCCTGCTGGGCACCGAGCTGCTCCTGGTCTTCCTCCAGCGCGAAAGCGGCGGCCTGGCCCCCCCGCTGCGCCTCACGCATGGGATCCGCAACCCGACGATCATGTTGAGCGGCGACATCAACGGCGACGGTCGCGATGACCTGATCATCGGGGCGGACGACGACCGCCACGGCGTGTACGTGTGCCTCCAGGAACAGAGCGGCACGCTGGCGGCACTACGTCCCATCCGCGTGCCACGACACCGCAGCCTGACAGTTGCACCCCCCGCAGGCGGCGCTGGCTCGGGTGACGTGTTCGCGGTCGAACTCGCGACGAATCGCCTCGTGCAGTACCGCTGGCAGCTCCCCACCAACCCGGCCACGGCCCGGGACTGGCCGCAACGCCTGCACTCCTACCCGATCAAAAGCGCCGGCAAGCAGCGGCCGCTCGCGCTCGGCGACGTGGACGGGGACGGGCTGGTAGATTGTGTGGCCGTCGATCCCGACGCGGCGCAGATGATCCTCTTTCGTGGCGAGGCGGACGGACTCGGCGCGGGTGTCGCCTTCCCCGGCCTGGTGAAGGCAACCGATGTGCAGATCGCCGACGTTGACGGCGACGGGCGCAACGAGGTGCTTCTGGCCAGCGGCGAAGAGAAGATGATCGCCGTCTCGCGCTACGAGGGCGGTCGACTGAGCTTCCCCGCGCCGCTGCCGACCAGCGGCCAGCCGCTGGCCGTCGCCGTCGGTAGCCTGGTTGCCGGCCAGCGGGCCGATCGCTTCGCCTACGTCGCCAAGCACAGCGACGGCTACCGGCTGTCGCTGCGGCCGCTCACCGGCGGCGAGGATGTGACGGTCGGGCTCGACGACCTGGGCGACGACCCAAGCGGGCTGCGCTTCTTCGACTTCGACCAGGACGGCCGCAACGACCTCATGCTCTTCGTCCGTATGGGTGTCCCCCGCGCGCTGCGGCAGAAGGACGACGGCACGTTCGAGACGTTCGGCGGCAGCGAGCGGCGCGTCAGCTTGCTCAAGGAGCCCGGGCCGGCGGGATTCGCATTCGCCGATGTCACCGGCGACGGCAAGCCGGAGCTGCTGCTGGCGCAGGACAGCTTCGTTCGCGCCCTGGTTGTTCGCGACGGCCGCTGGACCGTTGTCGACCAGTACAACCCCGAAAGCTCGGACGCCCGCGTGGTCGGCGTCGCGGCGCTGCCGGGCCCGTCCGGCCACCCCACGATCGTGGCTTACGAACGCCGCGCAGGCGACCTGGTCGTCTTCCAGCGCCGCGAGGACGGCGCGTACGGCGTGACGCAGTCCATGCCGATCGGGGCATTCGAGTTGACCGCGATGGCGTCCCTGCCGATCGGTCCCTCCGGATCGCCGGCCGCCCTGCTTGCGGACGCGGCCAAGCTGGCGGTCCTCCGGCCGGAGGAGCAGGCCCCAACGCTGGTCGAGCAGCACTCCTACGAGACGCAGGTGAAGGACGCCTGGCTGGCGGACGCCGTGGTTGGCGACGTGAACAACGACGGCATCCGCGATGTGATCGCCGTGGACATGGGCAAGGCCGCGCTCGAAGTGCTCACAACCTTGCCGGACGGCGGCCTGGTCCTGGCGACGCGTTTCCAGGTCTTCCAGGGGCGGCGGTTCATGGATGTGCCGGATACGCGCGGCGAGCCGCGGGAGGTGCTCGCGGGCGATGTCACCGGTGACGGGATCGATGACCTGGCGGTCATCGCCCACGACCGGCTCATCATCTACCCGGGGCAGTGAGCGGCCTCGGGCAGCCAGGGCGCAGCGTGGGCCGGTGCGGCGGTACAATCGGCGGTGGATGAGCCGGTGAGTACCCGGGTTCCGAGTCAACGAGGGCCAGGTGCAGGCGCACTTGAAGGATTCGACTCTCCCCCTGTCCCTCCCTGGAAGGGGGGGTTGCAGGAGAGCTGCGCGGCGCTTGCCATCTTCATCAGAGCTGTTTCGTCACCAGGAGTCTCCGAATGGTACGCGCGATACTGAGCTTGTCGGCCTTGATTCTTGTGTCCTCGCTCTGCGCGCCGGCCTGGGCGCTGGAGCTGGGCGATGATGCTCCACCCATCGCCGCCGACAAGTGGCTGAAGGGCGACCCGGTGGACCTGGCGGCCGGCAAGGGCAAGCACGTGTACATTCTGGAGTTCTGGGCGACGTGGTGCGGACCGTGCCGCGAGTCGATTCCGGACCTCACGCGTCTCCAGAGGCAGCACAAGGACAAGGGACTGGTCGTGATCGGCATGACCAGCGGGGACGAGAACGTGGAGGTCGCCGAGCGGTTCGTCAAGCGGATGGGCGACCGGATGGCGTACACGGTCGCGTACGAGTCGAAGAAAACGCGCCCGACCGCCGACGCGTACATGAAGCCGTTCAAGGTCGTCGGCATTCCGCACGCCTTCATCATCGACAGGCAGGGCAAGCTCGTCTGGCAGGGGCACCCGATGCTGGGCATGGACGCGGTGATCGAGCGCGTGCTCGAGGGCGAGAGCGACACCAAGAAGCTCCAGGAAGTCGGCAAGACCGCCATGGCCGCCAAGGTCAAGGTCTTCGAGGAGCGCCAGGAGGCGCTGGACGCGTACTTCGAGCTGGTCGGCGAGGCCGATCGACTCGAGGACTCGAAGAAGGCCGGCGAGAAGCTGCTGCGCCTCTTCGGCGACGACCTGGGCATGCACGTGCAATTGGCCGACGGCATCCTGAACAACGACGACGTGAAGACGCAGGATGTGGAACTGGCCCTGGCCGCCGCGACGCGGGCCAACGAGCTGAGCGAAGGCATCGATACCAGCGTGCTGACTCTGTATGCCCTGGCCCAGTTCACGAGCGGGCAGGTCGACAAGGCGGTCGAGACGCAGAAGAAGGTGGTCGAACTGCTCGAGGGGGAGAAGGAGCTGCTGCGCGCCGCCCACAAGGCACTGGCCCGGTACGAGGCAGCGCGGAAGAAGAGCTAGCTTTGCGCCTCGCGCAGCGCCGAGTGTGCTAGCGGGGTGCCGGAGGCATCTTGCGGGGTGGGGCAGGCATCTTGCCTGCCCGGGCGGGCTGGAAGCCCGCCCCACCCAGACTTTTGCACCACCCGGAGTCGCCCCACCTGGTGTCAGTGGCAGGCCGGCGAGGGCTCTACAATCGAGGACCATGAACCGCCCCACTCTGCCGCGCACCCTCGGTGAATTGGTCGCGTCCGGCTGGCGCTCGCGCAGCGTCAAGCAGGAGTTGCACGATAACCTGCTTGGCAAGCTCGCCGAGCGCGAGCCGCTCTTTCCCGGGATCGTCGGCTACGACGACACGGTCATCCCCGAGCTGTGCAACGCGATCCTCGCGCAGCACGACCTGCTCTTTCTCGGCGAGAAGGGCCAGGCCAAGAGCCGGCTCATGCGGGCCCTGCGCGACCTGCTGGACCCTCTGATTCCGTGCGTGGCAGGGAGCGAGCTGCACGACGATCCGCTGCGGCCGATCACGCGCTTCGCGCGCGATCGCCTGGCGCGCGAGGGCGACGGCACGCCAATCGAGGGGTGGCCGCGCGAGGAGCGGTACGTCGAGCGGCTCGCGCCCGGCACGAAGTTTGCGGACGTGATTGGCGAGATTGACCCGGCCCGGCTGGCGGCTGGGGCGAGCCTGTCGACCGAGGACGCGCTGCACTTCGGGCTGATCCCGCGGATGAACCGGGGGATCTTCGCGATGAACGAGATCCCGGAGCTGGACGACCTGGTGCAGGTCGGGCTGTTCAACATCCTCGAAGAGCGCGACGTGCAAATCCGCGGCTATCCGGTGCGCTTCGACCTCGACATCGCCATCCTGTTCAGCGCCAACCCGGCGACCTACAACCGCTCGGGCAAGGTCATTCCGCAACTCAAGGACCGCATCGGGGCGATCATCCGCACGCATTACCCGCGCGACCGCGCCGACGGCGTGCAAATCATGGAGCAGGAGGCCCGGATCGACCTCGACGGCGAGTTTCCCGTCCGCGTGCCGCTCTTCATGAAGGAAATCTGCGAGCAGATGACGATCGAGGCCCGCAAATCGCCCTACGTCGACCAGGCCAGCGGCGTCTCGGCCCGCTTCAGCATTGCCAACTACCGCACGATGATCGCCTCGGCGCGCCGGCGGGCGGCCGTGCTCGGGGAGAAGCCGGCCGTCCCGCGCATCAGCGACCTGGGGCACACGCTGGCCAGCAGCCTGGGCAAGCTCGAAATCGACCTGATGAGCAGCCACCAGCTCAGCGAGCAGCAGGTGCTCGAGGCCGTGCAGGCGGCGGCGATCCGGCAGGTGTTCAGCGAGTACGTGGACCGGCACGGGCTGGACGAGATCGCGGACGTGTTCGCCAAGGGCGTGAAGATCGAGGTCGGCTCGATGCTGCCCAGCGTGCAGTACGCGGAGCGGCTGAAGCGCGTGCCGCCGGCATGGCAGAAGGCATTCGAAGTCAACCCGGCCGACGATCCGGCCATGCGAGCCTCGTGCGTGGAGTTTGTGCTGGCGGGGCTGTACGCGATGGAGAAGATCTCGCGGACGACTCGGCACGGGCAGGTTCGGTTCGAAATCTAGCGACGCCGAACTGAGGCATGATCCCCCAGCGTCAGCGGCCCTTCGTCATTCCCGCGGAGCGGGAGTCCAGCAAAGAAGGGGACAGGACGCGCGCAGCGACGTTGAGGGCGCACGGAGCACGAAGATGGGTGGCCTCAGCGGCAGCTCACAAGGAGAGGTGATCGCACGCCGTTTCACGGAGCGCTTCGGGCACGCGCCGGTCGTCGTGGCCCGCGCGCCGGGGCGCGTCAACCTCATCGGCGAGCACGTGGACTACAACGACGGACTTGTGCTCCCCATCGCGTTGGAGCAGAGCACCCACGTGGCCGCCGCCCCGCGCAGCGACGGCGTGGCCCGGGCCGTGTCGTTGAAGCTCGGGCGAGAGCACACCTGGTCCATGAGTCAGTGGGAGCCGACGAGCGGCGCCGAGTGGACCGCGTACGTCGCGGGCGTGACGCTCTTGCTCGCGGAACGCGGCGGCGCGCCGCGCGGCTTCGACCTCCTGATCGACAGCGACGTGCCCGTGGGCGGCGGGCTGTCCAGCTCGGCTGCGCTGGAGCTGGCTACTACCCTGGCACTGGCACACCTGGCCGGCCTGCGGCTCGCGCCGGTCGAGCTGGCCCGACTCGCGCATGAGGCGGAGCGGCGGTACGCTGGCGTGCCGTGCGGGATCATGGACCAGTACGTCGGCGCGCTGGCACGGCCGGGCGCCGCGCTGCTGCTTGACTGCCGCTCGCAGACCTGGGACTACGTCCCGCTCGAACTCGCAGAACATGACTTGGTGGTGGTCGACTCCGGAATCCGGCATGCGTTGGCCAGTGGTGACTACGCCCGGCGACGGGAGGAGTGCCGCGCGGCCCTTACCATGATTCAGCAGGTCGATGCGCGCGTTCGTTCGCTGCGCGAGGTGACATCGCAGACACTCGCCGCCGCTGCATCGACGATGACACCAGCGCTGGCGGCGCGGGCGCGGCACGTTGTCGGCGAGATCGAGCGGGTTCGGAGCGCGGCCGCGGCGCTCTCGCGCGGCGAGTTGCGTCGCTTCGGTGAACTGCTCGGAGCATCGCACGCGTCGCTGCGCGACGACTTCATGGTCTCCACGCCTGAGATCGATCGGCTGGTCGATATCGCGGGCAGCGTGCCCGGCGTGCTCGGCGCACGGTTGACGGGCGGGGGGTTCGGCGGGTGCGTGATCGTGCTGGTCGAGTCGAGTCGCGTTGAATCGTTGCGGGCGGCGATTTGCGATCAGTATGACCGCGCGGGGCTCGGACCAGCCCGGCTGATGTCGGTGCGCGCGGCCGGCGCGGCGTCCATCGTGTTCGACGTCCAGGGTACCGAAGCAGCGTGACGATGCGGCAGCCTCGCGACGCCGCGGTCAGGGGGCGGGTTTCTGGGCCCGCAGGTAGAAGAGGTCCTCCCCCTCGGAAAGCTCCACGAGTTGAAGGCCGGCCTGCTCGATGAGGCCCGGCCACTCGCCCGGGTCGGGCAGCTTGTCCGACGCGATGACTCCGCCCATGGCTGCGTGGAACGCGTTGATGTTCGCCCAACTGTCGAGGTGGAGAATGATGAGCGAGCCCTCGGGCATCAGGGCCCGGGCGATGTTGCGCAGCGCAGCGGCGCCGTCACGGAAGTGCGGGTAGCAGTGCATGAGCCAGGCCACGTCGAAGCGCTCGAAGCCCAGCGCGTCGGTGCATACGTCCGCGCAGCGGAAGTCCGCCGTCGTGCCGCGGGCGCGGGCCTTCTCGATCATGGCGGGCGAGAAGTCGACCGCCGTCACGCGACCGGGCTCGACGCAGCGCGTGAGCCAGGCGGTGACCTGGCCGGTGCCGCAGCCG
This sequence comes from uncultured Planctomycetota bacterium, assembly GCA_900696535.1. Taxonomy (GTDB): domain Bacteria; phylum Planctomycetota; class Phycisphaerae; order UBA1845; family Fen-1342; genus CAADGM01. The sequence continues at coordinate 19,940 of CAADGM010000112.1, forward strand.
ACCTCCAGGAGCTCCTGTCCAGGCCCGAGGGGCAACGTCGGCCGGAGCGTGTCGAGCCGCGCCAGGGTCTGCGCCGCGGGCGGACCGTCGTCGTCCCACGAGCGGGCGTGGTAATCGAAAAAGGCGATGCGTGGATCGGGCGAGGTCATACCAGTATTACGTCCGTAACGAGCGCGGAATCTGCGGCCCAATTCCTTGCCGGGCTGCCCGGCAGTCAGTATTACGATCGGTGAGCTTCCTATGCAGGTTCAGCGGCGTCAAGTTTGTTCCCTGCGGCCCGGGCCGGGACTCACCGGCGGCGCTCCTCGTCTGTGCGCGATTGCGTGGATTCTGGCCGCACTGGGCGTGATATCGGGCTGTGCGCGATCGCCGGAGCCGGGGCGCGAGCCGGTCGTGGGGGTGTCGAACTCGCTGCTTTCGGCGGCGGTGACGGACCTGCTCGGGGACGAGGTCGCAATCGTGCAGCTCGCCGAGCCGGGAACGTGCCCAGGCCACTTCGATGTGCGGCCCAGCCAGGTCGAGCGGCTTCGCACGTGCAAGCTGTTGCTCCGCTTCGACTTCCAGGACGGCCTGGACAGGCCGCTCGTCAGTCTTCAGCGTCGCGGGCTGCGGATCGTCGCAGTCGGTGTCGAGCGCGGCTTGTGCGTCCCCACGACGTACGCGGACATCTGCTGCCAGGTCGCGGATGCGCTGATCGAGGCCGGATTGCAGGAGCGCTCCGAGGCCGATCGGCGGCTCGCAGCGATTGGAGAGCGATTGCAGCAGTTGACGGGGGAGGTTCGCGAACGAATGACCGCGAACAAGCTGGTGGGCCGCTCCGTCATCGCCAGCGGGCACCAGGCGGACTTCTGCCGCTTCCTCGGCTTGCAGGTGGCGGCCGTCTTCAGCGGGCCGGAGCGCATGCCGGTCAGCGAGATCGACGCGGCGCTGCGCGCGGCAAACGGCGCATGGCTGGTCATCGCCAACGAGCCCGAGGGGACACAGATGGCCGACACGCTGGCCGAGCGGCTGCGCGTGCCGCTGGTCGTGCTGGCCAACTTCCCGGGCGCCGAGCACGGCGGCCGGTTCGACGAACTCGTGCGTGGGAACGTGCGAGCCCTGCTGGCGGCCGCGGCGCCATGAGCGAGCCGGCGATTCTCGTCGAGCAGCTTGCCGTGGTGGCGGGTGGCCGCACGATCCTCTCGCTCGACCGCCTGGAGATCCCGCCGCAGGAGTTGGTTACGGTGCTCGGCCCTAACGGCGCCGGCAAGAGCACGCTGCTGAAGGTTTGTGTTCGCCTGCTGCGGCCCACGCGCGGGCAGGTGCAGGTCGTAGGCGAGGCAGTCGCGCGCCTTGGACCGCTGTCCGCGACGCGCCTGCGCCGTCGCGTCGGCTATCTACCTCAACCGCTCATCGCAACCACACAGGCGCCGCTCACGGTGCGCGAAGTCGTCGCGGTGGGCCGCACGGGCCTCGCGGGCCTGCTGCGGCCGCTGGGGCGTGAGGACTGGCGGCGTGTTGACGCGATCATCGAGCAGCTTGGCCTCGCGCAGGTTCGAGGGGCGCCCTACTCGACGCTTTCGGGCGGCGAACAGCGACGCGCGCTCCTGGCCCGCGTGCTCGTGCAGTCGCCCGAGCTGCTGCTGCTGGACGAGCCGACCGCGAATCTCGACCTCGGGGCGCGCGAGCAGCTCGTCAATCTGCTCGATGAACTACATGGCCGACTGCGCGTGACAACCGTGCTCGTGTGCCACGAACTGGAGGTCATCCCGCGGGCCTGCCGCCGCGTGCTCGTGCTGGACGAAGGCCGTCTGCTGGCGGACGGGCGGCCTGAGGACGTGCTGACGTCCGACTGCGTGCGGCAACTGTACGGCGCGGAACTGGGCGTCGTTCACCGCGGCGGGCGACACGCTGCCGTGCCGCCGGAGCGAGTCGCGCCATGACGGACTGGGCGTTCTGGCTGCCGCGGATTCTCGCCGGCGCGCTCGCGGGCGGCGTCTCCGGCCTGATGGGCGTGTACATCGTTGGCATGCGAATCCCGTTTCTGGCGGTATGCGTTGCCCACGCCGCACTGGCCGGCGCGGTCTTCGCGGGACTGGCCGGACTCACGGGTGCGATTGGGATCGTGCCGGCCCTACTGGCGGCGGTGGCGGCAGCGCTGGCGCTGGGCTGGCTCGAGAGCAGCGACGCACAACTCGACTCGAATGTGCTGATCGGAGTGTTGTTTTCGCTGTCGATGGGACTTGCATTCCTCGGGATCGGCTTGTACGGGATTCTAGGTAGACCAGATTACGCCGTTCGAAACCTCTTGTGGGGAAGCCTGACGTACTGCGGCTGGCCGGAAGTGAGCCGCATGGCGGTGGCCGGGGCTCTGCTGGGCGGCGGCGTCCTGTTGTTCCGCAAGGAGTTGCGCGCGATTCTCTTCTCCCGGCTACACGCGACCGCCGCGGGCGTGCCGGTCGGGCTCGTGTGGACCGGCTTCCTGGTACTGAGTAGTGCGGCGTTGACGGTGAATTTCCAAACTGTCGGCGGCCTCATGATTTACAGCTTGATCACGAACCCGGCACTGGCGGCGATGCAACTGACGCGGGGGCACGATCGCCTGATCGTGCTGTCGATCGCTCTTGGCGCGACGAGCAGCATCGTGGGGTTCTTCATCTCGGCCTGGACCGACCTGCCGACGGGTGCGACGATCGTTATCGTCTCGTCACTCATCGTCGGGATTGCCATCCTCATTCGGCGCTTCCGGGCGTAATGTCGCCGCGTTCACGGACGTAAGTCTAGCTCGCTCACCGCGCTGCGCACGTCACGAGCGGGCTGGTTGTCCCCGTTTCAGTCTTCCACACCACGACACACCGGTTCATGCCGATCTCACGCAAGCACTTGACGGAGCGACACCGCGTCCGCAACTGCACTGTGCCCCGTCGCGGCGCGTGCGAAGACGTCAACCAGACATATCCCTCGATTCCTCTTGCACGCGAGCATGAGGGTCGATACTATACCCCCTTCAGGGAGGAATCATCCGCGGTTCGGGCCACGATTCGTTCGATGGCAGCTTCTCGACAGGAGGAGAACGCCGCGTCTAGCCGCACAGTTTCATGGCCACGTCGTACGGCGGCCCCGCCGACCTCGTGGTTACGTGCGGGAAAGCCGGAGACCGTAGCCTTGGTGGGTCTCGGTCCAGGCGGGGATGCGGCAGAGCGTCACACGAACCGCGAGACGGCGGCGCAGGATGCGCCGGGGGTCTCGTAGAGGAGAACTCGCGGACTGATCCACTTCGTTCGCGTCGCACGACTCGGCGCGAGCACGCTTCGAGGTCATCAGCGGAGATCGCAGCCTGGTTGGGCAGAGGAGGTGCCCAGTCGGGACGGTCTTGGTTTGCGCCCACGCGATCGCTGGCACACTCTCGACATGCGATGCGAACGCGAACCCGACTGAGATGAGGTGTAGCGCATGGCATACCGCTCTGTACTCGCGTGCGTCCTGCTGGTTGCATTCGCCAACGGCGCACTGGCTCAAACGTCTCTGACTCTGGTCCCACTCAATGGTAATCAGTGCGCGCCGCCTGGCTCTATCCTGGTCGTCGAGTTACGGATGCTCGGGGCACCGGTTCCCGTCGTAGGCGGGCAGTTCTACCTGAATTATGACATGGCTGCCCTTACCTACGTCGGCGGCGTGCCAGGCGACGCTCCCTTCACGCGCGAGGTCGCTGACTTGACGCCCAGCCCCGGCACGATCTTCTACGCCGTCGGCATACCCGATGGCGGCAGCGGCACAGCAGCCGACGGCGTCCTGGCGCGCCTCTACTTCCACGTCACCACACCGTCGAGCGTGTGTGGCGTCGCGGCCCTCGTGGACTTCGAGCCCGACAGCGGGCCCTACCAGACCAAGCTCAGTGACGCGTTCGGGCAGCCGGTCCTTGCCACCACTTCGCCGCTGGGCCCGATGTCCTTCGACGGCACACCGCCGACGTTCACTCTGTGCCCCGCGCCCATCGTGACCGGCTCCGACCCGGCGCCGTGCTGCTTCGCGACTGTCACGTGGCCGCAGCCGACCGCCATAGACGACTGCGGCGTTGTTAGCGTCTCGCAAATCACCGGCCCTCCCCCTGGGTCGCCGTTCCTCATCGGCGGCCCCTACCTTATCGAGTACCTGGCGACCGACGCGTGCGGCAATACGGCCCTGTGCAGCTTCACCGTGACGGTCTACGACGACGATCCGCCGACCATCGTTTGCCCCCCTACCGTCGTCGTCCCGGCCGACCATGGGCTGTGCACGGCGTCCGGCGTCAATCTAGGGACACCGACCGCGTGGGATAACTGCGGCATTGTGAGCGTCACGAACGACGCACCAGCGGTCTTCCCGGTCGGCGACTCGACAGTGACATGGACGGCGACCGACGCGGCCAACCTGACCGCGAGTTGCACTCAGACGGTCACCGTGGTCGACACGCAGAGCCCAACCCTAGTGGGCTGCCCAGGCGACATCGTGGTCGACGCCGACGCGGGCTTCTGCTCGGCGGCCGTCTCGTGGACGCCCCCGCTGGGGGCGGATAACTGCGGTCCGCCCGCCGTGGCGGTGAACTTCCCGCCTGGCCATGTGTTCCCCCTCGGCTCAACGACTGTGACATACACGGCCACGGACGGCGCCAGTAACGTCACGTCTTGCAGCTTCACCGTGACCGTGAACCCCGTCTCGACGCTCGTGGCGACCGTCCAGTTGCAGCCCAATGTCGAGCCCGGCCCTTTCACGCGGTGCATCACGTTCGAGTTGTGGTCCTGCCCGGCCGCCCTGCCGGACCTGATCCTCGAGCAACCCGTCACGTTCACGAACGGACTGAGCGCCCCCGTACTCATCACGATTCCGTGCGGGCCGTACTCGTGCGTGACGGCGCGGGACAAACACCACACGCTGCGCCAGACCGTAACGCCGATGAAGAGCGGGCCGCTCCTCGTGGCCGACTTCACCGGGGACCCCGGCAGCGGCGGTCACTGGCTCATCGGCGGCAACCTGAACGACGACGGCGTCATCGACGGGGCCGATTACGCCATCTACCTCAGCCAGTATGAGACGCTCTTCGGCACCCCGGATACCACCTGCACGACGGCTTTCCCGCACGCGGACATCACCGGCGACGGGCTTGTCGACGTGCACGACTTCACCTTCATCCAGATCAACGCCACCAATGTCAACGTCGGGACCTGCTGCGGGCAGCCGGTCGCACAAACGGGCGACGCGGCCAAGGGCACCGCTCGCCCTGAGGCCCGCCCGAGCATGGGAGGAGACCAGTGATGAACCGTCTTCGGAAGGCAATCCTTGCTACCAGTTTGACCGCGGCCCTCGCCCCGGCAGCGCTGGCGGACGCGGCGCGGCCGTGGGTCGATCTGGCCTTCGCGCCGGTGGCCGAGCCATGCGTGACGCGCTTCCTAGATGTCGAGCTGTGGGTTTACTCGAATGATCCGAACACGTACACGATCGGGGCTGTGACGGCGATCCTGGAGTGGGACCCGAACACGCTTCAGCTTCTCGGGCGGATCAACGACGGTCCGTACACGTGGCTGTACTCCGATTTCCCCGTGAACGCGGACGGGCTCAACCTGACCTTCGCCGACGGTAACGCCTTCTACCAGGCGTACGCGCAGCTCGGCGTGCCGGCGCTGGCCACGCCCTCGGGGCTGAAGATCGTCACGTTCCACTTCCGCAAGTTGCGCGTCGGCAACGCGACACCCATCGCGACGCCGGCCGCTTACGGGCTCTACTCACGGACGCTGGTCCTGAGCGGCACGCTTCCAAACACCGACATCCTCGCCCCGGACGGGCTCGCGAGCGTCATGCCGATCCCCGACGCCCGCGGCGACATCAACTGCGACGGCGTGATCAACTTCGACGACATCGACCCGTTCGTGGCGGCCTTCAGCGGGCAGGCTTACTTCAACAGCCTCTACCCCGGCTGCAACTGGTTCAACTCAGACGTCAACTGCGATGGAACGGTTGACTTTGATGACATCGATCCCTGGGTCGCGCTGCTCGGTCAATGAGATACGCAACCGCGGCCACGGCCGGACGAAGCCGGTCGGCCGCACAACCAGAGAGGAGTATCAGCGATGAGGAAGTATGTGGCACTCGTTGCCCTGCTCGGGATGGGGCTTGGCATCGCTACAGGAGCGACGCAGTACGTGACGACTTTCGGCGCGGGGGGCTGGAGGTCTGATGACAC
>CAADGM010000113.1 GCA_900696535.1 uncultured Planctomycetota bacterium
CTTCCGACGCCGCGCTCACAGGCACTCAACGAACCAGCGCAACCACTCGCGCTGCTGATAGATGCCGCCACCTTCGTGCTCGTTGAAGTCGTAGAGCTTCATCTCCTTAGGGGCCGTGATGCGGTTGTAGGCCGCGAAGACCGTGCTGGGCGGGCAAACCTGGTCCATCAGCCCGCAGGACACGAGCGCTCGGGCCTTGATCCGCTCGGAGAAGAACATCCCGTCGAAGTACGCCAGCGTCGCGAAGACTGCCTGGATTTGTCCGCGGTGCACGGCGAGGTAGCGCGTGATCTCGTTGTACGGCGCCTGGAGCCCCAACTCGACGGCCCGCCGAAAGTGGCACAGGAACGGCACGTCCGCCGCCACCAGCTTCACCCGCTCACCCAGCAGCCCCGCCGCCGCCAGGGCCAACCCGCCGCCCTGACTCGCCCCTCGGACGGCGATCCGCTCCGCGTCGACGAGCGGGTGCGTCACGGCCGCCTCGACGGCACGAACGGCGTCAGTGATCAGCCGGCGATAGTAGTACGTGTCCGGGCTCTCGATACCGCGGGTCATGAAGCCCGGGTGCTGCGGCCCGCTGCCGGCCTCATCCGCCGTGTCGCCGGGGGAGAAGCCGCTGCCCTGTCCGCGGTTGTCCATGACGAAGTGCGCCAGGCCGGCGACCGCGGGGGCCATATGTTCGAGCGGCAGCGAGCGCCCGCCTCCGTAACCTACGTACGAGACCACCGTCGGCAATCGCGTCGTGGCGCCGGCCGGCGTGACGAGCCAGGCGCGGATCGGCTGTCCGCCGAAGCCGGCGAACGTGACATCGAACACGTGCGTGAGGCAATAGAGCGGCTCATCGACGCGCTCGAAGCGAGCACCGAGCGCGTGCTTGCGGGTTTCGCCGAGCGTGCGCTGCCAGAACGCATCGAAGTCGGGCGGCGCGGCGGCCGGCGCCTGGTACGTGCGGAGCTGCTCCAGCGGCCAGTCGAAAAGCGGCATAACGAATGTCCTTTCGGCTTGCGCGGGCGCGCGGTGATGCGCGCATGGGCTGCCCAGCGCCTCAGGGGGCGCTGCCGTGGTCTTCTCGCGGCATGAGCACGTACGCCAGGCCGCCGCGAGCGCGCATCCACACGTTCTCCAGGTCCTCGCGATAGAGCGCGAAACGGCTTTTGTCCTTGCTGGAGACGGACGGATCATTCACGAGCACCATTCCGTCCGGCGTGAAGCCGGTGATGACGATGAGATGCCCGGCGGTCGTGCGGTAGGGGGCGTTGCGCAGGTCGCCCTCGTTGGGCACGCGGATACTGATGACGAGCGGCTGGTCGTCGGCGATGTAGCGCTCGACCGTCGCCCAGTCCGAGATGCGCGTCAGGTAGCCGGGCACGCCGAATGAGTAAGCGGCCTGCACGTTTCGCGGCCAGTTGCCGTAGATGTTGTGCCGGGGATCGAGGCAGCGCTTGACGACCTCGTACGTGTCGACGTCCACACCGCGGTAGGCAAGCACCATCGCGACCGAGGCCGGGCTGCACAGCCGCCCGGACAGCGTCGGATCGGGCGTGGCTTGCGCCCGGAAGGGCACCGGCAGCTCTCGCTGCCAGTCGGCCGGCGGCGGCGGCTCGACCGTCGGAGCCGGCGACCAGATCGAGAACGGAACGCGCGTGCGGTCGCTCAGGACCAGCGCAACCCGGCGAATCCGCGCGGTCGTCGGCTCGTTGGCGGTCGTGCCCGCGACCAGCCGGTATTGCACGCGATCATAGAGGCGCTCGCTGGTGAAGTAGTCCGTATCGATGCGGCCGCCATCGAACTCGCCGACCCACTCTGCCTCGGCGGGCACGTCGCCCCACTCGAGCACCGACAGCCACGGAGACCACGCGTCATCCCACAGCCGCCCGACGCGGAGTTGGAGCACCCAGCCGACCGCATCCGCGGCGTCAATGTTGCACGACGCCACAACCTCGTTGAAGGGGCGCTCCGCCGTGAGCACGGGCGATTCGTAGGTCGCCGTCTCACCCGCACCGCCCAGCGTCAACACCGGCCAACCTTCGCCGTCCGCCGCACCGGGGCCGAAGTCCGCGGCCGTCTCGTGGCGAATGAGTCGGTGGTGTTCGCACGGAGGGCGGCCAGTGTCGTCGTGACCGCCGAGCAGGTCGTCAATCTCTGCCGCCATCCGCGCGAGATACTCACTGCCGCGGGGGTGCTTCGTGGCCCCCGCCAGGAGGTACCACCGATCGGCCCCCTGCACGCGGGCGGTATCCAGGTGCCAGTCCTCCCAGGTTCCGCTCTTGCGGATGACCGCTACGTCGCGCCCGATCAGGCCGCGCACGAAGCTCTGGTTGTGAAACTCGAGTCGCGGCGCCGCCATGAGCGTCTTGATCCACGCCGAAGCCGGGCCGCTGACCAGCCTGCCCTGCTCCAGCATCAGGTAGAACCGCAGGCACTGTCGAACCGTGACGGCGTGGGAGTGGTCGTCGAGCGGGTCGCCGATCCGCGGCTGGTCGACGCCGTAGTGCTTGCCGCACCAGATGCCACCGCCGTGCCGCTGGTCGTAGAAGCGGTAGCGCGAGGAAGTGAGCATCTTCTGCAGGTGGTCGAGTCCGACGAGCTGGCTGTACTTGGCGGCCAGCTCGTTGTCGGAGCGCTTGAGAACGAGCTCGAGCTCGCGCGCGACCTGTTCGTCCAGCTCGTCGGCCGCCTGCGGGAACTTGTCGAAGTAGCCCATGACGATCGCGAGCTTGGGCACGCTGGCGCCGTAGAACTGCTTGTCCGGATGTAGCGCGGCGAAGCGCCGCGTCGCCACGTCGAGCAGTCCGATGGCCCGATCCGCCTCCAACATGTCGAGATCGGTGGCCACGCTGACGTCCAGCTTGCGCAGCGCGGCCTCGAGCTCCGCGTCGCACGGCGTGTCGGTCTCCAGCCGGTAAGCCTGCAAGTCCATCGCCTGCTTCCAATCGTCGAAGTAGGAGTCCGGCGCGCCGGTCGGCATCAGCGGCGTCCGAAGCAGTGCCAGGTGAAGCGACTCGGCGCTGATTGGTGTCGCCGACGCGGACGCGAGCGCGGATCGCATGCGCGCCTCGGCGTCCGGCCGCAGCCGCAGGATCTTCACGCCCCGACCGCTCCCGCGGGCCTGGTCCGCGCGCAGGTAGTCGACGAGCGGCTCCTCGCGGACATGCGGTGAGACGGAGTGCAGGAAGTTGACCGAGTCATCCGGGCCGATAGCGATCAGGCCGGTATGGCCGGCCCACTGGAGCCGATCGTCGCCACGGATGATGTTCACGAAGTCGCCGTCGCGTAGTTCGCCGAGGATGTCGGGCACGCGCTCCGTCGGGATGTACGCGCTGGTCATGCGCTCGTCAGGCAGGTCCTGGCCCAGGTTGAACTGCCGGAAGAAGGCCGCCGGGCGAATCAGCTTGTTCATGGGCACGCACGCCCGGCCGCCGGCGAGCCGCTCGGTGAGGTCCTCGAACAGGTACGCGTTGGCAGGGTTCCACCAGCCGACGGTCCAATGGTTTCGGGTGAGCATGCCCACCTGCCCGTCTCGGTAGCGCAGGCGCTGAAGCGCCGAGAGGAACCCCCACCAGTCGCGCGACAGCGCCATCGCGTACATGTGCTCGCAGAACGTCAGGCAGTCGCTGCGACGCAGGTTGTAGATCGGGTCCGGGTCGTAGAACTCGAACGGAAACTCTCCGAGCAGGTAGATCTCGTACGGCTGACCCAGGTTTCGCCTGGCCAGGTACACGGCACGATCCGCCGGCTCAGTGAACCGGTCGGCGGCGGCGCGGATGGCCGCCTCGACCTCCGCTTCACTGAGCGTGTAGAGCTTGGGCGCGCCGGGTTCCGGTTGTGGCGCCGGACCGCTGCGCGGCGCGCGGGCGAGCGGGGACGGCGCCGGTGGTGCGGGGGCGAGCGGCGCCGGGGCGGGCGGCTCGGACGGCTGCGGCTCCGCCACCACGGGCGGCGGCTGCCGAGCGGGCTCGGTCACTGTCGGCGGCGTGGCGCAACTGGTCACGACGAGCAGGAGCAGCGCTGCGGGCAGGCGAAGGTTCGGGGTGCGGGTGGACATGGTGCGGGCATTATCACAGAATCGCCGCGCGGCTCAATCGCGGCGTACAAGTGTGCCACCGGTCTCCAGCCGGTGTCACTCTCCGTGGCACCGGCTTCCAACCGGTGTGGCAAGGAAGGTCAAATGGCGTCCCAGACCGTGCTCCGCTACTCGGCATCTGACCCGCGGCCGCTCCGCTCGTTCCTGCATCCCGGGCGAATGGTCGCGAATCTGTGGAACCACCGGCACCTGATCAGACAGCTCGCCTACCGCGACATCGTCGGGCGATACCGCGCCGCCCGGCTGGGGTTGCTCTGGTCGGTGCTGACCCCGCTGTTCATGCTCGCGATCTACACCTTCGTCTTCTCGGTCGTGTTCCAGGCTCGCTGGGGAGACGCGCCGAGCGAGGGGCACGGGCAGTTCGCGCTGTACCTGTTCTGCGGCATGCTCGTCTTCCAGCTCTTTGGCGAGGCGGCGACGCGCGCGCCGACGCTCGTCACCTCGAACCCCAACTACGTCACGAAGGTGGTGTTTCCGCTCGAGGTGCTGCCGGTCGCCGCGGTGCTCACCGCGCTCTTCAGCCTCCTGGTCGGATTCGGCGTGTGGATGATCTTCTGGTTCTTCGTTCGCTGGGCGCCGCCGGTGCCAACGGCGCTCTACCTGCCGCTGGTGCTCCTGCCGCTGTGCCTGGCGACTGTGGGCGTCGGCTGGCTGCTGGCCGCGCTCGGGGTGTTCATCCGGGACGTTGGCCCGGTGGTGACACTGGTCGTGCAGGCGCTGTTCTTCACGACGCCGGTGTTCTACTCGGTGGATCGCGTGCCGGCCGCGTTCCAGGTGGTCATGCGGCTCAACCCGCTGACACACGCCTTGGAGGACGCGCGGCGGGTGATGATCGCGGGCCAGCCGCCGGTGTGGGCGTGGTGGGCGGCGTCGCTGGCCTTCTCGATCGCGATCGCGCTGCTCGGGTACGCGTTTTTCATGAAGAGCAAGCGGGCGTTCGCGGACGTGCTTTGAGAAGGCAGCGCGCGGTGGGGCGCGACGAGCCCATCCGGTTGGCGTCCCATGCTGTGCGTTCGTGGCGGTCAATGCGCCGCCTGCGCCGCCTCGGGCACAGACTTGATACCGGTGCCACAGGGGGAGAGCGCTAGGTCCCCAGCTTGCGGGCCCTTACTTCAGAGGCGACGAGTTGCAACAGGCCCCACAGGTCGGCCAGCTCGTGGTCGGGCTCGTCCGTGCCGACATCGTGAATGCGGTGGGCGCGGTTGACCCACGCGCTGCGCAGCCCCGCCGCCCGGGCTCCGCCCACATCACTGTGCAACGAGTCGCCGACGTGGATCACTCGGTCGCGCCGCCAGCCCGTGCGCTGCAATGCGACCTCGAAGATGTGCGCGTCGGGCTTGTAGGAGCGGGTCTCCTCCGACGTCACCGTGCCGCCGACGCGCAGGCCGGTCACGTCGACGGCCGTCCGCAGGTCGTCGGTATCCACGTTCGAGACGATACACGTCGGTACGGGCAGCGCTGCCAGCACCTCGCGCGTCTCGGGTTGCAGTGGCGGGCAGCGCCAGTAGTCCACCAGGTGCCGGACGTACGGCTCCGGCTCCGCTGAGATGCCCAGCTCCCGCATGGACACGACGAGCGACTCGCACTCGAGCTGGGCCAGCGGGCGAAATCGGGCGTGCGATGCCTCCTCCAGCATCGCGAAGAAGCGGTCGCCCCAGAATACGGCCAGCTCCGGCGGCGTCATGGCCAGGCCGAAGTCCGCCACCAGGTGCCGACAGGCGCGCTCGACTGCGGCCTTGTCGCCCGTGGTCAGCGTCCCGTACATGTCGAGGAACACGCCGTCGAGCTGCATGGGCGGGACTGTAGCGGCGTCGTGAAGCCAGCGGAAGTCGGGCACTTCGGCGGGTCTGGACACGCGGTCGCAGCGCGGCGAGGCCGTGAAGACAAAACGTGGGAGCACCATCACTGGCGCTCCCACGCCCTCTCACTGGCACCGTGCCCGCGAAGGGGCACGCACGGCAGCATCAACTACCGATATCAGCGGAAGTCAGGCACGACCGGGAGGAACATCCCGACGCGCTCGCGCTCGAGAATCGCCAGGCCGCGCAGTGCGCGGAGCATGTCGCGCAGCTTCGCGGGCGCTGCGCTCTGGATGAGCGGTGCGGCCGCACGCAGCAACGGATCACCGCGCAGCACAGCCGTCGCGCTGACCTCGAACTCGTCGCGCTTGTCGCTCTGACCGGACAGCGCCTGAAGGAGCCGCAGGAACTGCTCCATTTCGGACGCCTTGGGAAGCTGATAGACCGGGCAGTCGCGCGGCAGGCCGGCCTTGCTGATGGCCGCGTCGAGCGCCTCGCGCAGCCCACCGATCTTGTCGACCAGTCCCAGCTCCAGGGCCTGCTGGCCCGTGTAGACGCGGCCGCCGGCGATATCCTCGAGATTCTTCTTGAGCCGCTCGCCGCGCGAGTCGCTGACCCGACCCTTGAACTGCACGTAGACGCGGTCCATGTACTCCTGCATATAAGCGCGCTCGTCGTCGCTCCAGGCCCGGTTCGGGCTGAACAGGCCGGCGCGCTGGCCGCGGGTGAACTCGGTGGATGTGATGCCGAGCTTCTCCTCGAAGAGGTTCTTCCAGACGAGCTTGCCGCCGACCACGCCGATGGACCCGGTGATCGTCGAAGCCTCGGCGTAGATGGTGTCGCCGGGGATGGAGACGTAGTACCCGCCGCTGCCAGCAACGCTGCCCATGCTGACGAAGAGCGGCTTGGCCGCCCCGAGCCGGCGGGCGGCGTCATAGATGATGTCACTGGCGATGGCCGACCCGCCCGGCGAGTTGACCCGCACGACCACGGCGCGGATCTTCTCGTCGTCGAGGGCCTGCTGGAGGGCACCGCGGATCGTGGTGCTGCCGGCGACCGAGTCGCCGCTGAACGGGTCGGTGTCGCTGCGGCCGACCATGATGCCGCCGTCGATGTAGATCAGCCCGATGCCGGGATCGGTCGGCTCGGCCAGGCCCTTCATCATGCTGCCGATCAGGCTGAACATGGCGAAGGGGTTGTTGAAGTCGATCTCCTCGGTCACGTCCTTGCTGTAGCGCTTCATGACCTCGACGTTTGGACCGAACTCCTTGGACACGCGCTTGCGGAAGGCCTCGAAGGAGGAGACGTCGTCAACCAGGCGCGCCTTCAGGGCGGCCTCGGCCGGGATCGGACCGTTGTCGATGGCCTGCCGGACCACGTCGGGCGAGAGGTTGCGACCCTTGGCGATCATCTCGATCCAGCGCGCATAGATGCCGTCCAGCAGCCAGTTGATGTTCTCCGCGGCTTCCTTGCTGGGCTCGGTGCGGGTGAAGGGCTCGAGCGCCGACTTGTAGGCACCGCAGTGCAGCATGTCAGCCTGGACGCCGATCTTGTCGAGCAGCCCCTTGAAGTACATCGCTTCCGCGTAGAGGCCGAAGAGCGCCAGCTCGCTGTTCTCGGCCAGCGTGATGTGGTCGGACGAGGCCGCCGCCAGCGCGTAGCTGACGTTCGTGCCGTAGTCCATGAACGTGTGCACCGGCTTGCCCTTGCCGCGGAACTCGCCCAGCGCGCGGGAGAGCTCCTCCGCCTGCGCGAGGCTCAGCTCGGCGTCCTCGATGATCAGCAGAATGCCGCGGACCGAGCTGTCGTTCTGCGCGTCGCGGATCGACTTCAGCCAGTGGTGCAGCGAGCGCGGGGGCTGCTGATTGCCCAGCAGCGCGAACAGGCCGGCGGGATTGTCCGGCGACTCGAGCACCGGCCCGCTCAGCCGGATGCGGAGCAGTTTCTTGGCCGGGGGGTCGGCGGCGAGCGCGCTCGGAGCCAGTCCCACGATTGCCGCGATGACCAAAATGACCAGTGCCTTCGAGCGTGGTGCTTTCAACATGACCTATGCTCCCGATCTCCGCGTGGTGAGGCGCGCCGGTCGCTACCGGGCGAGCGGCACGCAGAACGCCGGCGACTATACCACTGCCTTCGACCATCCCGTCTGCCGACCTTGTCGAAACGTGTCCCGAGTTGTCGCGTGGCCGAGGCGCTCGCCCCGCGCGACCATCCGACGCGGCGGCGCGCGGCTCACGCTCGCGCGGTACCATGCGAGGCGGGCATGACGGCGCCGAATTCGAACTGCGAACCACTGCTGAGCGTCGAGCGGCTCGTGACCGACCTCGATGTCCGGGGCGGGCTGTTGGCTCCGCGCCGGCGGCTCCGCGCCGTGGACGACGTGTGCCTGCAACTCGCCCGCGGGCGCACGCTCGGACTGGTCGGCGAAAGCGGCTGTGGAAAGTCCACACTGGCCCGCACGATCTTGCGGCTCACGCCCGCCAGCTCGGGCCGCGTCTGGTTCGACGGGCTGGACTGGCTCGGGCTGTCGGCGGCCGCGCTGCGGCATCAGCGCCGCCGCATGCAGGTCGTCTTCCAGGACCCCTTCGGCAGCCTGAACCCGCGGCTGACGATCGGAGCCCAGCTCGCCGAGCCGCTGGTCGTGCACCGTGTGGTGCGCGGGCGCGGCGCGGTTCGTGAGCGGGTTGCGGCGCTTCTCTGCCAGGTTGGTCTGCGCGCCGCGGACGCGGGGCGTTACCCGCATGAGTTCTCGGGTGGCCAGCGACAGCGCGTGTGCATTGCTCGGGCGCTGGCGTGCGAGCCGGCCCTGATCATCGCGGATGAGCCGGTGTCGGCGCTCGACGTCTCCATCCGGGCGCAGGTGCTGAATCTGCTGGCGGACATCCAAAAGCAGAGCGGCGTGGCGTACCTGCTCATCGCGCACGACCTGGCGGTCGTGCGCGCCGCCTGCGACGACGTAGCGGTGATGTATCTCGGCAGGATCGTCGAGTCGGCCCCGTGCCGTGTCCTCTTTGACGACCCGAGGCACCCGTACACCCGCGCGCTGCTCGCGGCCGAACTCCCCGCGCGCCGCGCGGCGCGCGGGGCCTTGCCGGTCCTGTCAGGCGAGCCGCCCAGCCCGCTTGACCCGCCGACCGGCTGCGCGTTTCACCCCCGCTGCCCGCATGCCCAGGAGATCTGCCGGCGCGAGCGACCGACGCTGACTGCCCACCCCGCGCCCGGCTCCCTCCATCGTGTCGCGTGTCACCTGGCCGAGTCGCTCCCCGTCCACGATCCGCGAGCCGCGTAAACCGGGCGCCGCCTGCACCCGCCGCGTTCAGACGGTCATGATCTCCTTGCTCTTCTCATCCACCAGCGCATCGACCTGCTTGGTGTAGCTGTCCGTGGCCTTCTGCGTCTTGTCCTCCCCCTGCTTGGCCTGGTCCTCAGTGATGGTGCCGGCCTTCTTCTCCGACTCGAGCAGCTTGTTCGCGTCCCGCCGGGCATTGCGGATGGCCACCTTCTGCTGCTCGGCCAGTTGCTTGACCCGGGCCACGAGCTGGTTGCGACGCTCGGTCGAGAGCGGGGGCACGGGCAGGCGGATCATCTTTCCGTCATTCTGCGGATTGATGCCCAGGTCGCTCTTCTCGATCGCCTTCTGGATGTCCTTGAGTGTGCCGGGGTCGAACGGCTTGATGACGATGACGTTGTTCTCCGCCACCGCCACGTTCCCGAGCTCCTTAACCGTCATGGTCGATCCGTACGACTCCACTTCGACCCGCAGCGTGTCGACCAGCCCCGGCGACGCCCGGCCGCTGCGGATGCCGCGCAGTTCCTGCCGGAGGAACTCGACCGCCTTCTTCATCGTGTCTTCCGCGCCCCGAACGATGCTGTCCAGCGAAGGCATCGTGACGACTCCTTGGTCGGCGGACCCCCGCTTCGACGTCGCGGCAGCCCATCCGCCACGGCTGCCGGGCGGGAGGATACTCCGGGCGCGCTGCCCGCTCAACCGCACTCGCCCACGGCGACACCCGTGCCCCGCGCGCTGCCGATAGGAACAGGTGCACCCTGGCGTGCCGCAGGCGGCGGGACCGGGCTGGTCCCGGGGTTGGCGCCGGTGGGCATCCACCGTCACGTGGAGGCGAGTCGTGCCGACTGTTCTGATCACGGGCGCCGGGGGCTATGCGGGCGGACGCCTGCTCGAGCATCTACGCAAACAAGGCGCGGAGGTGGTGGCCGGCGTCCGCAACCGGCCCCGGAAGCTGGCGTTCGAGCGGCAGGGGATACGCTCGCTCGTCTGCGATGTGGCCGACGCGATCAATGTAGCCCGCGTTGTCGCCGTTGTGCGGCCCGACGCGGTCGTGCCCCTGGCGGGCGTTTCGGTCGCCGCCGACGCGGCCCGTGAGCCACTCGAGGCATATCAGTGCACCGTCAGTTCCTGGGCCTACTTACTGGACGGCGTCCGGCGAGCCGCCCCGAGAACTCGGGTCCTGCTCGTCAGCGCCGCCGACGTCTACGGCCGCAGCGGCGACGACGGCCGCATGCTTCGCGAGGACACACCGTCCGACCCCGTGACCCTGTTCGGCTCGCTCAAGGCGCTGGCCGAGGAAGTCTGGGAGACGCTCTTCCGCGAGTACCACTTGAACGCGTCGGTTGCCCGCCCCTTCGCTTACACAGGCCCGGGACAGCCACGGAAGTTCCCCCTGGCCGACCTCGCCGGTCGCATGGCCGAGTCCGGCGGCGGGTCGATCACGGCGCCGGCGGATTGGGACCCTCGACAGCGCTGTGACTTGCTGCACATTGACGACGTTGTGGCCGCGTATGACAAGATCTTGTGGAACGGGCGGCCGGGTGAGGTCTACAACGTCGCGACCGGCTCCCCTCAAACGCTCGGCGACCTCGCGGACGAGCTGTCAACTCTCAGCGGCGTGCGGTGCGAGCACGCTGACGTTGAACCGTCCAAGGCCGGCCGGCGGGTCGCGTGCCTGTCCGGGGACGCCTCGAAGCTTCGCACGGACTGCGGGTGGAGTCCCACGCGCACCGCCAGCGACGCGGTCCGGGACCTCTGGGAAGCGGCCGCGGCCTCGCCCCGGCGCGAGCCGGCGGCGGCGAGTCGCTGAGCAGCCGGTCCCCCCGCGAGCCGCCGGGAGCGCCGTCGGGAGGGGCGCTTCCAGCCGACTCCTTGCCGCTTACCCCCTTGGCGGCTAGTCCTACCGCGGCTATACTGCGTGGCTCGCGTCCCAAGTCGGCGTCCGGCCGTCGCCCAGCGCTCTGGCCGACGTGCCGCCCGGGGCGTATTGCAAGCGGAGCACGGCATGGCTGTGAAGATTCGCATGAAGCGGATGGGACGTCTGCACCGATCGTTTTACCGGATCGCCGCGGTCGACAGCCGCGCGCCCCGGGACGGGCGGGTGATCGAGGAGCTCGGCGTCTACGACCCCCAGCATAAGTCAACCGACATGCAGTTCCGCCTCAACATGGACCGGGTCAAGTACTGGCTCAGCGTCGGGGCCGTGCCGAGCGAGACGGTCTCGCAACTCCTGGCCAAGAGCGGCGTGCAGGCTCGGTAACGAGCGCAGGCGAATGAGCGCTGGTCGCAACGATGCGGATCGACGTCATCACGTTGTTCCCGGAGGTGCTCGGGCCGTATTTCGCGGCCAGCATCCTCGGCCGCGCCCAAGCCGCCGGCCTCGTTGAGATTCATACCCACCAGCTCCGCGACTACACCACCGACCCCCACCAGAAAGTAGACGATCGCCCCTTCGGCGGCGGGCCGGGCATGATCCTGATGTGTCAGCCCGTCATCGACGCCGTCCGCGCGATCGAAGCGCTGGACCCCCGACCGGCCCTGCGGATCCTTCTGACGCCGCAGGGCCGCTTGTTTAGCCAGCCGCTCGCCCGCGAACTGGCGGCACGCGAGCGGCTGCTGATCATCTGCGGGCATTACGAAGGCTTCGACGAGCGGATCATCGAGCTGCTCTCGCCGCTCGAACTGAGCCTGGGCGACTTCGTGCTCACGGGGGGCGAGCCAGCCGCGCTGGCCGTGGTCGATGCCGTGGTGCGCCTTGTTCCGGGCGTGCTAGGCAACGAGGTCGCGGCCGACGACGAGTCGTTCCAGAATAGCTTGCTCGAATACCCGCAGTACACGCGACCCCGGACCTTCGAGGGTCGCACGGTGCCCGACGTGCTGCTTTCGGGCCACCATGGACAGATTGCTGCCTGGCGCCAGGCCCAGGCCGAAGCCCGTACCCGTCAGCGGCGACCCGACCTGCTCGCAGGACGCGTCGCCGCCGACCGTTCTTCCGCACCGCGTGCCGGCTCGGCGGCGGCCGCGCGAACGCTGTACGCGGCTGAAGGCCGGGCCGGGACACGGCTCATCAAATTGGAAAGTGAGGCGCTCCACCCATGAGAAACCCCCTGCTCAGTGCCGTCGAAGCCAAGCACCGCCGCGCCGGTGCCATCGACTTCGAGATCGGCGATACCGTCGTGGTCACACTCAAGATCGTCGAGGGCGAGAAGGAGCGCCTCCAGGACTTCGAGGGCACGGTGATCGCCCGCCGGGGCCGGGGCCTCGACGAGATGTTCACCGTTCGCCGCCTCGTCGGCGACGAGGGCGTCGAGCGCGCCTTCCCGCTGCACTCGCCGCGAATCGTCGCGGTGAAGACCGTGCGCAGCGGCAAAGTCCGCCGAAGCAAGCTGTACTTCCTCCGCGACCGCGTGGGCAAAGCCCGCCGCCTGAAGGAACGCCGCATCTCGGCCCAGCAGCGCGCCGAGGCAGCCAAGGCCCGCGCCGAGAAGGCCCGCGCCCTGCGCGAGGCCCAGGAGGCGGTCGCCGCGTCCAAGGCCGGCGGCACAAGCGCGGAGTTGGCCACCGCGAGCACCTGACGCCGCGGACGTGTCGTGAGCGACCGCACGTTCAAGTTCGGGTTGGTGGGCGCGGCGTGAGCGACCCGCGCCACGCGCTCGGCTTGGCGGGCGAGAAGCTGGCCGAGTCACACCTCGCGCAGCTCGGGATGAAGTGCCTGGCGCGGCGTTTCGCCACGCCCGCGGGGGAACTCGACCTGGTCATGGTCGACGGCGACACGGTCGTCTTTGTCGAAGTGAAGACCCGCGCGGACCGCGCGCTGGCCGACCCGCAGGACGCCGTCACGCCCGCCAAGCAGCGGCGCCTGGGCCGGGCGGCTCGGTGGTTCCTCTCCCAGAAGCGCCTCGAGCGCCACCCGTGCCGGTTCGACGTCGTGGGAGTCATCCTCGCTCCGCCGGCGCCGCCACGAATCGAGCACATTCGGGATTTCGCGGCACTGGATGAGTGAGCACCTCGGGTTGGGGGGGGCTGCCCTCCAGGCCCGTTTCACGCGACTTCCACTGGGGGACCGGTTTCTCCTCGGGACCAGCCTCTCTTGGGGGGCCGCCCTTCTGGCCGGTCTTGTGCTACGCCAGAACGGGGCGACCCAGAGTGATGAGGGCGCTGGGACTCGAACCCAGGACCCACGGCTTAAAAGGCCGTTGCTCTACCGACTGAGCTACGCCCTCGACGCTCCGCCGGTCCGCCCTGCCGTCTCCCGGCTGCCCGGCGCGCAGCGTGCTTCGATGAATTGTACCGCACGATCCGATCGCAGCGAGACCGCCGGTCGGGTGGTGTGCCCCACGCACCGCCGACGACGACGTGCTCGGACTGAGCCAATGACGTGAACCCTTGACACGCCGCCTGCCGCGGGGCGGCGGCGATCGGGCGAGCAGCGTTCGCGGCGGCGCGTCGACGTGAACGGCGACGGGGTGGTGAGCTTCGACGACTTCGACCCGTTCGTTGGCTCGCTGGGCACGAGCGGGCTGTGGGTGCAGTATGCCTGGGACGCGGAGAACCGGCTCGTGGCGGTGACGCCGATGAAGCCGGACGCGGCGGCCCGGCGGGTCACCTGCGCCTAAGACTACTTGGGTCGGCGGGTGGAGAAGCGGGTGTACAATTGGGACCTGAACGCGTCGGCGAGGGCGTTGGCCCGCGAGCGGCAGTTCATCCGGGACGGCTGGCTGATGCTCCGCGAGATCGACCCGAACGGCGAGCCGGTGCAGACGTACCTGTGGGGTCTGGATTTGGCCGGACTGGGTGGGGCAGGCATCCTGCCTGTCAGCGCTGGGGGACCGGCCTCTGGCCAGTCTTCGGGTGGGGCCGGCGTCTCTGCCGGCCATTCGGGTGCGACGCGCATCCTGCCCGCCGCCCGAGTCGGTGCCTCCGGCGCGGCCGGGGCGGGACTCGTTGGTCGCGGAGCACGCGCGCTCGTGGGCAATTGGCGTTCGCCGGCGGCGGAGGTCCGGTGCGACGGGCGACCGATCCTCACGGCGGGCGCAGCGCTCCGCCGCTACGGGTAGATCTTCCCCATCATCCGCGCGTACGGGATCGTCTCGCGGATGTGCCGAAGCCCGCAGATCCACGCCACCGTCCGCTCCACGCCCAGCCCGAAGCCGCCGTGCGGCACCGTTCCGTAGCGCCGCAGGTCGAGGTACCAGGCGTAGTCCGCCTCATCGAGCTTCTCCTCGCGCATCCGCTCGAGCAGCACATCGAGATCGTCCTCGCGCTGGCTGCCGCCGATGATCTCGCCGTAGCCCTCCGGTGCGAGCAGGTCGAGATTGTTGACAACGCGGTGATCGTCGGCGTTGCGCTTCATGTAGAACGCCTTGCAGTCGCGCGGGTAGTGGGTGACGAAGACCGGCCGCTCGTGGAGCCTGGCGATGATGGTCTCGTCGGACCCGCCCAGGTCGCCGCCCCACTGGAAGCCGGCGGCCAGCTCCATGTGCTTGGGAATGTTGCGGACGGCCTCCTCCTGGTCGGCCAGCTCGTCGCGCAGGTCGAGGATCTCCTGCGCCAGCTTGTCGGCCTTCCACTCCTTGATCCCGGGCGCGGTGCGCTCCTTCTCCTTGGCGTCGATCGTGGCGGCAAGCTCCGCGACGCGCGCCTTCGCACGCTCGAGGTCGCCGACGAGCATCTGCCGCACCCGGTCGCTGCGCAGGATGTCCGCCGCCTGCGAGTAGGTGATCCAGTAGAACGGCTTGTCGATCGCCTCGAGCTTGGCAAGGTCGCGGCCGAGCAGCTCCAGCTCCGCCCGCCGCTCGCGCAGGCACTTGCGCACCAGGTGGCAGACGAAGTCCTCGGCCAGCGCGATCACGTCGTCCAGCTCCGCGAAGGCGATCTCCGGCTCGACCATCCAGAACTCGGTCAGATGCCGGCGCGTCTTGCTCTTCTCCGCGCGGAAGGTGGGCCCGAAGCAGTACACCTTGCGGTGAGCCATGCAAGCCGCCTCGACGTAGAGCTGCCCCGTCTGGGCCAGGTACACCTTCTCGCCGAAGTAGTCCACCTCGAAAAGCGTCTGGCTGCCCTCGCCGGCGGCGGGCGCGAAGATCGGCGTGTCGATGAGCACGAAGCCGTGCGAGTCGAAGTACTCGCGGATGCCCTGCACGACCGTATGCCGCACGCGCAGGATGGCCCACTGCCGCTGTGAGCGGAACCACAAGTGGCGGTTCTTCATCAGGAAGTCGATGCCGTGGGCCTTGGGCGTAATCGGGTAGCCGCTGGCGTTCTGATATACGCGCACCGCGGTGACCGACAGCTCGTGCCCGCCCACTGAGCGCGGCTCGGCCCGCACGACGCCTTCGATCGCGAGCGAAGACTCCTGCCCGAGGTGCTCGGCGGCCTTGAAGGCGGCCTCGGTCTCGGGCTTCTTCTCGAAGACGCACTGGCACAGGCCGGTGCCGTCGCGCAATACGAGGAAGAGGAGCTTGCCCGACGAGCGGCTGTTGTAGAGCCAGCCCTGGAGCGTTACCGTTTCGCCGACATGCTTCGAGAGAGATTCGATCGTCACAGCGCTCATGCCGCTCTGTCCTTCCATCGAGGCCGTGTTGAAAGCAATAGCTTACTCGGCGCGGCGGGCCATGACAAAGTGACGAGATCGCAACGTGACCGGGGCTGGCGCGCGCGGACGACCGGTCGACCGCGCGCCACCCGGCAGTCGCGAGCTGCTCCGCGGGCTCGTCTGTGCCGAAGCCTTGTCACGTTATCACTTTGTCACCTTGTCGCTCTGCTGGCCGGGTGTGCCGCGTCGCCGCCGCCCGGGTTCCAGGTGTCGCTGGCCGGCGCGCAGATCCCGGTCGAGATGGTTGAGTCGTGGCTGGCCGCATCGCGGCGGCCGTACTTCGGCGTCGCGCAGGTCATGCCCGTGTACCTCTCGATGCACGGCTTCGAGAACCTGGCCGCCGGCAACGCCGACCTGGCCTGCACGGACCGGCTCATGACCCGCCGCGAGCTCGAGTCGTTCGGTGGGCGGGGCGTGGCGGGTCGGCGCGTGGCGTTCTACGGCTACGGGCTGTACGTCAACGCGGCCAACCCGGTCGACTCGATCTTCTCGCGGCATCTCAAGATGGTGTTTCAGCGGCGAATCCAGGACTGGGCGGACCTGGCCGGTCCGAAGATCGACAACTTCGCCGGGCCGATCAAGCTGTACGGGCCGCAGAAGGGAACGCGCGCGGGCCAGGCCCTCGCCCCGCTCGCGAAAATCTGGGTCGCCGACGCCACCTGGCAGGAGCTCGATACCGACGAGCAGATCGTGCAAGCCGTGGCGGCGGACCCGCTCGCGCTGGGCTTTGCCAGCATCGGCTTTGACCACGGCGTGCGCTACCTCGGCCTGCGCATGGACCGCACCGACCGGCCCGCGTTTCCCTCGATCGAGGAGATCGAGAACGAGCGCTACGGCCTGGCCAAGATGATCTACGTGTACTACCTCGACCCGCCGACTCCGGCCGTCCAAGCGGTCCTCGACTACCTGGCCAGCGAGCCCGGACGCCGCGCGATCGAGTCGACCGGCGTCTGGGCGGTGGCGCCGGAGCGAGCGGCGGCCCCGAGCCCGCGATGAGCAATCTCCTCCGCCTGCGCGAAGTGCGGATCTACAAACTGGCCATACCGATGCGGGTGCGCTTCGAGCACTTCGCGGCGGAGCGCGCGGTGGCCGACCCGGTCGTGGTCGTGCTCGGCGCCACGGCGCCGTTCGCCCACCTGGCCGGGTGCGGGGAAACGCTGGCACGACCGTACGTGTCGGGCGGGACGCCGGACTCGGTGCTCGCCGACATCGAGCAGTCCTACGTGCCGATGCTGAGCGAGTTCCAGGCGACGAACTTCGCCGAGGCATTGGAGCGCATCGAGACCCTGCCGACAATCCTGGCCGGGCGCGTGGTGACCGCCGCCCGCGCCGCGGTCGAACTGGCGCTGCTCGACCTGGCGTGCCAGGCGTACAGTCGCAGACCCGCCGACATCGCCGGTTGGATGGGGCTGCCCGGCTTTGGCGCGCCCGGCTGCCTGCGGGCCGCGCGCTACTCCGGCGTCGTGATCGGCAAGTCGAAAGCGAAGTTGCAGTGGCTGCTGCGGCTTCAGCGGCTGGCGGGCCTGCGTGACTTCAAGCTCAAGGTCGCCATCGCTGGCTGGGAGGAACGGCTGGATTGGGCCTGCCAGGTGCTCGGACCCGCCCTGGCCCGCAAGACGGCGACGCTCCGGGTCGATGCCAACGCCGGTTGGTCGCTGGCCGAGGTGGCCGACGCGCTGCCGCTGCTCGAAGATCGCGGCGTGTGTGCGCTTGAGCAGCCGCTGCCCGATACGCACGACGCCGACCTGGGCTATCTGGCCGAGCAGTCGTCCTGCGACATCATCGCCGACGAGTCGCTGCTCACGCTGGACGACGGGCAGCGCCTCATCGCCGGAGGTGGCGTCAAGATCTTCAACATTCGCATCGCCAAGAACGGCGGTCTGATGCCGGCCCTGCGCCTCGCGCGCCTCGCCCTGACCCACGGCCTCGACGTCCAGCTTGGGTGCCTCGTCGGAGAAACGAGCATCCTCACCGCGGCCGGGCTCGCGTTCCTCGAAGCCTGCCCGCGCGTGCGCTTCGTCGAGGGCGCGTTTGGCACGTGGCTGCTGCGCCGCGACGTGACCACGCGGACCATTCGCTTCGGGCTCGGCGGCCGCATCCGCCCGCGGCCCGGCTACGGGCTGGGCGTGACCGTGGACGCGGCGGCGCTGGACGCGCTGGCCTCCAGGCGCGTCCGCGTGGCGCTGGGCTGAGCATTCCAACTCGTTTACCCCGGCGAAGATGGAGGCGATCGAGAAAAGCGTGCCCGCCGGCTTGCTTCGTTCTACAAGTTAGGTTAATATTAGGTAGAGCAAGGCGCGATCGCCCCGCTCGGCGGGAACGGAGCATGAACGGAACTCAGGACATCTACGACCTCACTGCGCCGCCGTCGCGCGTCCGACACGTCAACACGCCGGTCGGCAACGCGGACGCTCCGCTTCGCCTGGTCACGCCTTCGGGTCCGCTCGCAAACGCTAACCGGCGGCCCGATCAAGCCCCCGGCTTCGGCCGGGGGCCTTCCAATCTTCCCGGGACCGACACTGTGGCCGACCGTTCTCGCGGGCGAACGCTGGCGGCGCTGGCCGCTCGGGTGAGCGAGATTTCGCGCCGACACCGCGGACCGGCCGCGCGCCGCTGCCCGACCGGGTGGCCGGCGCTCGATGCACTGCTCGGCGGCGGACTCGCCGGGGCATCGGTGCACGAGTTTGTGGCGAGGAAGGAGGCCGCGGCCGTCTGCACCGTGGCGCTGCAGGCGGCCGCCCGCGCCGCGGGCAGTCAACGCTGGCTCGTCTACATCGACCTGGCCGGCGACCTGTACGCGCCCGGCGTGGCGCAGCTCGGCGTGCCGCTCGGGCGGATGCTCGTCGTCCGCCCCGAGCGCGCCGCCGATGCCCTCGGGGCCTGTGAGCAGAGCCTCCAATGCCGTGCCGTCGCCGCCGTTGTCCTTCCCCTGCGCCGCCCGCTCGAGCCGCAGACCTCGCGCCGGTTGCAACTGGCGGCCGAGCGCGGCGGCGGTCTGGGGCTGCTGCTGTGCGCGCCCGGGCACGTCGGGCACTCCTTCGCCGCCGGTCGCTTGCAGTTTGATCCGCTGATCGACGGGCCCGGCCCGCCCCGCATGCGGATCACCGTGCTCAAGCAGCGCGAGGGTCCTGCGGGCGGGTCGGTGGTGGTGGAGTTGACCGATGCGGCGGATTCTGTGCCTGCACCTGCCGTACCTGGAGACGCAGCGCGCGTGGCAGGATGCAGCGCGATCGCCTGACAGCCCGGTGAAGGGCGGCGCGGGCAAGCCGGTTTCCGAAAGGCCGGACTCCGGGACCAGTTACACCCGCCCGCTGGTGCTCACGCGGACGGCCGGATCCTCGCTGCTGGTCTCGCAGGCGTGCCCGCTGGCCCAGGCCGCCGGTGTGCGCCCTGGTATCACGCTCAGCCAAGCCTGCGCGATGGTGCCTGACCTGCTCGCCTGGCCGTCCCACCCCGCGCGCGATGCGGCAACGCTGCGTCGCCTGGCGGTCTGGGCCATGCGCTTCAGTCCGCTGGTGGAGGCGGACCCGCCTCACATGCTGCTGCTGGACATCACCGGCTGCGAGCGGCTCTTCGAAGGCGAGCTCAACATCGCCCGTCTGGCCGTCGACGGGCTGAGCCGCCGCGGGTTCTTCGCCCGGGCGGCGATCGCCGACACGCTCGGGGCGGCGTGGGCGCTGGCGTTTGCCGGCGGTGAATCACTCGTCATCGTCCCGCCCGGACACACACCGGCGCATCTGGCCCCGCTGCCGCCGGCTGCCCTGCGGATTGATCCGTCCACCGTGGAACGGCTCGAAGCGGTGGGGCTGCGCACCATCGGCGACCTGTTGATGATCCCGCGCTCGCTGCTGCCGGCGCGGTTCGGGGCCGGGCTGGTGCGGCGCCTGGAACAGGCACTGGGCGAAGTGTCCGAGCCGGTCGCGCCGCTGCGTCCCGACACGCCGCCCTTTGCCCGCGCATCGCTCGATCCGCCCTGCGCGGACCGGGCGGCACTGCTTGCGACGGCGAGCGCGCTGCTGGATGACGTTGCCGGGCAGCTTCGCGAGCGCGGCCTGGCACTGCAACGGCTGGACTGCGTGCTCTATCGCGCGCGCCCCTTCGCCTTTCCGGGCAGGAGAGAACAAGACAGCGGCGGTCCGCTGGTGCTCTGTGTCCGGCTGGCCTTTCCGACGCGCGATGCAGGGCACATCCGGCCGCTGCTGGAGCGGCAGTTCGAGCGGCTCCACTGGGCGACATCGCGGAGCGACGTGCCGGTGAATGCTCTGTCTGGCAGTTGGGAAACCCCCGCGTTCACCGGGCTCATGCTGGTCGCGCGGCGCCTGGCGCGTTGCGCCCCTGAGCAGGGAGCTCTGTTCTCTCCCCGTGAGCCGGGGATTGACGAGGCCATCGGCGTGCTGGTTGATCGCCTGGCCGCGCAGCTCGGGCATGAAGCGATCGTCCGCCCCAGGCTCATCGACGACCATCAGCCCGAGTTCGCTCAGCGCTGGATCAGCGCGGCCGAGGTCGGCTGCCAGGCGTGGGACGGGCTCGACGGCGGCGCAGGCAGCCGGCAGACAGCATCCGATACGCCGCCAGCAGCGCGACCACGGCCTGTGCGACTACTCGCCCGGCCACTGCCGATCCGGGCGCTCGCCCTGGCTCCGGATGGCGCCCCGGCATGGCTGGCGTGGGCAGGCCGTGAGCACCGCGTCGCCATCGCCCGCGGCCCGGAGCGGATCGAGACTGCCTGGTGGCGCGGCCGCGACGTGCAGCGCGATTACTTTCGCGTAACGCTCGACACGGGCGAGAGGCTCTGGGTGTTCCGCCCCATGAGCGCCGACGGCTGGTACCTGCACGGGCTGTTCGCCTGAGCCGAACGCGCAATCTTGTAAGCAGCGCC
>CAADGM010000114.1 GCA_900696535.1 uncultured Planctomycetota bacterium
AGCGCGTCGATGCGCGCGCGGCGCGCCTCGAACGACGCGAGCACGCGCCCGCGCGACTCGAGCGACGCCTCGTAGGCGTTGGCGTCGGCGATCTCCACCGGCCCCTCGGACTGGAAGCGATGGCCGCGCGTGACGCGCCCGGAGCGCAGCCCGAGCGCCGCGGCGTCGAGCACCTGCGAGCCGTGCAGCACGAGCAGCCCGTGAACCGGCCGCACGAAACTCACGGTGGTGTGGCCGTCGGCCAGCTGGTATTGCATCGCCTTCGGGATGGGCAGCGCCGCCAGCGCCTGCGCGATCACTGCGTCGATCGCCGTCGCGAGCGATTCGCCGCGCAGCGTGCTGCGATACCAGAAGCACTCCTGCCTGCCGTCGCTGGCGCGCGTGAGAGAGGCGATCGGCGCCGCCTGCCGTTCGGCCCATTTGAGCAGCGCCTGCGTGGGCACTCCCGCGGCGTCGAGCGCCACCTTCACCGACGGGCCCTTGACTTCGACCGTGCGGTCGGGCGCACGCGCGGTCACCGCGTCGACGCGCACCGCGAGCCGGCGTGGCGTGGCGAAACCTTCGACGCGCGCCTCGTCGGCGGCCAGCCCGCGGCCGCGCAGGGCGTCGGCAATGCCGGCACTGAAAGCGTCTCCCAGCCGCTGCAGCGCTTTCGGTGGCAGTTCTTCGGTGAACAGTTCGACCAGCAGCGGCGCGCTGGCGGCGAGGCCGGCGTCGTTCTCAGGCGGCATGCGCGTGACCCCTGGACATCGGGAAGCCGAGGCGCTCGCGCGCCTCGTAGTAGGCCTGCGCGACCGCGCGCGCGAGATTGCGCACCCGAGCGATGTATGCGGCACGTTCGGTGACCGAAATCGCGCCGCGCGCATCGAGCAGGTTGAAGCTGTGCGAGCACTTCATCACCATCTCGTAGGCGGGCAGCGCCAGCCCGGCGGCGATCAGGCGCTTCGCCTCGCTCTCGTAGTCGTCGAAGTGGCGAAACAGCATCCCGGTGTTGGCGTGCTCGAAGTTGTACGCCGACTGTTCGACCTCGTTCTGGTGAAACACGTCGCGATAGCTGATGCCCTCGGTCCAGACGAGATCGAAGACGCTCTCGACGCCCTGCAGGTACATCGCGATGCGCTCGAGGCCGTAGGTGATCTCGCCGGTGATCGGCTGGCACTTCAGCGAGCCGACCTCCTGGAAATAGGTGAACTGCGTGACTTCCATGCCGTTGAGCCAGACTTCCCAGCCGAGCCCCCAGGCACCGAGCGTGGGCGACTCCCAGTCGTCCTCGACGAAACGCACGTCGTTCACCGAAGTGTCGATGCCCAGCGCGCGCAGCGAGCCGAGGTACAGGTCGAGGATCTCGGGCGGCGACGGCTTGAGCACCACCTGGTATTGGTAGTAGTGCTGCAGGCGGTTCGGGTTGTCGCCGTAGCGGCCATCCTTCGGGCGCCGCGACGGCTGGACGTAGGCCGCGCGCCAGGGCTCGGGGCCGATCGCCCGCAGGAAAGTGGCGGTGTGGAAGGTGCCCGCGCCGACTTCCATGTCGTAGGGCTGGAGCAGGGCACAGCCCTGGCTGTCCCAGTAAGCCTGCAGGCGCAGGATCACTTGCTGAAAGCTGAGCATGGAAAAGGAGCGGCGCGAAAAGCCGTCATTCTAGCGGGTTCGAGCCTGCGGATCGGCGCGTGGCGACGCAGGCGAGCGCGCCCGACAGCAAGAGCGCGAAGGCGAGCGCCAGGGGCAGGGCATTGCCCCAGCGCGCGTACGGCGTGAGCCCGACGCTGCCCTGCACCGCGAGCGCGAGCGCGCCCGCAGTGTAGTTCGGCAATGCAGCGAGCACCCGTCCGCGCGGGTCGATCGCCGCGGTCACCCCGGTGTTGGTCGCGCGCAGCACCGGTCGGGCGAGTTCGATCGCGCGCATGCGCGCGATCTGCAGGTGCTGCGGCAACGCGTGCGAATCGCCGAACCAGGCGATGTTGCTCACGTTCACGAGGATCGTCGCGCCATCGCGCACCTGTGCCGCGAGCTCCTCGCCGAACAGGTCTTCGTAGCAGATGTCGAAGGCGACGCGCTGGCTGTCGATCTGCAGCAGCGGCTGCGACCTTGCGCCACGGCCGAATTCGCCCAGCGGAATGCGCATCAGCGCGACGAACCAGCCGGATCCGCGCGGAATGAATTCGCCGAACGGCACCAGGTGCCGCTTGTCGTAGCGTGCTGCGATCGCGCCGTCGCGATCGATCACCGCGACGCTGTTGGTGAGCCGTTGCACGGCGGCGCGGTCCGGGCCGGGCTGTTCGGGCAGCGGCATGCCGATCGCCAGCATGCCGCCGCTGTGCGCCAGGCGCGCGAGCAGTGCGTCGCGCAGCGGCGCCGGGGTCGCCGACCACGGAACGGTCCAGGCGGTCTCGGGAAGCACGGTCAGATCCGCATCGGCTTGCAGCACCTCGGCGGTGTAGGCCTGCATCGCGGCGAGGCTGCGCCGCGGATCGAACTTGAGTTCCTGCTCGACGTTGCCCTGCAGCAGTCGTACCGTGAGGCTGCGGCCGG
>CAADGM010000115.1 GCA_900696535.1 uncultured Planctomycetota bacterium
CCTCGTACTGACGGGCGAGGCCGGGGCGAGCGGCCCCGCGCCGCGCCGCGGCACCCCGCCCACGCTGAGCATCGTCGTCGACACGCTCCCGCCCATTCTGCAAGTCCATCGCGTAGCCCCGCACCGCGAGGGTGCTGGCCTGGTTCTGGCCATCGACGCGACGCTGATCGAGGAGCATGCATCGGCCGCGGGGCTGCGCGTGTTTTACCGAACCGATGCCGCCTCGGACTGGATCGACGGCGGACCGGCGGGCAACGCCGCAGGGCAATTGCGCTGGTCCGTGCCCGCGACGCTGACCGCTCCCTCGTGCGACCTCCACCTTGTCGCCACCGATCGGGCCGGAAATCGCGCCAGCGGCCGCGTTCTCGCCGTCCCGTTGCGGCCCGCAGACGACGACCGCGTCGAGCTGGCTGCCGCCGACATCGATCCGGCAGATGCTCGCGCGACCACGACGCAGCCGGCGACCGCGCAGCCTCTGGCGACGCCCGCACAGGAGGCCGCCTCGCCCGAGGAGCGCGCGCTGGCCCGCCAGTTGCGCTCTCTCGGCGAGGCGTTGCTCGCGCGGGGACAGACGGCGCTCGCGCTGGCGCGGCTCGAGCGGGCCGCGCTGCTGGCCCCCGAAGACCCGGAACTGCTGTTGCCGCTGGGGCGGGCGCTGCTCGCGGCGGGCCGCTCGGCGGACGCCTGTCGCCGCTTCGAAGCCCGGCTGGCGGCCAGGCCAGACGAGTCGGAGGCCCTGGACGGCCTGGCCGATGCCGCGCTGGCTGCGCGGCGCTACGAGGTTGCCCGCGCGGCGCTGCACGCGCTGCTGAAAGCACAGCCCAACGCGCCGCGGCATTGGCTGCGGCTCGGCGATGCGGAGTACCGCCGCGGCGAGACGCATGCAGCGCTCGATGCGTGGCAGCGCGTTGCTACGCTGAGCGCGGCGACGACCGACGACCGCGCCGCGGCCCAGAGACGCATCGAGGCCACCCGCCGCGCGACGGCGCCGCCCTGATCGGTCGCCGTGCGCGTGTCGTCGTTCGCGACGTCCACGAGGCGTCGAAGTGTCGACCAGTACCTTTCCCAGAGCATGGAGACCGTGGAGCACCAGCTATCAGCGGGTGTTGCCCAGTTTCGACGAAAGACAGGCACGAAGCACGTCGGGCAACTCCGCCCCATGCGACATGTATCCGACGATAGCGGGCGGTGCGTCGCTTCTTGGATCGTCTCGAGTCGCGCAGCGGGGCGTTACATCGCGTTGCGGGCGTAGCCGAGCGGTCGCAGCGCCGCGCCGATCTCGGACAGGATCGCCGGATCGTCGATGGTGGCGGGCACCTTATACTCGACGCCGTCGGCGATCTTCTTCATCGTCCCGCGGAGAATCTTGCCGCTGCGCGTCTTGGGGAGGCGCTTGACGACCACGGCCTGCTTGAACGCGGCCACGGCGCCGATGCGGTCGCGGACCATCTGAACGAGTTCGCGGACGATGTCATCATGGGGCCGCGATACGCCCGCCTTGAGCACCACCAGGCCCAGAGGCAACTCGCCCTTCAACGTGTCGGCTACACCGATCACCGAGCATTCGGCCACGTCGGGATGCGCCGCGAGCACCTCCTCCATGCCGCCGGTGGAGAGACGGTGGCCGGCGACGTTGATGATGTCGTCGATGCGGCCCATGACGTACAGGTAGCCGTCCTCGTCGCGATAGCCCGCGTCGCCACTGAGGTAGTAGCCGGGATAGCGCGACAGGTACGCGTCAATGAACCCGGCGTCATTGTTCCAGAGTGTGGGGAAGCAGCCCGGCGGCAGCGGCAGGCGCACGCAGAGGTTTCCGCTCTCTCCGGCCGGCAACTCGTCGCCGGCCTCGTCGAGGACGCGGACGTCGTAGCCCGGGGCGGCCCGCGTGGGCGAGCCGGGCTTGACGGGCAACAGCTCGAGGCCGGTGCAGTTGGCGGCGATGGCCCAGCCGGTCTCGGTCTGCCACCAGTGGTCGATGACGGGCACGCCGAGGCGCTGCTCGGCCCAGTGGAGCGTATCGGGATCACACCGCTCGCCGGCCAGGAACAGCGCCTGGAGGGTGCGGAGATCGTGCTGGTGGATGAGGGTGCCGTCCGGGTCTTCGCGCTTGATGGCGCGGAAGGCGGTCGGGGCGGTGAATAGCACCTTGACGCGGTGCTGCGCGATCACGCGCCAGAAGGCCCCGGCGTCGGGCGTGCCGACGGGCTTGCCCTCATAGAGCACGGTCGTGCAGCCGGCCAGGAGCGGCCCGTACACGATGTACGAGTGCCCAACAACCCAGCCGATGTCGGACGCGGCCCAGTACACGTCGCCCGCGCTCACGTTGTAGATGTTCTTCATGGTCCACAGCAGCGCGACCGCGTGCCCGCCGTGGTCCCGAACGACGCCCTTCGGGATGCCGGTGGTGCCCGAGGTGTACAGGATGTAGAGCGGGTCGGTGGCCGCGACGGGCACGCACTCCACCGCCGGCGCCGACGCGAAGGCCGTGCGCCAATCCACGTCGCGCCCCACCTGCAAGGTCGCCCGGCTCTGGGGCCGCTGGAGAATGACGCAGCGCTCCGGCGGCGCCGTGCTCATCGCGATGGCCTCGTCGAGCAGCGGCTTGTACTCGATGACCTTCTTGCCCTCGATGCCGCAGGACGCGGACAGGATGATCCGCGGCCGGGCATCGTTGATCCGCGTGGCCAGCTCACGCGGCGCGAATCCGCCGAAGACCACGCTGTGAATGGCCCCGATCCGCGCACAGGCGAGCATGGCCACGAGCGCCTCGGGGACCATCGGCATGTAAATGATCACGCGGTCGCCCTTGGCCAACCCGAGCTGACGCAAGCCCCCGGCCACGCGGGCGACCTGGTCGCGCAGTGCGCAATAGCTGATCGACTCGACGACGCCGGTCACCGGGCTGTCGTAGATGATCGCCGGCTGTTCGCCGCGGCCGCTCTCGACGTGCCGATCGACGGCGTTGTAGCACGTGTTGAGCACGCCGCCCGGAAACCAGCGATACATCGGCTTGCGGCTGTCGTCGAGGACGCGGTCCCAGCGCCGGACCCAGTCGATCCGGCCCGCCGCCTCCGCCCAGAAGCCTTCGGGATCATTCAGGGAGCGCTCGTACGCGGCTTGATAGGCACCGGCCGGCATGCGGACCTCCGTCGGGGTTTATCAGAAAAGCGACTTGATGATACACAAGCCGCCTTCGTGCCGCCAGCGCGAAGGCGGTTACCGCCCCCGGCTTCGCCACGGCCAAACCGCGCGGCTAGAATCTGCGACTCGCCGGCGGTTGCCGTCCGGCGCCGCACGGATCGAGGGCCTGCATGCGAAGCCGGGTTGGTTCGTCTCGTTACGTGATTCTCTCGGTCACTCTGGCCGCGGTCGCAGCCGCCTGGGCCCAGCCGCCCGGTCGGGGCGGCGGGATGCCGGTCATGGTGGCACCGATCGTGGAGCGCGACGTGCCGCCGGCCATTCGGCTGGTGGGGACGGTGCTGCCGGCTCGCCGGGCGGTAGTGGCGGCGGAAGTGGAGGGGATGGTCCAGGCGCTGCTGGTTGAGGACGGGCAGTTCGTCGAGGGGGCCGACGTGCTGTGCCGGCTCAACAACACTGTGGCCACGTTGCGGCTCGAGGAGGCCAGGGCCACCTTCGAGAGTCTGCAGGCGGCGCTGGCCGAGCTGGTCAGCGGCGAGCGGGCCGAGGACATGGCACGGCTGGAGGCGATCGTGGCCGAGGCGGACGCGGCCGCCCGCAAGTGGAGCTTCGAGCTGGGGCGCGTCCGCGCGCTGCGGGCCGCCGGGCAGTCGAGCGACAAGGAACTGCACGATACCGAGATGGACGAACTCGCGGCCCAGCAGCGCCTCGCGCAGGCCAAGGCGCAGCTCGAACGGGCCCGCAACGGCACGCGGCCTGAGGTGCTGGCCCGCGCGCGGCAGCAGGTCGCCGCGCAGCAGGCGGTCCTGCAACGCGCGGCCCGCGACCTGAACAAGACGGAAATCCGCGCGCCGTTCTCCGGGGCCGTCGTTGCTCGCCGGGTCGAGGTCGGTGAGTGGATCCAGGTGGGCGGGGCGGTGTGCGAGCTCGTCGCGCTGGACACGGTAAAGGTGCGCGTCGACGTGCCTGAGAGTGCCGTCCGCTTTGCCGTTCCCGGGGCTCCCGCCACGGTCGAGATCGAGTCGCTCGATTCGCGCCGCACGGCGACGATCACGCGGCGCATCCCCCAGGCCGACACCGCGGCGCGGACCTTTCCGGTCGAGGTCGACCTGCCGAACGAAGACCACGCGCTGCTGGCCGGCATGTTCGTCTGGGCCTACGTCCCGGCCGGCCCGCCCGGCAACCGGCTGATGGTCAGCAAGGACGCCATCGTCGCGCGGGGCACGAGCAAAACGATCTACGTCGTGCGTCCCAGCGGCGAGAACGCCTTCACCGCGTTTCCCACACCGGTGACCACCGGCCTGGAGCTCAGGGGCGAGGTTGAGATCGTCGCCCCGGGCCTCAAGGCCGGCGACCAGGTCGTCGTGCGGGCCAACGAGCGCCTGATGGATTTCCCCATGCCCGTGACGCCGCGACCGGTCGAGGCCGACTCGGCCGGCGGCGGTAACCCGCCCGCGACGCAGCCGGCGGACTCGGCGGCCCGCTAAGCCCGCCACCGTGGAGCTTCCCGCGTGAACCTCATTCGCCTGTGCATCGAGCGCCCGGTCGGCGTGTCGGTCGGCGTCCTGCTGCTGGTGCTGTTCGGCGTGCTCTCGCTGCTGACCATTCCCGTGCAGCTCACGCCCAACGTCGACGTGCCCAAGATCACGGTGACGACCACCTGGACCGGCGCCAACCCGCAGGAGATCGAGTCCGAGATCGTCGATCGCCAGGAGGAGCAGCTCCGCAGCGTCAAGGGCCTGCGCGAGATGCGCAGCACCAGCCAGGACGGCCGCGGGACGATCGAGCTCGAGTTCTACAGCGGCGTCGATCGCGACGTGGCCCTGCGCGACGTGAACGACAAGCTCCGCCAGGTCACGGGCTATCCGCCCGAGGTCGACCAGCCCACTGTCGCCGCCGCCGACACCGCCCGCGACAGCGAGATCGCCTGGCTGATCCTGTTCTCCACCGACGGCAACGACGCCCGCGCGCCAGAGCTCTACGACTTCGCCGAGGACTACATCAAGCCCTATCTCGACCGGGTCGAGGGCGTGGGCAGCACGGACATCTACGGCGGGCGGCGCCGTGAGGTGCACGTGCTGGTCGAAGCGGGCAGCCTGGCGGCCCGCGGGCTGACGCTGGGGGCGGTCGCGCAGTCGCTGCGGCAGCAGAACCTGAACGTCTCCGCGGGCACGGTGGGCCAGGGCAAGCGCGACTACTCGATCCGCACGGTCGGGCAATACAGCGACCTGGACCAGATCCGCAACACCGTGATCGCCTATACGCCGGCGGGGCCCGTGTACGTGCGCGACGTGGCCGACGTGCAGCTCACGTTCGCCAAGCAGTACGCCTTCGTGCGCAGCAAGGGGCAGTTCGTGCTGGCCTTCCCTGTGCGGCGCGAGGTCGGGGCGAACGTTATCGAGGTGATGAAGTCGCTGCGCGCGGCGATCGCGCGGATTAACGAGCAGGTGCTCGCCCCGCGCAAACTGGGTCTCGAGCTCGTGCAGGTCTACGACGAGACGGTCTACATCGACCAGGCTATCGCCCTGCTGCGCAACAACATCGCGGTCGGCGGCGTGCTGGCGACGCTCATCCTGCTGGGCTTCCTGCGCAACTGGCGGGCCACGCTCGTGGTCATGCTCTCCATCCCGGTCTCCATCATCGGCACGTTCCTCTTCGTCGCCTCGACCGGGCGGACGATGAACGTCGTCTCGCTGGCCGGAATGGCGTTCGCCGTCGGGATGGTCGTCGACAGCGCGGTCGTCGTCCTCGAGAACATCTACCGCCACTTCCAGCAGGGCAAGCCCACCGTCGAGGCAGCGTTCGAGGGGGCCCGCGAGGTTTGGCCGGCAGTGCTGGCCAGCACGCTGACCACTATGGTCGTGTTCATCCCGGTGATCTTCCTTCGCGAAGAGGCCGGGCAGCTCTTCCAGGACATTTCCGTAGCCATCGTGGCGGCGGTCGGGCTCGCGCTGGCCGTAGCTTTCACCGTCATCCCGCCCCTGGCCACGCGCCTGTTGGCGCTCGGCCGGCGCGGCGGCGTCTCCGCTTACGGACAGGCAGCCCGGCTCCAGGCCCGCGACGACACGGGCG
>CAADGM010000116.1 GCA_900696535.1 uncultured Planctomycetota bacterium
CGATACGCAGCCTGGGCCTGCTCCAGCTCGCCGTCGTCGGCTTGGCGCTTGATCTTGGCCACCGACTGGTGGAACTTCCGGTGGGCGACCTCGAAGTTGCGCACGAGATCGGTCAGTTGTGGGTTGTTGCTGCTGAAGGTCGGCAGCCACTTGCCGGCGTTGCAGGCGGTGTGATCTTCGCCACCCTCGAAAGCGCTGTCCTCGAGGAACAGCCTGTGAAGCACCTTCTTGGCGAGTACGTGATGGTCCTTGGTGAAGCGCTCCAGGAGCTTGGCCAGCTCGGCCGGATCGGCGATGCCGTTCTTGTCGAACCGGTGGCAGATCTCGAGGTACTTATCACGCTCGGCTGCCCAGGTTTCCCAGGCGGGCACGAACTGCCGCCACACGGGGGCCTCTTCATCAGTCTGCGGCAGCGCTTCGTAGACCTTCCACGCCGCCTGGCACGCCTCGGCTTCTTCGGCAGCGCTCTTGTACTGCCTCTCACGCATCTCGGGCGGTAGTCCAGGAATGCCCAAGGTGCGCATCGCGCCGCGGATGGACTCCGCGTGGTGCGCGAGTTCCAGCAGACTAGCCACGGAGGGCATGCGGACCTCCCCGATCTCCTCGATGTGCTGGGCACCTCTTGTAACCGCGAAATAGCCGATTCCGCCGAGAGCGGCTGTGATCACGCTCACGAGCAGGAACGCGGCCATGAGTTTCCGCCCGATCGTCATTGTCTTGCCCGTCGTCATTGAAGTGCTCCAGTCTGCCGTGCGCGCAGCAGCGCACCAGCGCCTCAGCCCAGACGCGCGCGTCATAGGCAGCGGCGCTCGTCACTCGAAATCCCCAACAACTAGAAGCGCGCCGGACGGCGCGAGGGCAATGGCGTGGCCCGTGTTTGAGCGCATCGGCGCGGCGGAGTCGCGCGATCAGAAGAATGTGTCGCGGCGCGCCGAATTTCGAGCTGTCCCCGATCGTCCGGTAAGTCAGGCCCGCAGGCGACTGAGGTAACGGGACGGGGCGTCGCTCAGGGGGCGCTTCGCGTCGAATTCGTCCGGCCGCCGGCTGGCTCCGTCCGGAAGTACTCTCGAAGCACCTTCTCCGCCGGTTTGCCGCGGGGCGTGTAGCCGAAGTCGTCGGCCCCGCCCGGTGAGCGGTCCCACTCCCACCAGATCGTGCCCATCAGCTCGGGCACGTCGCCCCACACGCGGATGAACGCCTCGTAGAGGTTACGCTGCTCCTCGTGGCCGGCGGGCGTCGCGACCTGGTTCTGGTAGTAGTTCCACGGCGCCATGGCCGCCCCCTCCTGGCTGCACCAGCCCACCTCGGTCATCAGGATCGGCTTGCCGACGCTGCGCTGCCAGGCAAGGACGTCGCGCTTGATCGGCTCCCAGCGGGCGACGATCTCCTCGACGGTGGGGTTCCTCTCCTCGGCGAGCTTGTTGTAGCTGGTCATGCCGACGAAATCGAGCTTGTCCCAGAACTCGATCGGGCGATAGTGGTCCCAGTTGGCCGAGTAGCCCAGCTTGCCCCCGTGGAAGTGCTTGCGGGCCCGCGCGATCACCTCCTCCCATCGCCGCGTGTACTTCTCCGTGCTGACCAGCTCAGAGCCGACCAGCAGGCCCTCGGCTCCGGCCTCGCGAGCGATGTCGGCGAAGTACGTCACCACCTCCGTGTACTGCTGCCACCAGTCATCCCAATCGGGCGGCTCGATTACGCCGCGCCACTCGCTGCCCCGTGGGTTGCGCAGGAGGACCATCGGCATGATGAAGGGGCGGAGACCGAGGTCGCGGGCCTTGCGGACGATGGCCTGGTAGTCGGCGGGGGGGGGAACCTTGCGAAGGTCGAGGTAGACTGACTGCGAGCGCGCATGCTCCATGTACGCGGGCGTGGTCAGCAGCACCGTGTTCGCGCCGAGTTCCGCGACCTCGCGGAGCAGCGGCTCGTACGTTTCCAGGGGCTCGTGGAACCCGGAAGCGACTTGGATCGCCATGCCGCGATAGCCGGCGGATGACTGGGGCCGACCGGGTGTCGATGTCTGGCGGTCGCCGCGGCCAGACGGCGGGCCGCCACCTGCGGGGGATGGTGGGGCCGCCCCACTCAGCAGGTACGCTCCGATGGCCACGCCAGCGGCGCCACAGATTGCCAGTACTGCTTTCAGCATGGGACGATCAGCGCTCGCTGCGCCGCACCGCGGCCCGGCAAGCGCGCGGCGGTCAATGCGGGCGGGGCAGACTCCGCCTCGATTATCGCGAGGCGCCGCGGGTCTTCAAGGCCCCGGACTTGTGCGACGGCTTGGCGCGTTTATAGTGCGGCTGCCCGGCGTCGGCTTTCGCAGCGCGTCGCCGAGGCGATGGAGCCACACATGAAGCGCTGGAAGTGGGTCGTGTTGGCGATGGCGAGCGGCGCGTTCGTTCCGGTCAGCGGCTGCCTGCTGACCGCCGCCGAGTTCTTCATCAGCACGTTCGGCGGGACCATCATTCGGTCGCTGGTGCAGCTCATCACCGGGGGCCTGACCGGCGATCCGAACGCGGTCTAGCCCGGCGCCTGCGACCGGGCAGGCGCGCGAGGGGACGTGAGACCACGACGTCTGCCGCGAACGCGGCCGGACGACGCGGAGTTCGCGCGTGTCGCGCGCTGCGCGTGATCGCCGCCCGCGCAGAGTACCGTCGGAACGCCGTGTGCGACGTGCGTGTTGAGGCGCGCGCCTCGTCGGACGCGGAGGTCCGACGCTACGTGGGGCAGGCGCTGGCCCGCGAGAGCAGGAGCTGCGTGCTCAGTCCTTCGGCGGCACGGGGCCGGCGAGCAACTCGAACTCCGCCAGCGGAGCGCGGTCGCCGGACGCGATCGACTCGCAGTTCAGCCGCACCTTCGGCATCTCGGTTTCGATGAATCGCCGGGCGACGCGCGCCTTGCGCTGGCGCCAGGCGGTAAGCTGCTGCTCGTCTGGGGAGGGTGACGTTGACGCAGTAGCAGCCGTGGAAAAGCAGCCGGTCGAATCGGGCGCGCCGGTCGGGCTCGTCGAAGCGGGGTAGACGATTCCGGAGACCTTCGACACGCGCGCGGCGGCGGCCTGCTGCAGGAACAGGTGGCCGATATAGACCGCGGCGGCGGCATCGACCAGTCGTCGCCCGGCGAGATCGAGATACTCGGTGCCCTGGTTCTTCACGAACGCGATTGCCGCGAGCACCTGCTCGCGCCCGGTGACGAGCTTTTCGCGCAGTCCGGCCAGCAACTCATCCTCGTAGCGCAGCTCCTCGAACTCGGCGAGCCGCTTCTCGAACGCGCCGGAGCACACGCCGCGCACCGCCGCGACGATCTGAAGCTGGCTGGTGCCCTCGTAGATGGTGGTGATGCGGGCGTCGCGGAGGTAGCGCTCGGCGGGGTAGTCGGTCATGTAGCCCGAGCCGCCCAGGACCTGGACGCACTGGTCGGCGACGCGAATGCACATTTCGGACGCGTAGTACTTGCTCATCGGCGTGAGCATGCCGTTCAGCCGCTTGATCGCCCGGGCGAGCTCCTTGCGCGTCTTGAGCTCGTCGGCTGGTGGCGGATCGCCGGCCATGCCTTCGAGCACGAGGTTGTTGTTGTTCTCCAGGTCGCACACGCGGCTCGTCTCGTAGGTCAGCGCGCGGGCGGCCTCGACCTGGATCCGCATGTCGGTGAGCATCTCGGCCACGGCCGGCAGCCGCTCGATCGGCCCGCCGAACTGCTTGCGGGAGTGGGCGTAGGTGCGGGCGAGGCGGAAGGCGGCCTCGGCGATGCCGAGGGACTGGGCCGCGATGCCGACGCGGGCACCGTTCATGAGCGCCATCACGTAGGTGATGAGCCCGCGCTGGCGCTGGCCGATCAGCCGGGCCGGTGCGTCGTCGTAGACCAGCTCGCAGGTCGGCGAGCCATGGATGCCCAGCTTGTGCTCCAGGTGACGCACGCGGACTCGCGGGCTGCGCTCCGAGAGGAACAGGCTCAGTCCGCGGCCATCGCTCACGTCGGGCTCGCTGCGGGCCAGGGTCAGCAGCACCTCGCCGCAGCCGTTCGTGATGAAGCGTTTCACGCCGCGAAGGTACCACTGGCCGTCTTCCTCGTAGGCTCGCAGGCGGACGGCCTGGAGGTCGCTGCCGGCGTCGGGCTCCGTCAGGACCATCGCCCCGGTCACGTCGCCGCGGGCGAAGCGCGGCAGGTACTCGTCCTTGATGGCGTCGTCGGCGAAGGCGTTGATCGTTTCGGCGATGCCCTGGAGGCCGAAGATGTTCATCAGCGAGG
This sequence comes from uncultured Planctomycetota bacterium, assembly GCA_900696535.1. GTDB lineage: Bacteria > Planctomycetota > Phycisphaerae > UBA1845 > Fen-1342 > CAADGM01. The sequence goes on from CAADGM010000116.1 coordinate 4,243, forward strand.
CATCCGCCCGGCTGACGATCTCGATGGCCATGGTGTAGACCAGGTTCGGGCAGTTGAGGCCGCCATACTTGCGCGGGAGCGTGAAACCCATCAGGTCGGCCTGGGCCAGGCGCCGGAGGTTGTCGGCGACGAGCGGATGCAGCGTGACCGTGCCGTCTTCGTTGAGCGTGTTGCCCTCAGCGTCGATGCGCTCGGCGCGCGGGGCGATGGTCTCGCCGGCCACCTCGCCCACGATTCCGAGGACGCGGCGATAGTTGTCGACTGCGTCGGTCTCGTCAGCGGGAGCGTAATCAACCCGGCGTCCATCGACCTGCACGGTGCCGGCGGCGTCGGCGAAGCCACGCTCCTGGATACGCGCGAGCTCGGCGAGGTCGAAGTGGTGGAAGAGGAACTGAATATCGTCGTTATCGTAGAAGAAGTTTGGCATTGGCGTACTCAATCCTTCGGCCTCTCCTTGATCGCCTTCACCATCATCGGGATGACCTGGTTGAGGTCCCCGACGATGCCGTAGTGGGCGACGCCGAAGATCGGCGCCTCCTTGTCCCAGTTGATCGCGACGATCTTGGCGGATTCCTCCATGCCGGCGCGGTGCTGGATGGCTCCGCTGATGCCACAGGCCACGTACAGCGCCGGCCGGACGGTCGTGCCCGTCTGGCCGACCTGGTGAGCCTTGTCGATGAAGCCGCCGTCGACGGCGGCCCGGCTGGCACCGACGGCGGCACCGAGTACGCCCGCGAGGTCGTGGATGAGGCGGAAGTTCTGCTTGCTGCCCACGCCGCCGCCGCCGGCCACGATCGTGCGTGCGCCCTTGAGGTTGACCCGGCGCGGCTCGCGGTGGCGCTCGACGAGCTTGACGGCGAAGTCCTCCTCGACAAACTGCACCTTCTCGACGACCAGCTCGCCCTTGCGCTGCATGTTCGGCTCGCGCAGCGGCATGACGCCTTCGCGGACGGTCGCCATCTGCGGCCAGCGCTCCGGGTTGATGATGGTCGCGATGATGTTGCCGCCGAACGCGGGGCGGATCTGGAGCAGAAGGTTCTTGTGGACAGTCTTGGCCGCCGGGTCGTTGACGTCGGCGATGTCGAGGTCGGTGCAGTCGGCGGTCAGGCCGCAGCGCAGCGCAGAGGCGCAGCGCGGCGCCAGGTCGCGGCCGAGGGCCGTGGCGCCGAAGATCATGATCTGCGGGTGGTGACGCTCGACCAGGGTGCAGATCGCGCGGGCGTAGGGCTGGGTCTGGTAGTGTTCGAGGCGGCGGTCCTCGACGAGGTAGACCTTGTCGGCGCCGTGGTGAATCGGGCGGTAGGCCAGCTCGCGGACGTTCCAGCCCGGCAGCACGACGCCCATCTTGACCCCCAGGCGGTCAGCCAGCTCGCGGGCCTTGCCGCATAGCTCGAGGGCCACCTCGTTCAGGGAGCCGTCTTCCTGCTCAGCGAAGACCCAGACTTCGCCGTTGCGATTGACTGGAATCATGTCAACTCCAACCGCGGAGAAGCGAGAATGATGAAGTGAGAAGTGAGAATCAGCGCGCCCGCGTCAGGTCGCTCGCCCGGGGTCTTACTTCTCACGTCTCACTTCATCCCAGCGTATGGTCCACCACCAGCTCTCGAATCAGCCTGCGCACGCCCTCTTCTGTCGCGGGAATCTCGGTGTAGCCGCTCTTGGTGAGCACAATGGACTGCACGCGGTGGACCTTGGTTGGCGAGCCGGACAGGCCGCACCACTGGAGGTCCGCCTGGATGTCGTCCAGGTTCCATTGCTCCATCATCAGGCCGCGCGGACGGAGCGACTCGGCCAGACGCTCGACTTCGCGCTCGACATCCTCAGGTCGCATCGACGCGGTGACGCCGCCCGCGAGGGCAGGCGCCGGACGCGGAGGTCGGGCGCTATCAGTCGGGGAGGGAGATCCGGCGCCGCGGACCAGCGCCTCGAGTTCGGCGCGCACCCTGGCGTGCTTGAACTTCATCACGCGGCGCGCGGCCGGCGGTCGCGGCTCGCAGGCGGTGTCCAGCACGGTCACAAGCGCCGGCAGGCGGACGTCGACGACTTCCCAGCCGGTTCCGACGTTGCGGCGAATCCGGGCCGTGCGTCCGCTCAGGTCGACGAATCGCTCGAGGTAGGTGACCTGCGGAATGCCGAGCTTCTCGGCAAGCTGCGGTCCGACCTGCGCCGTGTCGCCGTCGATCGCCTGTCGGCCGCAGAAGACCAGGTCGTATGTCCCGATGGTTCGGACCGCTTGCGAGAGAATGTAGCTGGTGGCGAGCGTGTCGCTGGCGGCCGCGCGGCGGTCGGTAATGAGGATGGCCCGGTCGGCGCCGCGGAACAGGCAGTCGCGGAGCACGTCCGCGGCCTTGGGCGGTCCCATCGACAGGACGGTGACAGTGCCGCCGAAGCGATCCCGGACCTGGAGCGCGATCTCGAGCGCGTGGAGGTCCTCGGGGTTGAAGACGGCGGGAAGCGCGGCGCGGTTGACCGTGCCGTCGGACTTCATCGCCTCGCCGGTGATGTTCTTGGTGTCGGGGACCTGCTTGACGCAGACGATGGAGTGGTAAGACACAGGCCGGACCTCGCTCCGGGGGAGAAACTGCGCGAAACTATCCGTCGCCGCGGGGGGCGTCAAGCCGCACCGGCGCGGTGCGAATCGCGAGTCGCGGCGCGCGGTCAGCAGTTCTTCCCGCCTCAAGCCCTGTTGGCAGCGGGGCTTGCAATTGCGGGCCGGCTCCCTAAGCTTGGCGTCCGCATTCGGGGGGGCAGCGAGTGGCGCGGCGGCTGGCCGCCCGGGCCGGAGAGAGCAGAACCATGGGATTGATGAGCGGCAAGAAGGGCGTGATTTTCGGCGTGGCCAATGATCGTTCGCTGGCGTGGCACATCGCCGAGCGGCTGCACGAGGAAGGGGCCGAGATGGCGTTCACGCACCTGCCGCCGCCGAAGATGGAGCGGCGTGTGCGGCTGCTGGCCGAGCCGATCGGGGCGAAGGTGATTGTGCCGTGCGACGTCACGGATGACGCCCAGGTCAAGCAGGTCTTCCAGCAGGTGAACGCGGAGATGGGTCGCCTGGACTTCGTGGTCCACTCGATCGCGTACGCGAGCCGTGCGGCGTTGTCGAACCCGTTTCACCACACGTCGCGGGCGGACTTCCACCAGGCCATGGACATCAGCGTCTACTCGCTTGTGGCGCTGTGCCAGCAGGGGCACCGCTTTATGAACCCGGAGGCGTCGGTGCTGACGCTGACGTACTTCGGCGGGCAGAAGGTGATCCCGGGCTACACCGTGATGGGCGTCTGCAAGGCGGCCCTGGAGGCCAGCGTGCGCTACCTGGCCGCGGAGATGGGTCGGGAGAACCACATCCGCGTGAATGCGCTGTCGGCCGGCCCGGTGATGACGCTCTCGTCCTCCGCAGTGGACGGGATCGACCGCATGCTCCGGCACTACCCGACCAAGGCGCCGCTGCACCGGAACATCCGGGCGGACGAGGTCGGCAAGGCCGGGCTGTACCTGCTCAGCGACCTGTCCAGCGGCGTGACGGGCGAGGTGCACTACGTGGACGCGGGGTACAACACAGTGGGATGGTAGTCCGGGGCGGCGCGGGAAACTGCGGCGCCGGGGGTTTCAATTCCGGTCTTGCCTCCGCTTCATTCGAAGACGCGAGAGCGAGAGATCCCGTACGTCCCAGTCCGGGATCTGGATGGACTGGTCCCCGACCTTCAGCTTCCCCGTGCGCAGAAACTCCTCCAGGTGCGGCCGGCACGTGCCGCAGCCGGTGCAGCAGCCGGTCTGGCGGATCAGTTCCTGGATGTCGCTGATGCCGTGCCGCTGCGCGTAGCTTCGCAGGCCGAGGAAGCTGAGGTTCTTGCAGTCGCAGCGGGTCGTGCCCATTGCTCGATTATAAGCCGCGCGCAGCGGCGGCTGCGCGGAACTCGGAATAGCGAGTAGCGGGAAGCGAAGAGCGAAAGACGGAGCCACCGAGTGCCCTACATGGTGCGGTTCCCGTCGGACCGCGCGGCCCAGTTACTTCGCCACTCGCTCTTCGCTATTCGCCATTCGCGGCGTACCGCCGCGCCCACGTCGCCAGCACCTCGGCGACGAACCGGGCGTCGTCATCGCGCTCCAGCAGCAGGTGGTCGGCCCCGGGCAGGGCCACGAAGCTCTTGGGATGCCCGGCGGCCGCGAAGATCCGCTCCGCGTGGACAATGTCCACGACGTTGTCGTCCGGCGAGTGGAAGACGACCAGCGGCCGCCCGAGTCGCCGCACGTCCTGGAGCACGTCGTGCCGCGCGAGGTCCGCCACGAGCTGACCCTTGATTCGCACGGGGCGGCCCATGACGTCAATCTGGGCGGCGCGGTCCGGCGGCAGTTCACCCACCTGCCGCGTTACAAACTCCTTGATGTGAGCCGTGCCGCTCGGTGCCGCGATGGTCGCCACAACGCGGGCATCGGGGATCTGTCCCGCGGTGGCCAGCACGGCCGTACCCCCCAGGCTGTGACCGACCAGCATGGCCGGCGGGCCGTACCGCTCGCGCAGGAAGTCGGCCGCCCGAACCAGGTCGGCCAGGTTGGAGGTGAAGTTCGTGTCGGCGAAGTCGCCGCCGCTCTCGCCCAGGCCGGTGAAGTCGAACCGCAGCACGCCGATCCGGCGGTCAACCAGCTCACGTGTGATCCAGGTGAACGGCTTGAGGTCCTTGGTGCAGGTGAAGCAGTGCGCGAGGATGGCGTAAGCGAGGGGCTCCTCGACGGGCCGGTCGAGCCGCCCGGCGATCGGATGGCCTTGCGATCCGGCAAACTGGACGCGCTCACGTCGTGGCAGCACGTGGGTAGTCGTCCTCGACCGCAGGCGGGGGCCCGCGGCACCTATTCTCGGCCGGTGGGAGGCCGGATCGCCGAGCGACGCCGAATCCGGCTCGGCTTCGATTGATAACCCTGGCTCAGGTCTGGCTACAAGCCTTGCCCGGGTCGGATGTTATCGGCTGAGCCGAAGCGCAGCCAGGGTGCTGTCTCGCCCTGCACCGGATCGTATCGGAAGGTCTTCAACACCCCCTCGAATTCGGACGATTTCCTGAATGGGTCCCGTTTCGGCGATCGGTCGTCGGGACGCGCCTGCCGTACCGGCGGACGCCGGCTGCGAGGTTGAACATGAGCGACGCGACGATCGAAACCACCCCGACCGAGACGGACGGATTCGTCCTGACGTCGCCGGCGCCCGGCACAGGATTGCGACGCGCGCCGCAGCCTCCTGGCACGCGGAGCGAGAAGTGGAAGCGGCTCTGCGAGGACCTGGCCGAGCGGGCCGAGTCGCTGCGCCGCTTGCGCGACGAGCTGGAGCCGCGGGCCCGCGCGCTCGACAGCCGGGAAACCGTGCTGGAGGAGCGCGTGCGGGCGATCGAGGCCCGCACGGCGGAACTCGACTCGCGTGAGGCCAAGATCGTCGAGCTCGAGCAGCACGTGCAGGCCCTGGCCAGCGAGATGGAGCGCGGCAGCGCGGAACTCCAGGCGTGCGAGCGCGATCTGGCGGTCCGGACGGCGGCGCTCGAATCGCGAATCGAGGAGTCGGATCGCCAGTCGCAGCAGCGCGAAGCGGAGTTGCGGCAGATGCAGGAGCGGGGTGAGCGAGAACTCGCCGAACACCACGCCCGGCTCGAAGCCACGCTGCAGCAGCGCGAGGCCGAGCTGCGCGAGAAGCTCGCCCAGCACGAAGGGGAGTTGAAGGAGCGGAGCGCGCGTCTGGACAAGCGCCAGGCCACGCTGGCCGCCTTCAGCGAGGAACTCAACGACCAGCGCCGCGAGATCGACCTGCGGGTCGCCGACCTGGATGCCCGCGAACAGGGGCTGACGCGCCAGGCCCGCGAGCTGGAGCAGCGCGACGCCGCCCTGGCCGCGCTGAGCGACGAACTCAAGACGCGCAGCAGAGAGCTGGACGACCGCACCAAGGCCCTGGCCGGCTGGTCCGAGACCGTCGAGCAGCGCGAGCGGGCTGTCCAGAAGGCCGCGGACGAGCTGGCGGCGCAGATGCGCCAGTGCGCGACCGAGGCCGGGGACCTGCAGCGCAAGCAGGCGGCACTCGACTCGGAGCTGGCGGCCGTGCGCGAGCGCACCGACCTGCTCGCCCGACGCGAGCGCGAGCTCAGCTCCTGGGCCGACCGGCTCGAGCTGCGCAGCGCCCAGCTCCAGCAGCAGGCCCAGCAGGTCGACAGCCGCGAACGGGCCCTGGAGCGGCGGACGGCAGAGCTGGTCGCGGCCGAGAACGACGTGGCCGTGCGACGCAGCGAGGCCGAGTCGCGGCGCACCGAGCTCGATGGGCGCGTGGCGGAACTCACCCGCTGGCTCAGCGAGTTCAGCCGCCGGAGCCGCCTGATCATGACGCCCCCGCGCCTGGCCGGTTTCGACCGCCTGGATGAGTCGGCCGGGATCGACGAGCACGCGATCGACGCGACGGAGATCGAGGCGCCGTCGTCGGAGGCGCTCAACCCCGAGAGTGCCCCAGCAGAAGCGCCGTGAACATCGCCAGCCACGCTACGTCGAGGAAGTGCCAGTAGAGGGTGACGTAGCGCAGGCCGTCATGCCGCGCGGGCGTGTACAGGCCGCGCCGCGCGTTGACGGTCACCCACACCAGCGGCACCAGGCCCCCGATCACGTGCAGACCGTGCATGCCGGTCAGCACGTAGAACAGCGCCGAGAACATGTTCAGCCCCGGGGGAAGCTTCGCGGCGACAGCCAGGCCCCAGTTGACGAGCTGACTGACCACGAAAGCCGCGGCCAGGGCGGTCGTGGCCGCCGTGCCAGTGCGCACGAGACCGGGCCGCCCGCGGCGCGCGCCGCGCAGGGCAAGCTCGATCGTGGCGCTGCTGAGCAGGAGGACGGCCGTACTGAGCCAAAGCCCCGCGGGTAGCGGAGGCGTTCCGGGGGGCGGCCACGCGGGAGCGCGGGCCCGCATGATGAAGTAGAAGACCAGCAGGGCCGCCAGCCCGATTCCCAGCGAGATGATCAGCAGCCACATCACCAGCAGCCCCGCGCCTGCCAGCGGCTGCGGTCTACCCGGCTCGGCGGGACCGTCCGCGTGTGGCACGATCGGCGTTGGGATGAAGGCGAGCATGGTCAGGTTCGCTGTCGCGCAAGGCGCCTCAGGCTGATCATAGAGCGCATCCCAAGACCCGTGGAGCACCCGCTGATGTCCGGTGCTCCACGTCGCGCTTCTCGAAGTCCTGGGATAGGTTTGAGTGCCCGGTGCGAGACGAGGGCACATGTTCTCCGGTGAGTACGAGACCGGCCCGAGGCAGGCCGCCCAACGCTCCGCAAGAGCCCGGGCAGGCGTTGCTCGGGCAAGGGTCGATGCGTGCAGATTGCTCAATGCCCCGACGGTGCCGACGGCTGCTGGGCGGGCGAATCCGCGTCGGCTGGCTGCTGGCCTCCGGCCGCCTTGCCCATCATGCGGGCCTGCTCCAGGTCGTACATGGTCGGTGCCCAGCGGCGCTCGGCCTCCGCGATCTCGTCGGGGCGGAGCGGGTCGCCGGCGCGGAACTCGGCGATGTACGGCTCGTAATGGCTGCGATCGAAGAGCGCGGCCGTCAGGAAGAGCGCGATGAAGAAGAGCGTGGTGAACAGGATGACGTGGACGATCGGCTTCTCGTAGCGCAGGTGCATGAAGTAGGCACCTACGAGGATCGCCTTAATCGTGGCGATGACCATGGCCACGAGGAGGTTCATGCCGCGGCCCAGGTCCACCCAGGTGGCCGCGAAAGTCAGATAGGTCAGCACGAGCAGGGCCACGAGCGTGGCCACGAGCAGCCAGAGCGGGATCTCGTGCTTCGCGCCGTGGGCGTGCCCGTGTGCCGCGCTCGCCGCACTCGCTGTCGTATCAGCCATGACGCATCACCACCTAGTGGATCAGGTACAGCAAGGGGAACAGGTAAATCCAGATCAGGTCGACCACGTGCCAGTACAGCCCGACCATGTGGACCGGTGTGTAGTACGCGGCCGAGTACGCGCCGCGCATCGTCTTCACCAGAACCCACCCGATGGCGATCATCCCGGCCAGCACGTGCAGGCCGTGCAGCCCAGTCATGCCGAAGTAGATCGAGAAGAAGATGTGCACGTTCCGCGCGCGCTGCGCCGGCGTCAGCTCGGGCGGCTGCGACTGCCCCAGCGCAACGCCGGAGGGCCCGGGGGACCCCGGTGGGGCGAAAGTCGGGCTGGGCAGGTCGGTCGCGGACTGGTTGGGCAGTGCGGTGGCCGGCGGGGGGGGAGCGTCCGCGTGCGGGGCGAGCGTCATGCCGCCCTCGGGTGTGCGGTGCGTCTTCTCGGTGTGGAAGTGCTCGCGCTGGTGCTTCTCGACGTAGTGGGGATCGGGGTTGTACAGCTTGCCCCACAGCAGGCCGTGCTCCCACTTGCCCTTGTACTCGCCGTACTTGATCGCCATGAAACCCGCGCCGCCCAGGATGGTCAGGCCCAGCAGGGCAACGCAAAGGCGCGGCCTGCCGTGCTCGATGGCCCAGACGCCGGCGGCCATCGTGAAGCTGCTGACGAGCAGGATGACCGTGTTCAGCGCGCCCCAGTACTTGTCCAGGAAGATGTGCGCGTAGAGGAAGATCTCCGGGTGCATGGCCCGATAGATTGCGTACGCGCAGAAGAGCCCCGCGAACAGCAGGAATTCGGTCGCCAGGAACAGCCACATCCCCTGCACCGAGGACTCGTACTGCTGCTGCGGCGTGTCGAAGTGGTGCTTGAGGAACGGCGGGTGCGCGTGCGCGGCATGGCTGCCGGCATCGAGCGAGTGCGGGGGCGTTGCTGCTTGCGACATCTCGGTTCTCGGGCTGCGGGCCGGCAAGCCCCGCCGCGGTCAGCCGCGCGCGGCGCGACCGGGGACCGGGTCAGGTCGTGTGCGGCACGTACTTGTCGTCCTCGGCGTGGTACTCGTACTGCTGCGTGCGCGGGTTCCACTTGACGGCGTCGTAGTCGTAAGGGTCGCCGACGATGGGCGGCTGGTCGAAGTTCTGCGTGGGCGGCGGCGAGGCGGTGCGCCACTCCAGCGTCGAGCCGCCCCAGGGATTGGCCGGGGCCGGCTGGCCGCGGAAGAGCGAATGCACCAGGTAGACCGCGGTCATGAAGAACCCGGCGCCCTGGAGGAAGGCCCCGAGCGTCGAGAGCACGTGCCAGAACTGGAACTCCGGCGGGTAGTTGTAGTAGCGGCGGGGCATGCCGTGCGAGCCCATGATGAACTGCGGGAAGAACGTCAGGTTGATCCCGATGAACACAAGGACCCAGGCGATGATCGCCGCCCGCTCGTTGTACATGACGCCGAAGATCTTGGGCCACCAGTGGTGGATGCCGGCGATCATGCCGATGAGCGTGCTGGCCATCATGACGTAGTGGAAGTGGGCCACGACGAAGTAGGTGTCGTGCAGGTGGACATCGGAGGCCAGGGCCCCGAGGAACAGGCCGGTCAACCCGCCGATGGTGAACTGGAAGATGAAGGCCAGGCCGTAGAGCATGGGCGCGCGGAGCGAGATCGAGCCGCCGTGCAGCGTGGCCAGCCAGTTGAACACCTTGACCGCGGAGGGGATCGAGACGCTGTAGGTCAGCAGGCTGAAGATCACGCCCAGGATGGTGGACTGCCCGCTGACGAACATGTGGTGGCCCCACACGAAGAAGCCGAACATCGCGATGGCGATGCTGCTCCAGGCGATAAAGTGGTAGCCGAAGATGTGCTTGCGGCTGTGCGTCGTGATGATCTCGCTGATCACGCCCATCGCGGGCAGGATCATGATGTAGACGGCCGGGTGCGAGTAGAACCAGAAGAAGTGCTGGTAGAGCACCGGGTCCCCGCCCAGCCCGGGCTGGAAGATGCCCAGGTTCATGGTTCGCTCGACGATTACCAGCAGCAGCGTGATGCCCAGCACCGGCGTGGCCAGGATCTGGATGACGGCGGTTGCGTACAGCGCCCACAGCAGCAGCGGCAGGCGGAACCAGGTCATCCCCGGGGGCCGCATCTTGTGGATCGTGACGATGAAGTTGAGCCCGGTGAAGATCGAGGAGAAGCCCAGCAGGAAGGCGCCGAACAGGACGGGCACCACGCCGCCCATGGTCGTGTCGGTGGCGTAGGGCACGTAGAACGTCCAGCCCGTGTCCAGGCTGCCCATGAAGATGCCCAGGACCGCGAAGATCGCCCCGCCCACCCACAGGTAGTAGCTCATCAGGTTGACGCGGGGGAAGGCCAGGTCCTTCGCCCCCAGCATGATCGGCAGCACGAAGTTGCCCAGCGCCGCCGGGATGCCCGGGATGATGACCAGGAAGGTCATGATCGCCCCGTGCAGCGTGAAGAACTGGTTGTAGCGGTCCGCGCTCATGAGCGTGTGCTGCGGCGTCCAGAGCTCGGCGCGCACGAGCAGCGCGAACACGCCGCCCAGGAAGAACGCGCCCAGGATGCTGAACAGGTACATCACCCCGATGCGCTTGTGGTCCAGCGTGCCGATCCAGGACATCAGCCCGGGCTGCGAGAGGTAGTTTTCCCGCGGCGCGGCCTGCGGCGCGGCTCCGGCCAGGCTCGTATCGACGGCACTCATGGCGTGGTTCCTTGCGGCGGCTTCGGCTCGCCGGGCTGCAATTCGGTCCAGGTCGCAGCCGGCGCCACTCCGCTGATCTCCTTGATGTACTCGATGATAGCGGTGATCTCGTTGTCCTTGAGCTGTCCCTTGAACGTTGGCATGACCGGGTCGTAGCCCGCGTGGATTTTGGCCATCGGGTAGAGGATCGACTCGCGGATGTAGTTCTCGTCAGCCACCAGCGGTGGGCCGGTCTTCAGCGGGATCTCGCGGTTCCAGAGGCCCTGGAACGTGGGGCCGACGTTGGCCTTGCCGTCGACCGAGTGGCACGAGGCGCAGCGCCGGGCCACGAGCTGGCGCCCGACAACCGCGGGCGCCACCGTTCCGCCCTTGGTCACGTCCATGGCCTCGGTCATCCACTTTTCGAACATTCCCGGCGGGTGGACGACCACGCGCGTGAGCATGTCGGAGTGACTCGTGCCGCAGTACTCGGCGCACAGGGCCAGGTACTCGCCCGGCTGGGTCGCCTCGAACCAGATCTTGTTGTAGCGGCCGGGGACGGCGTCGCGCTTGATGCGGAAGGCGGGCACGTAGAAGCTGTGAATCACGTCGCTGGACTGGAGGATCAGCCGCACGGGCGTCCCCACGGGCACGTGCAGCTCGGTGTCGGTGACCCCGTTCGGGTAGGTGAAGCTCCAGCTCCACTTCTGGCCCGTGACGTACACGTCCATCGCGTTGGCGGGGGGCGTCAGCACGTCGATGTAGCCCTTGAAGCCGAGATAGAACATGACCACCACCAGCACCAGCGGGATGGCGCTCCAGGTGATCTCGAGGGCCGTGTTGTGCGTGGCCGCGCCCGACGTCGGCTCCCCCTCGGCCCGGCGGCGATAGCGGATGACAAAGTAGACGAGCAGGACGGTGATCAGGACGAAGAAGAAGACCGAGACCCAGTAGATGAAGTAGAAGGTCGTGTCCACCGCCGGTGCGAACGTGGACGCGTCCATCGGCTTCCAGAACGTGCCCTTGCCGGGGGCGACCGGGGGCAGGTCCGCGGTGTTGATCTGTCCGAGCAGCAGCGTGAGCATCGCGTCTCTCTAGGCCGCGGGCGCGCTAAGCCGGGCACGGCGAACTGCCTCGCGCCGCCACCAGTAGGCCAGGAACAGGGCCGTGACGGTCAGCGTCAACGCGGCGCCCGCCCGCACCAGGTTCATCGCGTGCAGCGCGTAGCCTTCGCCATCGTAATGAAAACAGAACAGCAGAATCCGGTCCATCGTCGTGCCGATCTTGCCCTCCGACGCCTCGACCAGTGACAGCCGCAGCGTCTTCGGCTCGAACATCACGCCGTAGAGATATCGCGAGATCCGCCCGTCGGGCGTGCAGACGATCAGCGCCGCGGCGTGGGCCCACTCGCGGCGGTCCTCGTCCCAGCGGATGCGGAAGCCGGTCGCGTCGAGGATGGCCTGGGTGCTGGGCGCGCGGCCGGTGAGGAACGACCAGCCGGCGGCGGCCTCGGGCTTGGCGTAGTACTCCAGGTAGCTTCGCCGCTTCAGAAAGGCGAGCTGGTGCGTCTCGACCGGGTCGAAGCTGACCGTGACCAGGCGGAACTGCTGGCCCGGAACCCAGTCGATCTGCTTGAGGCCGTCCACCATCCCGTTCAGCACGAGCCCGCACAGCATCGGGCACTTGTAGTAATTGAGCGACAAGATCACCGGCCGGCGGCCGTCGAAGTAGTCGCCCAGCTTGACCGAGCGGCCGTCGTGGTCCACGAATGGGAGGTCGAGCGGCAGCCGGCCGTCCAGCTTCTCGTCGATGCCGACGCCCTCGAGCTGCGACGGCAGCGGCTCGCTGCGCTCGACGGGCTGGCCGCGCAGCATCGCCGGCCCGGCGGCGAGGGCCGCCAGGAGCGCGATCGCGAAACCGGAGCGCGTCGGCGTCATGGGGCGGCGGGCGCCTCCTGCGGCACCGCGGGGGCCGCCGGCGGCGACTTGGGCGCCTCCGGCCACCGGCCCGTGCTGTGTGCGGCGACGAACAGCGGGATGGCCTGGTCGATGGGGATGGCCACGCGGCCGGCCGGCTCGTCGACCCAGCGTGACTCGCTGATCGCGGCGAGTTGTCTGACCTGGAGGTCGCCCAGTTCCTGGGGTCGGACGCCGTAGAGCTTCCGCTCGCTCTGCACTTGCATCGAGCTGTTGAACAGCCAGATCGTGAAGACGACGATGGCCAGGAACAGGATCACGCCAACGATGCCAACGTAGTAGGTCGCGGACGCGCTCGGGTCGTCGTGGTCCGTCACGGGGCTGGTGCTGTGATGAGCCGAGTGCACGCGTTACCTCGCCGGGTCAGATGTTCTCGAAGGACAGTGACTCGTGCAGGCGCGGGTCGCGCTCGGGCACGAGCGGCCGGCCGCGCATCTGCCACAGGATCCCCGCGACCAGCAGAGAGGCCATGCCGACCAGCAGCAGGACATCGGTCGCGTGCAGCGGGGCGACGGCGGGGCCGAAGCCGTGCGGCCGGGGGATGACGATGTAGTACAGATCGACCCAGTGCATCAGGAGCATCCACGCTGCGCCGAGCGTCAGGAGCCAGGGGCGTCGCTTGGGGAAGCGCGACAGCAGCGCGAGAAACGGGGCGACGAAATGGCCGAATAGCAGCAGCAGGCTGACGCCGATCCACCACGTGTCGCCCTGCCGCGGGAGGTACCAGACCGTCTCCTCGGGCAGATTGGCGTACCAGATCAGCATGTACTGGCTGAACTTGATGTAGGCCCAGAAGACGATAAAGCCGAACATCAGCTTGCCGATGTCGTGGAAGTGCTCGACGCTGATGGCGTGCGTGAGCCGCCCGCTGCGCTGCACCGCGACGACGATCAGCGCGAGCGTGGCGAAGAAGCCCACCACGCTGCCACTGAAGATGTAGACGCCGAAGATCGTGCTGAACCAGTGCGGGTTGAGCGACATCAGGGCGTCGATCGAGAAGAAGGTGAAGCTGATGGCGTACGCGAGCATCGCCCAGGCGCTGGTGCGGTCCATCGCCAGCGTAAGCTGCGGGTCGCCGGTGCGGTCCTGCTCGAGCGAGCGGCCCAGGAAGTAGCGCGCCAGGAAGATCCACAGGCCGAAGTACACCAGCATGCGGATGATGAAGAACGGCGTGCTCAGGTACGCGGCCTTGTGCTGAAGGAGGGGGTCCTTCTCCACGACTGCGGCGCTGGACCACTTGTAGACGCCTTCCATTCCCACGATGACCGGGATGAGCATCGGCACGAACAGGATCGCCATGAGCGGCATCGTGCCCATGACGAATTCGGCCAGGCGCCGAACCGACACGCTCCCCCCCGCCCGCGTGAGGTGCTGGAGCATGACGAAGAATAGCGCTCCCATCACGATCGTGAAGGCGAACGACCAGTTCAGCAGGTATGAGCGAAAGAAGACGTCCCATCCGCTGCGGCCGCCGAAGAACAGGCCCAGGACTATGGCCGCCAGGCCCACGCCGGCGAGCAGCGCCGCGCGGGTGGCCGCGCCCTCGTCCAGGCGGATCACGTCGCGGGACAGGTCGAGTTGTTTAGCGTGTGCCATCGCGTCTCATGTCCGAGGGCCCGCGGCCGGCGGGCCGATCCGCTGCCTCAGGGTTGCCCGGGGCGACCATCCTTTGTCGGTCGCAGCTCGGCGGGCACCAGCTCCACCGGCGCGTTCTGGCTGAATTGCAGCGCCCGCACGTAGGCCACGATCGCCCACCGGTCGGTCGGCGGAATCTGGTCGCCATACGGCGGCATGCTGCGGATCCCGTTCGTGATTGTATTGAAGATGTGGCCGTTCTCCCGTCCCCGCACGACCTCGTCGAGCAGGTTGGTCGGCTGGACCCAGTTCTCGGTGCCCAAGCGCAGGGCCCGCTCATGCACGATGCCGTCGCCGGCGCCACCCAGCCCATGGCACGGGGCGCAGTAGATGTTGTAGCGCTGCTGCCCGCGGCGAACGAGGTCCTCGGTGATGCGCACGGCCGGCGGGAATTCGGTCGCCCACTTCCCGTCCATCACGCCCTTGTAGAGGAAGTCGTTGCGCGGTGGATCATTGCGGGCGACCGTGCCGGGAACCTGCGGGCGCGAGGCCCGGCCATCGGCGAAGAGCGCCGCGGCCTTCTGGGCCTTGAACTTCTCCTGGTTGTCCATGTCCTGGATGATGTGGATGCGCGGCTTCTCGGAGAGCGAGGTGCGCGCCTTGGCGATCCACAGCGGCGGTATCAGGGCCAGGCACAGCAGTACCATGCCCGCGATTCTGAAGCCCTTGGGCAGCCGCGCGGCCGAGCCGAGCTCGTGCACCCGCTCGATCGCCGCGGCACCCGCCGAGGTCAGCAGGCTTGCCGCCTGGTCCAGGTTGAACTTCGGGTCGCGGGCGTCGATGAAAACGAAGAAGCGGTCGCTGGTTGCGCGGCGGAAGCGCTCGACCGCGAAGAGCGCGTTGGCGTGCCACGGCAGGCTGTTCAGAGCGAGCATTCCGAAGACGGCCGCGAAGGCCGACAGCAGCACCGTCAGCTCGAACGTCACCGGGATGAACGCCGGCAGGCTCAGCTCAGGTTTCCCGCTGACGTGGAAGTTGTAGCCGCTGACGAAGTTGGGGGCCTGGGGGAACCGGCTGGCGTCCGTCGCGTTCGCCCAGACCTGCAACCCGAGCCCGAGCATGCAGCCGAGGAAGCCGCAGACGAACACGATGAACGGCAGCCGCGTCGGGCGGATGCCCATCGCCGCGTCGATTCCGTGAACCGGGAAGGGCGAGTGCGTGTCCCAGCGGGTGAAGCCCGCGGCGCGCACGCGCTCGGCGGCGCTGATCAGCGCGCCGGGCGAGTCGTACTCGGCGAGCAGCCCCACCACGGGGCGCGTCACGTCGGAGCGGCCAGGCGCGGCGTGCGTAGCCGGGGCGGCGGTGCTCATCCGCGGCCCTCCGCCGCGGGGCGGCTGTTCGGGTCGTACTCGTCGGGGTTGTAGTCGAACGCCCGGCCCGGCGTGACGTGCACGTGCTCAGGCCGGTGCGGGTCGTCGTAGGGCATCACCGTCTTGACCTCCGCCATGGCCACCATGGGCAGGTAGCGGCAGAAGAGCAGGAAGAGGGTGAAGAAGAGACCGAAGCTGCCGGCCAGCGTGAGCAGCTCGACGAGCGAGGGGGCGTAGTGCCACCAGCTCGAGGGCAGGAAATCCTGGGCGAGCGAGCTGACGATGATGACAAAGCGCTCGAACCACATGCCGACGTTGACGCACATGACCACGGCGAACATGGCGAGCAGGTTCGTCCGCGCCCATTTGAACCAGAAGAGCTGCGGCGCGACGACGTTGCAGAAGATCATCGTCCAGTAGGCCCAGGCATACGGCCCGCCCGCCCGCGTGGCGAAGATGAAGCTCTCGTAGGGGCTGCCCGAGTACCAGGCGATGAACTTCTCCATCCCGTAGGCGTAGCCCACGATCAACCCGGTCGCCAGCAGCACCTTGCACATGTTCTCCAGGTGCCGCGCCGTGATGATGTCCTTCAGGCCGAACAGTGCCCGGGCCGGGATCGCCAGCGTCAGCACCATCGCGAAACCGCCGAAGATCGCCCCGGCCACGAAGTACGGCGGGAAGATCGTGGTGTGCCACCCGGGGAGCTGCGACGTGGCGAAGTCGAAGCTGACCACCGAGTGCACGGAGAGCACCAGCGGCGTGGCCAGCGCGGCCAGGATCAGGTAGGCCCGCTCGAAGCGGTGCCAGTGGCGGGACGAGCCCGTCCAGCCCAGGGCCAGCAGGCCGTAGACCAGCTTGCCGACGCGCGACTTGGCGCGGTCGCGGAAGGTGGCCAGGTCGGGGATCATGCCGACGTACCAGAACAGCGTCGAAACGGTCGCGTAGGTGCCGACCGCGAAGACGTCCCACAGCAACGGGCTGCGGAATTGCGGCCACATCGCCATCTGGTTGGGCAGCGGGAACAGCCAGTACGCCAGCCAGACACGGCCGACGTGGATTCCGGGGAACATCGCGGCGCAGATGACCGCGAAGATGGTCATCGCCTCGGCGAAGCGGTTGATGCTGGTGCGCCACTTCTGGCGGAAGAGGAACAGAATCGCCGAGATGAGCGTCCCGGCGTGGCCGATCCCGACCCAGCAGACGAAGTTCGTGATGTCGAAACCCCAGGAGACGGGGTTGTTGAGGTTCCAGACGCCCACGCCGTTGACGAACAGCACCCCGATCATGAGGCCGAGAATGACGAGCAGCGCGACCGAGATGGTGAACGCGATGTACCACGCGCGGGGCGGGCGGTAGGCCTCCCACGGCGCGGTCGCCACGTCGGTCAGCGAGCCGAACGAGTGCCCGCCGGTGATCAGCGGCGCCCGCTGCCCGGGCGTCTCGCGCGTGTTGTCAAACTCCGCTGGTATCGCTGCCATGCTTCACCGAGCTGAGAACGCGGGGCGGACAGTCGAAGCGAGAAGGACCGCCGGCCCGACGCGCCGGTGGTGCCAACGCGTCCTGGTCGCGGCGAGATCGCTGTTCACGCTCTTACTCCTCACTTCTCACTTCTTACTTCACAGATCATCCGTGCCCGTGGCCGCCCGGGGCGGCGTCGGTCTTCGCGCCGGCCGGGTTCGTGATTTTGGCCAGGTACTTCGTGCGCGGCTTGATGTTCAGTTCCTCGAGGATGCCGTAGGCCCGGGCGTGCTGCTGGAGCTTCGAGACGCGGCTGTTGGGGTCGTTCAGGTCGCCGAAGACGATCGCGTCGGTCGGGCAGGCCTGCGCGCACGCGGGCGTGATCAGCCCGTCGGGAATCGTGGGCCAGCGCTCGTTGCGGGCCTTGATCTTGACCTCGTTGATCCGGTGCGTGCAAAAGGTGCATTTCTCCATGACGCCGCGGCTGCGGACCGTCACGTTCGGGTTGAACTGGAGCTTCTCCAGGTCGGCCACGGGCGTCTGGGCGACCTTGCCCGGGACCAGCACCGGCTCGTTGGGCTTGGTCGGCCCGAGGAGGCCGACCTTGGGCCCGCCCGGCTCGGCGTTCTGCGTGCGCGGGTGGTAGGGGCCGTGATGGTTGTAGTACCAGTTGAAGCGGCGCACCTTGAACGGGCAGTTGTTCGAGCAGTACCGCGTGCCGATGCAGCGGTTGTAGACCATCGTGTTGAGGCCCTCCTCGTCGTGCACGGTGGCGCCGACGGGGCAGACCTGCTCGCAGGGGGCGTTCTCGCAGTGAACGCAAGTCATCGGCTGGTGGACGATCTCGACGTCGGCCGCCTTGGGGTCGCCCTTGAAGTAGCGGTCCACGCGGATCCAGTGCATCTCGCGGCCCAGGGCGACTTCGTCCTTGCCGACGACCGGGATGTTGTTCTCGGCCTGGCACGCCGTCACGCATGCCCCGCAGCCAATGCACGCCGTCAGGTCGATCGTCATGCCCCACTTGTGCGACGGGGGCGGATACTCCTTCTCTTTCCAGAGATTCGCCGCCTGGGGCAGGTGGACCGTGTGCTGGGCGAAGTCGGGATGGTGCTGGTAGAACGGCAGGGGGGCCGACCGGATCAGAACATCGTTTACGCGCCGCTGTGTCTCGCGATCGCCGATGTCGGAGGCCATCGCGTGATGGTCCTGCGTCGAGACGAGCTTGTGTGACCCGGAGGCGCGGCTGACCTTCGCTCCGGTGGCGATGTGCATCGCGGTCGAGCTGCGCAGGGCGAAGGCGTCGAAGCCGACCCCTTGCGCGACCTTGCCCGCCGCCTTGCCCCCGCCGTAGCCCAGCTTCAGTGTGACCGAGCCGTCGGCATGTCCGGGCAGGATGCAGGCCGGCGCGTTGACCGAGCGCCCGCCGACCTCGATGCGGATCATGTCCCCGTTTCGCGCGACGCCGAGTCGGCGGGCGTCCGCGGGGCTGATCAGCGCCGCGTTGTCCCACGTCAGCTTAGTGATCGGGTCAGGCAGTTCCTGGAGCCACGCGTTGTTCCGGAAGCGGCCGTCGTACAGCTTGTAGTCGGGTGCGAAGACGACCTCGAAGCCATCGTTCGGCGCGGGCTCGATCGCGGGCGGCGTTCGCGTTTGTGGGAAGATGGTGGCCCAGATCGAGTCGCGCAGGACGCCGGTCCGGAGCGTGTCCTCCCAGAGCTTCTCGAAGTCCGGCACGTTGCCGATCAACCCGCCGAACGTGCGGCGGACCAGCTCGTACGGAGCCGTGACCTCGTCGCCCGTCAGGCGGGCGAGGAACTCCGCCGTGGTTCGTCCGCCAAAGAGGGGGGCGATGAGCGGCTGGATGAGGCTGGTGGTGCCGTCGTAGGCTTGCGCGTCGCCCCAGGTTTCGAGCGTGTGCGCCTGGGGCACGTGCCAACTGCACGCGCGGGACGTCTCGTTGTCGCGCTCCGCGAGGTGGATGCTGTTGCTCACCTTGGCCAGGCCGTCGGCGAAGCCGATGTCGCTGGGGGCGGTGATGACCGGGTTGCCGCCGAGGATGAGCAGCGTTTCCACGGCGCCGTCGTTCATGCGCTGTGCGAGCTCGCGGATGGCCGTCAGGTGGGGCGGCCGGTCCATGTCGAGTTCGCCGGTATACGTGACGGTCGTGCCGACGTTGCCCAGGCGGGCGTTGAGGTGGTGCGCCAAGGCGTGAACGGCGGGGGGCTGGTGTGCGCCAGCCAGAATGACGCTGGTGCCGCGGTGCGAGCGGAGATCCTCCACGAGCGCGGCAAAGACGGCGGCCGGTACGCTCGCGGGCGGGCGAGCCGACGCGGGGTTGTCGAGCGCCGCGGAGAGGGCCGAGGCCAGCGCGCCGACGTCCGCCGAGCGGATCGGCACGCGGTGGTCGGCATTGCTGCCCGTGACCGTGTAGTCGCTCTCGAAGACGTACAGCCGGCACATGGTGCCGTCGCTATCGGCCCGGCGACGCCGATCGGCAAAGTCGCGGGCGTACTTCAGCGCGGCGGGATGGGTCATCAGGAAGTCGCTGTCGAGGCTGACGACGATGTCGGCCTTGGCCAGCTCGATGTGCGTGCGAACGACCTGGCCCAGCGCCACGCGAGCGCCTTCCCGAACGTTGTCGGTAGGAATCGCGTCGTACTCGAACCAGCCGGCCTTCGGGTATGCCTTGCGAAACGCGCCTTTCACCTCGCGGAACGTCGGCGACGAACTTGACGTGACCAGGACGGACAGACCCTCGCCGCCCCGGCCTCGCAGCGCCGCGAAGTGCTCATTCGCGAACGCGTCGAACTCGGCGAAGCTGCTGTTGATCGTGGTGCGCTCGGTCCGGCGGATCGGCAGGATGCTGCGGTCCGGGTCGTACAGGTCGAGCACCGTGGACTGCATCCAGGCGTTGCTCTTGCCGCGGCTGTACGGATGCAGGTCGTTGCCCTCGACCTTGATCGGCCGGCCGTCGTAGCTGGTCACCAGCGCGCCGGTCGCGACGCCATCCAGCTCGATCGCCGTGGCGTACTGGACCGGCTGGCCCGGGATACGGTCCTGGCCCTGGCGCGTCGCAGGGACGATCGTCTCGCGTGGCCAGCGGCACCCCGTCAGCCCGGCCAGCGCGAGCGAAGCCCCCATGAGCTTGAGAAACTGCCGGCGCGAGGCGCCGCTCACGA
>CAADGM010000117.1 GCA_900696535.1 uncultured Planctomycetota bacterium
CCGTGCTGATCGACACTTCGCGCAGCCCGCGCTGTCGCATCAACGTTCCCGAGGTACTTGTCGAGCAAGAGTCGACGCTCGTCAGCGTTCGCGTCGACAACCCCGGCTCGACGCCGCTCCGGCTGACGCTCGAACTCGATATCGGAGCGGGGCTGCAAGTCGCGGACGCCGGCGGCGTCTCGGCATCAGCCTGGCGCAGTTGGCGCGACGAGGGCCGTCCCATGGCGCTCGCCGTACCGCCGGGTGGCACGCGTTGGCTTCAGCTCCTGGCAACCGCGCAGCGGACCGGCCACCACGTGCTCCGCGTCGCGCTGCGCGACGGCGACACGACACGGCGGTTCGAGTCGCCCTACGAAGTCGTCGCCGACACCGAGCCGAGCCCCGCCCACCCGACCGCCGACGCGTACCTGCCCGTGACGCGGACCGTCCGGCTCTGGACGCCACCCGAAGCCGCCGCCCCGCCGCTCCGACCGGCGCCGTCGCTGGCGGCCGGCGGCCTGGACGCGGTGATCTTTGACGCCGAAGCGCTGCGGCGTTCGGGGTGGACTGTCGCGGACTGGGCTCCTGGCCAATCGCTAACCGTCGGGCAGATTCTCGAGGTCCGCGACGAGATTGACGTCGAGTTCTGCCATCCGGCGCTGGTCTGGTCGCAGCCGCTGCCCGCCAATTGCGTGTACGTCGCGCCCGAAGCGGCGCGCACCGCGAAGTATGGCCAGGCGACGACCGTGCGTCGCCAGGTCGCCACGCGCGAGCTGCTGCGTGCAGCCGACGACCCTTGCGCGCACACATTCTGCCTGGGCGTCGCCCGCCCCGGCGAGTCGACCTTGCCCGTGCCGCGGATCACCAACCTGGGGCGGCCGAACGTCGTGCGGCTGGAAGGGCCTCGTGGCCGGATCATCGTGCCGTGGTCCGCATCGGACCGCGTGACCGCCGGCGCGGAGTAGGAGACGATCCCCGCGGCTGACGTGGTCGCGCGGCGGCCCACACGGAGCGCGACAGGCACCTCTTCTGGGAACTCCAGGGACAAGACGCAGGCGCCCTCGGACGCTCGGCCGGCGCCGCCGGTGGCGCGACTGATAATCCGCGCATCGGCCGGCCGGTTGCCGGACGACGCGGCCCCCGCCGTGCGTCCCGCGTCGCCGGCGCGAAAAACTTGGGCAAGCACGAGATGGCGAGGCGTAGAATCGCGCGACAAGGAGCAGCACGCGACGCTCGCCGCGAGCCCAATGAAGCGCGTCGCGCTGGCCCATAGCCAATCGCCGTGTCCCGCAGGAGGAAAGAAGCCATGAACGAGCAGGACTTCCAGAAGCGATTGGATGAGCTGGTCGCAGTCATCGAGACGCTGCCCGAGGCGGAGCGCGAGAAGCTCCGTCAACTGGCCAACGAGACGCGCGAACGTCACGAACAGATCAAGAAGAGCGTCGGGGCGATCCAGGACAGCCTGGATTTCCTTCGACTGGGCATCAAGTACATGCTCTTCGATCTCGAGGCGACCCGCCGCGAGAACGCCTACCTGCGCAAGATGCTCGAGCAGGATCGCCACGGCGAAAAGGAAGAGTAGACCGGACCCTCGCGAGCCAGTTTGACCCCCACGGCAGGCGCGCCGACCTGAGGACCGCGTTCCTCGGGCCGGCGGGCTGCCTGCGCTTCAGTCCGCTTCCGCCTCGGCCGGATCCGCCTCGGGATGCGCTGAGGCCTGCGTGCCCGGGGGGGCGTCCAGATCCAGCAGCGGCGGCGCCAGCGCCGCCTCGCGCTGCCGCGCCTCCTGCACGGCGGCCCAGAGCATCTCGCTCAGCTCACGCAGCCCGGCGCCGGTGACGCCCGAGATCGCGTGTACCGGTCGGCCGAGCGCTTCCCGCAACTGCTCGAGTGCGGCGGTCGCGTCGGTGAGGTCGAGCTTGTTGCCGACAACGAGCTCGTCGCGGGTGGCCAGGGCGCGGCTGTATTTCTCCAGTTCGCCACGGATGATGCGATAGGCTTCGTCCGGGCGCGGCGCGCCGGCGGGCGGGCAGAGATCGACCAGATGCAGGATGACGCGCGTCCGCTCGATATGCCGCAGGAACTGATCGCCGAGCCCCACACCCTCGTGCGCCCCTTCGATCAGCCCGGGCAGGTCCGCCAGGACCAGGCGTCGATAGCCCGGTAGCTCCAGTATCCCCAGGTGCGGTTCGCGCGTCGTGAAAGGGTAATCCGCGATCTTCGGGCGGGCACGCGTCAGCCGCGACAGCAGTGTGCTCTTGCCGGCATTGGGCAGCCCGACGAAGCCCACGTCGGCGATCAACTTGAGCTCCAGCCGCAGCCGACGCTCCTGGCCCTTGCGGCCCGGCTCGAACTCGCGCGGCGCCTGGTGCGTCGGCGTGGCGAAACGCGCGTTGCCCTTGCCGCCGCGCCCGCCCCGCGCCACGCGCACGCGCTGGTCGTGCTGCGTGAGATCCTTGAGCAGTCGGCCGGTGTCGGCGTCGTAGACCAGCGTCCCAACGGGCACCCGCACCACCAGGTCGTCCGCGCTGCGCCCGGTCCGGTTTCCACCGGAGCCCGGCTTGCCGTTGTCGGCGAAGTAGTGGTGCCGTCCGGTCAAGTCGAGCAGCGTATCCAGACCTTCCTGCGCAAGCAGGTACACCGAGCCGCCGTGGCCGCCGTCGCCCCCGTCCGGGCCGCCCTTGGGCACGTAAAGCTCCCGGCGAAACGAGAGGCACCCGTCGCCGCCCTTGCCGCCGCGCACGACAATCTCGACCTGGTCAATGAACAGCCGTGTTGTGCCCGCGTCGCGTGACATTCCTGGCGGGCATTCTACGCGGCGAGGCGTTGAACCGGGCGCGGCGTTCGGTTCAAATGCGATCCGGCAGGCGGCGGCCCGCGCGGCCCCTGGCAGCGCGCCCGCCCTGACGAGGGAAACAGAATGCCTGGACGGATACTCGTCGTCGACGATGAGCCGCTGAAACGCATCACGCTCCAGATCGAGTTGACCGAGCACGGATACGAGGTGTTCGAGGCGGCTGACGCAGCCGCTGCCCGTCGCATCCTCGACGCCCGGCCGATCGACGTGGTCGTGACGGACGTGCGCATGCCCGGGCTGAGCGGCCTGGACCTGCTGACCTACGTGAAGAGCGCGTATCCCACCGTCGAAGTCATCCTGATGACGGCTTACGCGACGATCGACACCGCGGTGCTGGCGATCAAGCGCGGGGCACACGACTACATCACCAAGCCATTCACCACGCCGGAGCTGATCGTCAAGCTCGACGCACTGTTCGCCGGCCGGCAGGTGGGCCAGCCGGAGCGGAGCGTCGAAACGTTCGGCCGACTGGTGGCCGCCAGCCAAAGCATGCGCCGGCTCTTCGAGCAGCTCCGCGGCGTGGCGCCGACCGGGCGGACGGTTCTGCTGGTGGGCGAGAGTGGAACCGGCAAGGAGTTGCTGGCCGAGGCGATCCACCAGCTCAGCCCGCGGGCACAGATGCCGCTGGTCCGGCTGTCCTGCGCGGGGCTTCCGGCGGACGTGCTGGAGGGCGAGCTGTTCGGCCACGAGCGAGGCACCGTCGCCGGTGCAACCCGACAGAAAGCCGGGCGCTTCGAGCTGGCCAGCGGCGGCACGCTCGTACTGGACGAGGTGGACGAGATCCCGCCCGAGCTCCAGGTCCGCCTGCTGCGCGTGATCGAGGGGCAGGAGGTCGAGCGGGCCGGGGGCGAGCACGGCGTGAAGGTCGACGTGCGCCTCATCTGCACGACCCGGGCCGACCTGCTCAAGTGCGTGCAGGCGGGGCGGTTCCGCGAGGACCTGTACTACCGGCTGAACGTAATGCAGTTCTTCGTGCCGCCGCTGCGCGAGCGCCCGGACGACATCCCGCTCCTGGCGCAGCACTTCGTGAAGAAGCACGGCGGGCTGGTGGCGAACCGGCCGGTGCGGATCGCGCAGCATGCGCTGGATGAGCTGCTGCGACGCCGCTGGCCCGGCAACGTCCGCGAGCTCGAGCACGTCATCGAGCGGGCGCTGGTCTTCTGCGGCGGCGACGAGATCCGACCCGAGCACGTGGTCCCCGTCGGCGACGGGGCCACGACCGAGAGCGGCAACGGCAGCGCCGTCACCGCGACGGGCAGCACGCTCGCGATGAGCGAGGAGCCCCGGCTCGGGTTGAACGAGACGGTCGCCGACATCGAGCGCCGGATGATTCTCATGGCGCTGCGGCAGTGCAACAACAACCAGGCCCGGGCGGCGAATCGGCTCGGCATCCCGCGGACGACCCTCCGAGACAAGATGGCCCGCTACAGCATTGCCAGCACCGAGGCCGACTCCCGCGCCGAGACGCCCGCATGAGCAGTGCACCCGGCGAGCGCTGGGTCGCGCTCAACGGCGTGCTCACGCCCGCGGGCGAGGCTCGCGTGAGTGTCTTCGACGCGGGGTTTCTCCAGGGCATCGGGCTCTTCGAGACGCTCAAGGTGCGCACCGGGCGGCCCTTGCGTCTGGAGCAGCACCTGGGGCGCATGGCCGCGTCGGCCCAGAACCTCGGCTGGTCCGTGCTGCCCGACGCACGCCGGCTGGCCGGCGACGTGGGCGAGGTGCTCACTGCCTGCGGACTGCGGGATGCCCGCGTACGCATCACCGTGACGGCCGGTTCGCTCCTGGCGGCCGGCGGCGGAGATACGCCCGCGCTGACCACGCTCGTGACCGCGGCGCCGGAGGAACTCTACGACAAGGCCCACTACCAGAGCGGCGTGACGGCGGTGATCTCCCCCTCCTGGCAGACCATCGACGACCCGACCATGGGCCACAAGACGACCAGCTACTTCTCGCGGCTGGCGGCGCTGCGCGGGGCCCACCGCCAGGGTGCGTTCGAGGCCCTGTGGCTCACGCCCGACGGTGAGCTGGCCGAGGGCTGCATCAGCAACGTCTTCATCGTCGACGACGAGCACGTGCTCACGCCGCCGGTCGATACGCCCGTGCTGCCCGGCATCGCCCGGGCGGCCGTCTTCGAGCTCTGCGCGGCGCTCGGCCTGACGTGCCACGAAGCCACGCTGAGCCTCGACGACCTGCGCGCCGCGGACGAGGTCTTCCTCACCAACAGCCTCATGGACGTCATGCCCGTCGTCCGCGTCGCCCGACACGCGATCGGCAACGAGCGCCCCGGCGAGATCACCCGCCAGCTCATGGCCGCGTACGCGGAACTCGTCGAGCGCGAGTGCGGCGGGTCGTAGCCCCTCGCCCCGGCGGAGTGCGTGCGCCATGCCAAGATCCGTACCGTCCTCGTCTCCGTCCGTCCGCCAGGTCCTGGCAGCGCTCGACGCGCTGGCGCCACTCAAATACGCGGCCGACTGGGACAACGTCGGGCTGCTGGCCGGATCGACGGCGGCGCCCGCGCGGCGAATCCTCTTGTCGGTCGACCTGACGGACGACGTGGCGCGCGAGGCGCTGCGGACGCGCACCGACCTCGTGGTCGTGTATCACCCTCCGATCTTCAAGGGCATTCGCCGCATCACCGCTGACGCGGAGGCCCCGACGCGGCTTCTGCCCGAGCTGCTTGCGGGCGGGGTGGCGATCATCGCGCTGCACACGGCACTGGACGCGGCGCCGGGCGGCACGAACGACGTCCTGCTGGATGCCTTCGATCTCGCGGAGCGCTTTCCGCTCGAGCCGCTGGT
Organism: uncultured Planctomycetota bacterium; assembly: GCA_900696535.1. Lineage (GTDB taxonomy): Bacteria > Planctomycetota > Phycisphaerae > UBA1845 > Fen-1342 > CAADGM01. The sequence goes on from CAADGM010000117.1 coordinate 5,635, forward strand.
CACGCGCGACGCGGAGTACAAGCTCGTCGTCTTCACGCCCCCGCCGCAGGTCGACGTGCTTCGCGCCGCCCTGTCGCGGGCCGGCGCCGGCGTCATCGGCCACTACGACCAGTGCAGCTACGAGCTGCTCGGCCGCGGGTCGTTCCGCGGCGACGAGACGACGAACCCGGCCGTCGGCAGCCGGGGACAACTCGAGTTCGTCGAGGAGGCCCGGCTGGAGATGGTCGTCCCTCGGGCGCGGCTTGGCGAAGTGGTCCGCGCGCTCTACGCGACCCACCCCTACGAGGAGCCCGCCTTCGACCTCCACCCGCTGCACACGGTCGCCGCGCGGGGCCGGGCTGGCCTGGGGCGCGTCGGCGTGCTGCGCCGCGCGCTGCGGGGAGCCGCGCTGGTCGAACTGCTGGCGCGCCGGGTCGACGTGTCCGGCGCGACGGTCGTGGGCGACCTGCGCCGGCGATTCTCGAGCGTAACGGCGGCGGCGGGCGCGTTCGGCACGCACGCCTTCCGCGATCCCGCGTCGCTCGTGCTCACGGGCGAGGTCAAGCACCACGACGCGCTGGAGTTGCTCCGTCGCGGCATCACGGCCGTGCACCTGGGGCACTGGGCCAGCGAGCGCCCCGTGCTGGCCATGCTCGCGCACAAGCTGGAGGAACAGTTACGCGCCGTGCGGGTCGCGGTCAGCCGCGCGGACCGCGCGCCCTACCAGCCACTTGGCCGCGCGGCGCAGGGGGCGACCCCGAGCAAACCGCGGGGGGGGCAGCAGCTCTGAGCAGTAGCGCTGGAAGGTAGCGCCGGGAAGTAGCGCTGGACCTTCGCGTCCAGCGCACCGCATCCGGCGCTGTTGGGCCGGTGCGCCCGAAAACTTCGAACCTGAAGAACGCCGGACGCCGAGGTCCGGCGCTACTGGTTCGCGCACATGGGGCCGTCCCCTGGACGGGCTGCTGGCGCGCGGGCCGGCGTGACGGATGCAGCTCCACCGACTTCGGGACCACCGTCGGGCAGCAGAAGCTCCATGAAAACGACGTCGAGCCAGCGACCGAACTTGTAGCCCACCTGCGGAAGGCGGCCGACCTCGACGAATCCCTGCCGCGCGTGCAGGCGGATGCTGACCGGCTGCTCCGCGTCGATGCCGGCGATAATCGCGCGGTAGCCCAGCGCGCGGGCCCGGGCGACGAGGTCGGCCAGGATTGCCGCCCCGATCCCGCGGCCGTGCAGCGCGTGATGCACGTACAGCGAGTCCTCGCACGTGTAGCGGTAGGCGCTGCGGGCGCGGAACGTGGTCAGGCAGCCCCACCCAACGACGCGCCCTTCCGCTTCAGCGACGGTGACGGGGTGCTCGGGCCCCTTTGCGGCCAGCCACGACACGCGCGCCGCCAGCGGCTCGGGCTCCTCCTGGTATGTGCATGTCGAACGCGGCACGTAGTAGTTGTAGATGTCGTTGATTGCAGCCGCGTCGGCCGGCGCAGCCAGACGAATCCGGGGTGTCACGCGCGACTCCTGTCCGTCGGCGCGGCCGGCGAGCGCCTACAGGATCGCCAGCGCCGCGCAGGTCACGTGCATGTCGGCCTCGTGGTTCGTCGCCTGGTGGTAGCGCAGCAGCCGCGCCGGCCGCCCGCGCAGCGCATGCCGCAGCGCGAAAAGGCAGCCGGCGCTGCACACGCGCGTGGCGTTACTCGCGCCGCGGATCACGTCCAGGAAGCGCTCCAGCTCGCTCCGCGCCACCA
>CAADGM010000118.1 GCA_900696535.1 uncultured Planctomycetota bacterium
CAGCCGGCGGCAGCGGCCCCAGACGTTCGCGTCCAGCATCATGTAGACCATCCGGTAGAACGGCACCGCAGCCACGACCAGCGTGAGCTGCGCCTCCGTCGGCAGCGAGCCGAAGAACGCGGTCGCGACCGAGTCATCGCCCGGTGCGATCGCCGCGGTAACCATCAGCGCATCGAACGGCCCTTCGACCACGAACAGCGTGTTCCCGCCGAGGGCCACACGGTCGGCGTCGTAGATCGTCGTCTTGTGCCCGCTTTCGACCGGGTAGCTCAGCCAGCGCTTGCGCTCGCGGGCGTCGATGGATCGGGCCGTGTACCCGAGGTCCAGGCCGCCGGCGCGGACCGGGAACACCACGCGGCGCTCCTGGTCGTCGAAGCGCAGATCGAACCGCAAGATGAGTTCGTCGAGTCGCTCTGCGGGCAAGCCACGGCCGACAAGGTATTCGTAACCCGGCGCGGCGATGCCGACGGGTCCGAGCGTCACGAGCTGGTCGAGGCTTCGCATCGGATCAACTCACTCACATCACACACGTCCCAGCGCCGGTCCACGTTTCGCACGGGCAATCCTGCATCCAGGTCGCCGGGTCCTTAGTCAGGTCGTAGTCGCGCAGACGCGGCACGCCGCGGCCCTCGTACGGCGGCAGCCCGCCGTTGCGACCGGGGAAGTAGCGGTACGGCCGGCCGCTACCGTCGAGGTTCAGATCGACCGCGACCCAGGCCGCTTCGCCCTTGCAGACCGGGAAGTCGCCGAGCGAGCACTGGCAGATGTGGCCCGTGCAGCAGGCCGACCCCGCCCACGCCGAGAAGCAACCGCTCATAGCATCGACGTACTGCGAGCACAGCGGCCCGTACGCGCCGTGGTAGCCGTAGCCAGGCACCGCCGGCGGCAGCGCCAGCGTGTCGCCGAACGCGCACTCCGGGCTGCAACCCGGCATCCCGTCGCAGCCGGAGTACCACGACGGCACGAGGCCGCGCCAGTAGATGCCGGTCACCTCGTGGAACCACAGGCCGCTGTCCGGGCCGAGCGGGTAGATTTCGCCGCAGCCGAACATGTCGCCCAGGCAGTTGCCGCTGAACTCGTTGCCCGGCGGTCCCGTCGCCTTGCTGTAGAGCCCCGGGTGCCAGACGTGGTCCAGGCGGTTCTTCTTGAACTGCCCGCCGTGATTCGCGTCCCAACCGTGGTTGCACGTGTCCGGCGTGCAGGCGTAGTAGCTGTAGCCCTCGACCCGCCGCAGGCAGTTGTAGCCGGCGTGCGGATCATCGACGCAGCGCTGCGTCTGCCAGTCCCACGAGCGGCAGCCCTTCTCGCTGCGGTGGTAGCCGCAACCGGGCGAAGCCTCGATGTCATCGCCGTAGCCGTCGCAGACCGTGTCCTCCCAGTAGCCTCGCTCGCACGGGCACGGATTACCGCCGCCGGGGCTGTACTGCGAGTAGCCGTGCTTGCGGCTCATCATGTGGCACTTGGCCGACTGGCAGTTCTGGACGCAGTCCGACCACGTCGGCACCGGCCACGGCTGGCACGTGTCGGGATACTCGGTCCACTCGTCGTCGTAGCCCGGCCCCCACTGGTGGTACCAGTAGCCGAGCACGTGGTCGTACGGCCAGCATTGGTCCGCGTTGGCGCAGCACTTGTCGCAGCCCTTGCGGTACTCGACGTGCGCCGTGCCATAGCAGTCGTGGTAGTCCGCGGCGTAGTGGTAACCGCAGTCCTTGCCCATGAACTGCCCGGGCGTGCGCTTGCGGGTGCAGATCGGGATCGTCGTCCAGACGCCGTAGTCGATCAGGTAATCGACGGCGTCGATGATCTCCTGGATGTGCACGGCCTCGATCACGTCGCCCGGGCGCAGGCCCCAGCTCGGGTACTTCGCCCACACCTTGGCCAGCGGGTCCCACATCGGCTCGTACATCAGGACGAACGTTCCCGGCGCCGTGCCCCACGAGTACCCGCCGCCGTAGAACGGGTTGTTGAAGTGCAGGTCGTCGGCGTCGAGCAGGTTGATGCCGCGCCAGGTCTTGCGGGCGGCGGCACTGCCCCACGTCTCGCCCTGGGCCGGCTGGTGGTTCGGGGGATTGTGCAGCGGACGCGGGTCGGGCGTGGAACCGCCGACCAGGCCCTTGCCGCCGGTCATGTAGTGCGGGTGGACGTTGCTGCCGGACCAACGGAACTTGATCGGCATCGGCACGCAGCACAGGCCGTCATCGCCGCCGCGTAAGCGCGGGTTGTGGTGGAAGGCGTCGCAGCGGTCGTCGGTCTCCGCGCAGGTGTCGTACTCGCCGGTGCAGCAGTCGCCGCCCAGCCACGACAGAATCCACCGGCACATGTTGATCAGCGCCGGTTGGACAGTCTCCGAGCCGTCGAACTGGTAGAAGTCCGTCCCGTGCCGGACATCGACGCCGCCGTAGTCCTCCAGCATCTCAGGCAGGCCGTGGGCGTACGGGCTGAAGTGCGCGAAGCGTCACCTGACGCCGGGATGGGTAGTGGGCAGGAAAACGACGAACGGGACTGCGGGCGTCTCGCACGCGGGAACAGGCGCTTCGGCGAATGCTGGCTACGCCAGGCGGGTGATGCGGTCAATCACGCGCTGAAGCGTCGCGATCCGGCGCGCAATGATCTCCGCGCGCGGCCGCGCGGGTGTTTCATCCATTTCCACTTGCACCCGCGCGTATTCGACCAGCTTCATGCTGGCCGCATTGAATGACTGGACTCGCTCCTTGTGCGTCGCGAGCTCTCGATATGTCCGCTGGTCATTCTGGTGTCGCGGCATCCCTCACGCCCCGATCGTCGCGCTGGCCGTCTCGCTCCACGGCCCCTTTTCGCCGGTCGTGCTGACCCAGCGCAGCATGTAGTGTGCCGTCTTGCCAGCGTCCGCGCCGGCGAAGCTCGCCAGGTACGGCGTCCGCGTGTCCAGCGCCAGAAACGTCAGTTCGGCCGGGTCGGCCGGCGGCGGCTGGCCGACCGCGGCGACCTTCACCCACACCTCCGCGCCCATGACGCCCGCAGGCTTGGCCTTGCTGGTCGGGCTGGCCTCATCGGCGAAGTGCAGCGTGTGCTGGAGCCGCTGGCTGGTGTCCACGTTGACGACCGGCCGGCTGGTCGGCGCGCCGCCGAGGGGCGAGCCCTCGCGGTCGGCCACGGTGATCCCCATCCCGGCCCGCTCCGTGTCGTCCACCTGCGGGCTGGCCTGGAGCCGGCGGACCAGCGGCCGGATGACGCCGACCAGCCCGCCGCGGGCGTCGTCCTTGGCCACGCGGGCGGCCTGGGCCGCGGTCTGGGCGGACGTGTGGGCCGGGTACGCGGTGGTCCACGTGGCCTGCGCCGCGGTCAGCGGGGCGATGTCGCCGGCGACGAGCCCGAGGTCGGCCAGGTGCGTGCTGACGTACGTGACGAAGTTGTTCTGCCAGATGTGGAAGTCGCCGTCCGGCCCGGGGATGTAGTCGCCCGCCATGCGCGCCTGCCTTTCGTTCGGCGATAGTGCTGTCTGTTCCGCGACCCGCCCGGCGGCCGAACACAGGGATGACTCTGGCCGCACGGGCGGCGGTCCGAATAAGCTATCGGCAGCAATGGGGGCCGAGCATAACCGGGTGGCCCCATGGGGGCAGTCGGCGGCGCAATTTACCGCCGGCAAAGGACTTGCGCGGCGACGCCGCAGTCATCCGGCGTTGCGTCCCGGACTTCCGGTGCTCATCCCCGGAGGTCCCTGCACGAGCGCCGGACCTCCGGGGACGAGTCCCAGAGCCCCGCGGATCCCTGGCAGACCTCCGGGGTTCGCCCCCGGAGGCCCTTCAATGAGTGCTGGAAGCCCCGCGACCAGCCCAACAAGTCCGCGGTTCCCTCACGGAGCTGTGGCGAAGCGCCGCCTTCACGGCGTGACGTCGCTATCCGGGCGACGTCGTCGAACCTCAGACCCGAACGCCGCAGCCATCACAGCCGCGAAGACCACCGGGATCAAGTGCCACGCCAGGCGCCTGCATGAGCGCGCTGGCGCTGCTACGCAAGAGGGCAGGCCGGCTCTTTGGGCATCGGGGCCATCTGACGCAGCCGTTTCCATAGGTGCCACGCAAACAGAGCTGCCAAGACAACGGGAAGGGCACCCCACCCATAGTACCACATGCCCGCCCAAGGCTGGCTCCGGAGATCCTTAAGGTAGCCCAATCGCTCAACAAGCCCCAAAACGCACACCTGCGCTCCGAGGAGTTTGCTGTCAGCCGCCAACGCGAACAGCCCGGCGAGCGAAAACACTGCGCCCTTCAGGCGGGTGGCCAAGGCAAGGCAAGTAACCATTCCAATGATCAATACCGCGGCAGTTCCCGAGTATTCGAGCAGCATCGCGGAATTCATGGCTGTGCCTCCCTAATCGCCGAACCCGTGACCGAAATTCGGGGCGACCTGTTCGAAGCCAACCTGCTGACGCCACTGCATAAGCTGTTCCTGGCATTGCTGCTCCGAGAAGCCTGGCTCATTGAAGTGCTGCCACTCGCAGAACAGGAGCAAGGCGAGGCCGTCGATCCCCCATCGATCCCACTGATCACCGTCGAAGAACGACTGATGAAGCGTGATGCGCCCGAGCACGTGCGTCGCCCCGTACGCGAGGTCGTCTTCTGGTACCGATCGGTTGATTCGAATCAGTCCGAAGATTTCTGGATTGTACCATCCGCCCTGGGAGAGGTAGAAATAGCAGTCCTCGGAAAGCTGTCCCGGAAGTTGACCGATGCGATCGATGGCAGCTCTTATGCGATGCGCTTCCCCGGAGGTCGGAATGACGCCGTTGTTTGTGAAGGTCGTGGCACCCGACACACGGCAAGAAAAGCTGATGCACGGCCCGATCACGAACACGAACAGCAGAGCTACAAAGACCAAGGCGACCGCCACCTGCGTGTACGTCCATCGCAAACCGGCCGATGGCCATTGAGCGGGTAGCTTCAAGGGACCGGCGGGGTGGCCAATCAGGCTGCGGACGAGTTGTAGCGCCGAGTCCGCGGGTAGCTCGCGCTCATCGAAGTCGGGGCAGATGACATCATTGTCTGGTCCCGTGAAGTTCGTGGCCAGAATCGTGAAATCGTCGAAGTCGATGGCGTAGTTGTTGTCGAGGTCGACGTATACGGCGGGAGTGCCAAAGACGTCGCCGGTCGGTCCCGTGAATGCCGCCTGCAACATCGCGAAATCGTGCAGGTCAATGTCAAAATCGCCGTCGTTGTCACCCAGGCGATCCGGGCAGAGGGGCTCGAAGACGACCCGAATGCCGAAGTTGCCCGGCATGCCGAGATCGCAGGGGTTTAGCCACTCCTGGGCGCTGTAATCGTACACGAGGTTGTAGCCCGGCCAGCAACCGGCATTGTCCACCACGATGTGCGTCGAACCTGGCCCAACGGCCTGCTCGAACTCCGTGACATACATCAGCCCGATGCCCAGGTTCGGCCCATCCTCCGGCATGAAGATCGCTCGGCATTCCGTGCACTCAACGCGCAGGCGGGTAATGTCCTTGCCGGGTACGAGCACGGCGTGTTGGAACATGTACTTCGCCGTCCCGTCGGAGCCGCGGTACATGTAGAACTTCGCCGCCAAGCCGTGATCGTAGAACGACGTATTCTGATGCCACGAGTGGATTTCCCACAGCTCCAGGGGGAAGAACTGAGCCGGGATGTCCATCTTCACCCAAGCGATGTCGCCGTAAGGGTCGGCCCCCGAGCCGCCCTCAAAGCTGTTCACGATATACGTCGCCGTTGCGTCCTCCGCGCGTTCGATTTGCCACGTGTACCGGCTTGGGATGTCCGCGCGGGCCTCAAACGTGAGCTGGTTCAGGAGCAGAAAAACGCAAAGAACGCTCACGAACGGCTGCAACGATTGTCGGATTGCTCTCACGGTGAAACTCCCCACCAAGTCGCGACGAGTTGAAAGGTCGAAGCGTACACGTAGCATCATGCCGCGCCGGGCGGCGGCTCGTCAAGCCGAAATCTCCCGCTTCGTGCGCGTTTCCGGGCCGGACGCCGGACCCCTCAACCCGGCCATGCGTCAGATCCCCAGCAGGTTGAGATCGCCGTACGGGTAGACCTGCTCGATGTAGACCGCGACCGCCTTCTTCACGAGCGCTTTGGCAACGGCGTCTTCGCTGTCGGCGTAGCGTACCCACAGGTACTCCCAACCCTTCTTGTTGATGCCGGTGATGTCGCCGATGGTCAGGTTCGTCACGTTCGGGCTGGCCGCGAAGCGGTAAGTGATTTCCCAATCGCCGCTGCCGCGTTTGCTGCCGGCCGCGCCAAGGAACAACACCTCGCCCGCGGCGAAGCCCTTGAATCCCGCGCTGTTGACCTTCCCCGTGAGCCCGAAGAGCGTCGCCTTGTACGCCGGCGTGACCAGCGTGTCGGCGAGATAGTGCGTCTCCGAGAAGTGATAGACCGGGACAGTGATATCGACGCCCTCGACGCTGTCGGCGGTGACGCCGATCGCGCCCTTGCAGTCCGGGGCCGTCTTGCCGGGCGGGGCGTAGCGGGCCACGGTCGCCAGGCTGTGCGGGATGTGCTGCGTGCCGCCGCCGGTGTCGAAGCTGAAGACCGACTGCTCCGTCTGCGGCACCGGCCCGTAGCGGACGATGCCTTCCCAGAGCAGATCGCCCACGGGCTGGAGGGTGACGGTGTCGCGCGGCAGGTAGAACAAGCCGCTGCCCCACGGGTCGTAGGTGGCTGGGCTGCCGGCCAGCAGCGCGGAGCGCGCCTCGACATCGCTGTTCGTGCCGCGAATGACGTAGCGCAGCTCGACCGACGGGTTCTGCCCGGTCGTAACCTGCCGGCTCTCGAACTTCTCCACGCATTCGATCATGCTCGCTGCGCTCGCAGGGGTTTAGCTGTTTAGCGGTTTAGGCTGTTAGCAGCCCGTTGAAGAACCGCCGTTTTGCTACGCGGCGGTGAGTCGGGATGGGCTCGGGGTGATTGGCGTTGGAATCTGGTTCCGATCGCGCGGGTCCGTGGTGCGGGTTGTGAGCCGGTGATACAGGG
>CAADGM010000119.1 GCA_900696535.1 uncultured Planctomycetota bacterium
GATCCTGTCAACCGGGCCTATCGGACCCGCTGTCGGATAACTTTAGGCGGATCAAACGGTTAGGAGTGATCACCCCGAGGCGTGTGAAACCGTCGCCCACGTGCGCAGCGTCGCGTCCGCCGCCCCGGTGTCGATCGCGCGCGCGGCGTGCGCTCGCCCTTCCTGCCAATCCGCGGCCAGGCCCGCCACCCATAAGGCCGCCGCCGCATTCAACTCGACAACGTCACGCCCCGGCCCGCGCTGCCCCGTCAGTACGGCGAGTATGAACGCCGCGCTCTCGGCCGGGCTGCGGACTCGGAGCGCGTCCAGCGATGCCCGTCGCACGCCGATCGACTGCGGATCGAACTCCTCGACCCGAGTCCCCTGGCCGTCCCACCAGCCCACACGGCTCGGAGCCCCGATGGTCAGGTCACACAGACCATCCAGACCATGAACGACCAGCGCTCGCTCGGCCCCGAGCTGCCGCAGCGCTTCGAGCATCGTCGGCACGAGTTCCGGACGGCTCACACCCAGGACCTGCCGGCGGACGCCGGCGGGGTTCGTCAGAGGCCCCACGAGGTTGAAGATGGTCCGGACGCCGAGCGCGCGTCGCACCGCGGCCGCGTGCTTCATGGCCGGGTGCAGCCGCGGCGCGTAGAGAAACGCGATGCGCACCTCGCGGAGGCAGCGCTCCAGGACGGGCACGTCCGCGTCCACGTTGACGCCGAGCTCCGCCAGCACCTCGGCCGATCCGCTGGGGCGCGTGTTGCTTCGGTTGCCGTGCTTGGCGACCGTCGCGCCCGCCGCGGCGCACACGATCGCCACCGCCGTCGAGATGTTCAGCAGCGGCTGGCCGTCGCCGCCGGTGCCGCATGTGTCGATCGCGTGGGCTCCGGGCGGCGTGCGAACCGCGGTCACTCGGGCGCGCATGGCTTCCGCGGCGCCGACCAGTTCGTCGACGCTCTCGCCCTTGGTCCCCAGCGCCGCGAGCATCGCGCCGAGCAGCGCTGGTTCAATGCGGTCATCGAAAACAGCGTCGAGCAGCGCCCGCGTCTCGTCGCGTGAGAGATCCTGTCGCGCGACAAGCCGCGCGAGCAGCGCCGTCAACGACGGTGCGGGCTGGGCGGACGTCATGCCTTGAAAACCGGCGCCATAGCAACCGATACCGGTACCGGTTGGAAACCGGTGCCACAGGTGAGGAACTGAACCGGTGCAGAGTGAGCCTGGTCCAGCATTCGCGCGCGTCGCTGTCGGAGCCCGCCCGTCGAGCGGCTACAGGGTCGAGTCGGTCTTCGTCTCTTCGGTCGGCTCGGTCAGTGTCTCGATGCCACCGCCCGTCCCGGTCTGGGTGCCGGTGTTGGTGTTCGTGTCGGTGCCGTTGCCGCCCGTGTTGCCACCGGTGTTCGTGTTCGTGCCGGTGTTGGTGCCGTTGCCGCTCGTCTCGGTGCCGCTGGAGTCACCCGATGTCGTTCGGGGGAGGATCAGCGGCGTGAGGATGTTCTTGATGAGCGTCTGGAACTGGGTCTGGGAAAAGCCGTAGGTCAGCGCACCGAAGAACGCCGTCGACCAGCCGGCCAGCAGCCGCGAGCGGAAGCTCTGGGGGTTGTTCGGATCAGTGGTCGTCCCAGTCAGCGAGTTCAGCAGATCGGTCAGCGTGCTGTCGCCGTTGCTGCTCGTCGTCTGAGCGCGGTCCTCGTACTTGGTCAGGCGTGAGAAACCGCCGCCGTACTGGTACGCGCGATTGGTTTGCGCGCGGGTGGTCGTCTTGGCCGAATCTGAAGTCGCTTCGACGTCCTGGCTGGTGCTGCCGTTCTTCAGGGCCAGCAGCGCCGCGGGCCGCGGATCGGTCGCGTCACCGCTCGAATTGGTCGTGGTCGACTCCGCATCCAGCGTGCCCTGCCCGAGTGTGGACAGATCAGTGTTGCTGACCCCGGGGATCAGGCTCGCCAGCCCGCTGAGCGAATCGCCGAGACCAAGCTGCCCGAGAAGCCCGGTCAGGGAGCCGAGCCCCGAGCTGGAGGTGCTGCTGCCGCTACCGGATGAGTTGCTGGTGCCGGCCTGCCCGCCGCCGCGCGCCGCATTCACGCGGGCGTTGGTCAGCTCCGTGTGCCGCGTGATTGCCGCCTGAACGGTCAGACCCGGCGCCCGCGCGCGGACAGCCCCGCCGGACACGCGGTCCTGTGGGCTACTCGCGGAGCTGTTCGGGTCGCTGGACTGCGCGAGGGCGCCCGCGGCAGCGAGCAACGCACCGACCAAACACACAGCGTTCGATACGCGGCGGAGCATGATCGACCTTCTTTCCGGCAGGGACGCGCGGCTGGTCCCAAAGCCATCAGCCGATTATAAGCTAATCGACAAGCCGGGGTTGCGGCAACAGGAGGTCCGCCGCGTGAAGCGGGCCCCGCGGCTCCCGACGCGACTGCGGGCTGGTGCGCCGATGACCGCTAAGTGCCCGCTGCTGCGAGCGTTGGGGCGATTCGTCCGCGTCGCCGCCGCGATCGGGCTGCTTGCGGGCGGGGTCGTCCTGGCCGGCTGTGAGCGTGACGCGCCGCGGCGCCGGGGGAGCGCGGCCCACGCGACCAGCGCGACGATCGCCGTCATTACGCCGCCCCGGGCGGACCCCGCCTGGCCTGGGATTCAGGGTGGGGCGCTGCGTTTTCGGTCGGCGATCCCGTCGATCGAGATCAAGCTCTTCACGCCCTCGGGCAGCAGCCTCGCTGCCCTGGGCGAGGCGCTCGTTGACGCCACCTCGCAGTCCCCCGCCGCGGCATGTGTCTACCTGACTCAGACCGCCGTGCAAGGACGCGACGAACTGGGCGCGATCCTCGAACGCGCGGCCGGCAGCAACGTCATCCTCATCACGATGGGCCAGCGCTTCGCGCACCGTGGCGTGACGGGGCACGTCGGCATGCACCTGCCGTCCGCGGCCGAGCTGCTCGCCCGCAACTTGCGAAGCCTCGTGTCGCCGAAGCGCAGCTACCTCCTCGTCCACCGCGGCGACGGCCAGGACGTGGCCGGCGACGCCTATCGCCGCTTCCTGAGCAGCATCGAGCGCTGGCACGACATCACGTGCCTGGCGTCGCGCGAGGGCGGCGGCGAGGCGCCGACTGATGGCGTGATACGCGAGCTTGTCGAGCTCTTCCCGCACGCCGGCGTCGTCGTCAGCTTCGACGCCGATCCCTGGTGCATCGAGGACCGCACCTGGCGGCTGGCGCTCGTCGCGGCGAGCCCGACGTATCGCTACGCCACGCTTGCGGCGGTTCCGGCGCTCTGGAGAGACCTCGGGACGCCTCAGGCCGCGGGCCCGGCGCTCGCGCTCGTGGGCGTCGCGGACGGCGACATCGCGTACACCGCGATCCAGGTGGCGGTCGAACTCCGCATGGGCGAGTACCGCGGCGCGCCTGAGCGCTGGATCGAGCCCGCGCTCGTGACGGCGGAGACACTACCCGACTTCGCGCAGCGCTACAGCGCCGCCGCTGGCGGGCTCGCGGTCGAGGGCTTTCTGCCGAGCGCTGCCGGCGGCGCAGCGCCAGCCACGGAGGCCACGCCGGCGGGGCCGTGACACGGAGCAACGCCGTGACGGACGCCACGCACCGCCCGGCCTCGCGCGTGTGGAATTGACGATCCGCTTGCGTACCCTGCACGCCATCTTCGTCTGCCGAGCGGATGATCTCACCGCGAGTTCTGTTCGCCCGGCGCCGGAAGATCGCCGGTTCGCGCTGGCGCAGTGGTACTATGTTGATGAAGAGGAGGAAAGGACGCATGCGCGCTCAACCCGTTCGGGCCGCGATGGCCGCAATCGTAGCAGCGGTGACACTCATCCCCGCAAGCCGCGTCGAGGCGGCGCTCCCGCAGGGCGTCTCCGCAGGGGACGTGACGCAGTCTGCGGCTGTGCTCTGGGCCGCCACGGACACTGTGGGCGACGTGATCTTCGACCTCGCAACGGACCCGGCGTTCGGGAACATCCTCGCGACCGCAACCGTGTCCGTGACGGACCCGCTTGTCCCCGCGCGCGTTGGGGTCACCGGGCTGTCGCCGGCCACGCGGTACTACTACCGTGCGACGGACTCGTCGATGCAGACGCGGACTGGCACGTTCCGCACGCCCGCGGCGCCGGGCGCAGCGCGCCAGGGCTTCCGCCTGGGCGTCTCGGGGGACTGGCGCGGCGAGCTGAGCCCCTACCCTGCTATTCGGAACGTGCCGGATCGCGGGCTCGACCTGTTCGTGAAGCTGGGTGACACGATCTACGCCGACGTACCGTCGCCGGCGGTGCCGATCCCGCAGTGCCTGACGCTGACCGACTTCCGGCTCAAGCACGCGGAGGTGTACTCGGCGCGCTTCGGACTGGATGCGTGGGGTGACGCCCACGCCGCGACGCCAGTTCTGGCGATGATCGACGATCATGAGGTCACGAACGACTTCATCGGCGGAGCCCCGCCGGCCAGCCACCCGCTCTTCGCGGGCGACCCGGCGCCGTTCATCAACCAGACGCAGCTCTTCCGCCGCGCGCTTCAGGCCTTCATCGAGTACAACGCGGTCGAGGACCTGGTGTGGAGCGAGCCGAACGATCCACGGCTCGACGGCGTCTCGAAGCTCTACCGCAGCCGCACGTACGGGCGCGACGCCGCGGTCTTCCTGCTCGATGCCAGGTCATTCCGCGACCCGGGCTTGCCGGCGGCCAATCCGCTCGACCCGAACTCGATCGGGGCGTACGTCGTGGCGTCCTTCACACCCGGCCGCACGCTCCTGGGCGTGCCGCAGCTCGCGCAGCTCAAGGCTGACCTGCTCGCCGCCCAGCAGGCCTGCGTGACGTGGAAGTTCGTACACGTTCCCGAGCCGATCCAGAACCTGGGCGTCGTGAACGCCTCGGACCGCTTCGAGGGCTTCGCCTGGGAGCGCACGGACCTGCTCCGGTTCATCCGCGACAACAGCATCACCAACGTCGTGTTCGTCGCGGCCGACTTCCACGGGACACTCATCAATAACGTGCAGTACACGGACGGGCCGTTCACGCCGCAGATCTCGCTGGGGGCCTTCGAGGTGGTCACCGGCGCGGTGGCGTACCACGAGCCCTTCGGCCCCACGATCGCCGGTCTGGCCTTCTCGCTGGGGTTCCCGGGCGCAATATCCCCGGCCCAGTACGCGGCCCTGCCCGCCCCCCAGAAGGAAGCCTACATCCAGAACCTGATCAACCTTCAGATGGTGCTGCTGGGTTATTCACCACTCGGGCTCCAGGATGCCGACCTTCGTGGCGTGCAGCTTCTGGCCGGCACGTGGACCGCGACCAACACGTACGGCTGGACCGAGTTCGATGTCGACCCAGTGACGCAGAAGCTCACCGTGACCACGTACGGCGTCGACTACTACAGCGAGTCGCAACTCCTGGCCGACCCGGCCGGCGTGGTGGCGCGCGTGCCGCAGGTCGTCAGCCAGTTCAGCGTGCTGCCGACCTTCCGGCGGGGTGACGTGGATTGCAGCGGCTGCATCGACTTCGATGACATCGACGCGTTCGTGGCCGCCCTCGGCGGCCAGGCCGGCTACCAGGCCCAGTATCCGAGTTGCGTCTGGCAGTACGCGGACGTGAACGGTGACGGCGTGGTCAACTTCGACGACATCGACCCGTTCGTCGCCCTGCTCGGGAGCTGACGAATCCGCCCGGATCGCTCGCGCCGCCGCGGGCCTTGAACGGATCGCCCGGACCGCGTTATCCGGACGAGCCGTCCGAGCGCCGCGGCGGCCGAACCACGCCGAATCTGACCTTGCAATCCCGTTGTCCCTCTGGGGGGACGATGCTAACGTAGGGTGATCAGCGGTGCAGCGATGGTCTGCATCGCCCGCGCGGATTGTCGGACGTTGTGCCGCGCGGACCAGGCCGCCCGCATCGCCGCCGCCGTGCCGTGCGTCGCATGAAGGAGTCCGCCATGTCCCTGCGCTCCGCGCCCTTCGCGGTGCTCATCGCTTTCGGTCTGACTGCGCTCGCCCCCGCGGGACCGCGGACGCCTGAGCCGCCGGTCGTCACGGTCCTGGCACCCAACGGCGGCGAAGTGCTGACGAGCGGGCTGCCGGTCACGATCGCGTGGACCGCCACGGACAACAGCGGGATCATCACGTCGGTCAGCGTGTACGTGTCCTTCGACGGCGGCGCGCACTGGGACCCGCTGCTGCTGGACGCGTACCACGAGGGGCAGCACCAGTGGTTCGTGCACAACCGCCCGACCAGCCAGGCGCTCGTCCGGGTTACGGCGCTCGATCCGGAGGGCTTGACCGGTGAAGACGTCAGCGATGGCTTCTTCACGATCGTCAGCGGCGCCGTCGGACGCGTCCCGACCACGCTGCGCGACTTCGACCTGCCGGGCTCGCAGCCGCTGGACGTCTGGCCGCTGAGCCCGCCGGACGGCTGCTACGGCTGTCACGGCTTCTACGACCCGGATGTCGAGCCGGTCTTTAACTACTACGGCAGCATGATGGCGTACGCGTCCACGGATCCGCTTTTCAAGGCGGCGTTCGACATCGCCCGCATGGACGCGCCGGAGTCCGGCGACCTGTGCCTGCGGTGCCACTTCAGCGCCGCGTGGCTTGCCGGCCGCTCACAACCCACGGACGGGTCGCAGGTGCGGCCGTTCGAGCTGACCGGCGTAAGCTGCGACCTGTGCCACCGCATGGTGGACCCGTTCTACGAGCCTGGTGTGAGCCCGGGAGTCGACTGGTCGATCCTGGCCGCGCTGCGGACTCCCCCGCTGCACTTCGGCGACGCGATGTTTGTCGTGGACCCGGACGACTTCCGCCGCCGCGGGCCCTACGACGACGCCTTCACGGCTCTGCACGATTGGCTGCCCTCGCCGTTCCACCGGGAGGCGGCCCTCTGCGGCACGTGCCACGACCTGTCGAACCCCGTCTTCACGCGGCAATCCGACGACACCTACGCGCCCAACCCGTTCGACCAGCCGGCGCCCGGAACGGGCGTTCACGAGCTGATGCCCGAGCAGCGCACCTACTCGGAATGGTTCTTCTCCGCGTTCAACACGCCCGAGGGTGTCTACGCGCCGCAGTTTGGCGGGAACCGGTTGTACGTTTCCACGTGCCAGCACTGCCACATGCCGGCGGTCACCGGCAAGGGCTGCGTGCTCGAGGACGCGCCCGTGCGGCACGACCTTGCGCGGCACGACTTCGCCGGCGGCAGCACGTGGATGCTGGGGGTGATGCTGGAGGTTGATCCGGAGGCCGACCCGCTGGCCATCCAGGCGGGCATCAACAAGGCCCGCTACATGCTCCAGAACGCCGCAACGATCGAGTTGTCGCATAGCGCTTCGCAGCTCTTCGTGAAGGTTGCGAATCACACGGGGCACAAGCTCCCCACGGGCTACCCCGAGGGGCGTCGCATGTGGCTCAACGTGCGCTTCTACGACGCGAGTGACATGCTGCTGGCCGAGTCCGCCGCGTACGACCCGGATACCGCCATCCTGACGGAGGATCCCGCGGCGAAGGTGTACGAAGCGCGGCTCGGGATTTCGCCCGCAGTGGCGGCGCTGGTCGGCCTGCCCGCGGGCACCGAGTTCCACCTCGTGCTCAACAGCATGATTATGAAGGACAACCGCATTCCGCCGCTGGGCTTCTCGAACGCCGCGTACGCATGGTTCGGGATGCCGCCAATCGGGGCGACCTACGCGGACGGGCAGAACTGGGACATCACCGCGTACGACCTGCCGGTCGGCGCCGTGCGGGCGGAGGTCCGGCTCTACTACCAGACCGCGAGCCGCGAGTACATCGAGTTCCTGCGCGACGAAGGCATCCCGGGCGGCGCAGGCGACACCCTCTACGCCCTGTGGGCGGGGAGCGGCAAGTCGCCCCCGGAGCTGATGGCGTCGTCGATCAGCGGCGTGCCCACGCAGATCACCGGCGACGTGAACTGCGACGGCGCAATCGACTTCGACGACATCGACCCGTTCGTCCTGGCACTGACCGGCCCGGCGGCGTACGCACTGGAGTACCCGAACTGCGAGCGCATGCAGGCCGACTGCGACGGTGATGGCGACGTGGACTTCGACGACATCGACCCCTTCGTCGCCTTGCTGGGTTCCTGACGCCTCCACGACGGGCCGCGCCGGCTTGTTGTGTCGCGAGAGGCGCGCGGACATGATCCTCCCCGGGCGCGGGCCGTCTGCCCGCGCCGCAGACCCGCACGGAGGTGATCATGAACGCGCGAAGCTCACTGCTCGTGGCAGCCCTCGTCGCCGGTGGGATACTCCTGACGGCCCTCGCCCAGACGCCGCCGAACGACTCGGGGCTTCCCAAGCCGCGTCCCAAAGAGGCCGCGCTCGGCGAATCGGGTAAGGCCGACGCCCTCCCGCAGCCGATCGCGACGGCGGATATCTCGCTTGTGCTGGCGCATGCCGCTCTGGAGGCCGCCGCTCACAAGGCCGAGGCGATCGGCACGAAGATGAACATCGCCGTCGTCGACGCGGGCGGGAACCTCAAGGCGTTCATCCGCATGGACGGCGCGTGGCTCGGCAGTATCGACATCGCCATCCGCAAGGCGCGCACGGCGCGCTACTTCGACATGCCCACCGGTGAGATCGGCAAGCTCAGCCAGCCGGGCGGCCCACTGTACAACATCGAGCACTCCAACGGCGGACTGGTCAGTTTCCCGGGTGGCGTGCCGCTCAAGACCGCGGATGGGACCGTCATCGGCGCGATCGGCGTCTCGGGCTCGACGGTCGAGAACGACCACGTGGTCGCGGCGGCGGGTGCCGCGGCGCTTCAGTCGTAGCCGCTCCCGCGCCGGCGAGCACTTCCCGCGAGGGCGTGCGCCATGTCGCAACCGCCGAGCCCCCGGCAACCGGCCGCCCTGCGCCGCGCCTGGCCGCCGATCGCGGCCGGCGCTGTCCTGGCCGCGGGGCTGATCGCCGCCGCGCTGCTGGATCGCCCGGTCTTTCGCGCCTTCCACACGACGGGCGCGCGGCTGGATGCGCCGCTCTGGGCGGCGCTTGACGTACTCGGCCTGCCGACGTTCCGCGAGCCGGTCGTCACGCACATCTTCAACGCATTCGGCATCTTCGGCCTCTGGCTGCTCGTGGCGATCGGGTATCTCGTGCGCGACGGCGTGCGATACCGGTGGAGCAACGGGCGGCTGGTGCTCCTGCGCGCCGGGGCGATACTGCTTCCCGCCCTGGCCGCGGGACTCGCGGGCGAGGCGCTCAAGGTCGTGATCCGCCGGGAGCGGCCGCTGGAGCACGCGGAGTATCGCTTCCGCCCCTGGGGGCAGGACTGGTTCGCCACGAGCGGGCTGGGCCTGCCGAGCACGCACGCGGCCGTCGCGGCGGCGGGGGCGGCCGCGCTCACCCGGCTTCACCCCCGTCGGCGTGCGCTCTGGGCGGCGGCTGCGCTTGGCTGCCTGGTTACGCGGTTGCAGGTCGATGAGACCGGCGAAATCGCCCATTTCTTGAGCGACGTGTACGTGGGGGCGCTGCTGGGTTGGGGCGCCGAGAGGCTCCTCAACCGCCGCATCAGGCGCCAATGAGGCGCGCCACGAACGCGTCGATGTCGTCGAAGTCGACGCGGCCGTCGCCGTTGCAGTCCGCACTGAGCGGATCGCAGGCGGGAAACACGGTGGCGAAGTCGCCCGGGGCGGTCAACGCGGTGACGAACGCGTCGATATCGTCCAGCGTCACGAGGGCATCGCAGTTCACGTCGCCTACGGTGTGTACCGGGAAGCGCGGCAGCGGCATGAGCACGATCGGCCGCTCGCCGCCCGCGTCGACGCTGACCACCAGCCGATCGACGCCGCTGGACACTGGGCGCGTCAGCGGCAGCTCGAACACGCCGGGCTCGACCTGCACGGGCGTGCCGAACTGGGTGAGCCCCGGGCTGTCGGGCGCGTGCATGACGACCACCGATTGCACCGGGACCGAGATCGGGCTGTTCGTCCAGTCCCGCAGCTCGATGCGCATGGTCGAGGAGACCGTGTCGGGCGGCGTATAGACGGCCGGGCTGAATGAGACCATCGAGCGAATCGCATCGGGTCGCCCCGCCAGGCTCGCTCGCCACAGCGCGAAGCGTGTCATCAACTGGTCTACCGGGTCGGGGCGGCTGGCGGGCTGGTAGGCGACGTTGAGTTGCAGGTAGTAGCGTCCACCGGCACAGCCCGCCGCGTTGCAGACTTCGTCATCCTGGTCGCCCAGGCGCGCCACGATCACGCCCCCGATGTGCCCGGACTTGTTGAAGCTGGGAGGCGGGCAACCGCAGTCCGGCGGGCTGGCCGGACACGAGCACCGCCCGTCGCCGCCGGCGTCGCGCGCGGCCCGCATCCCTGCCATCAGCCGCGTGGGCAGGTCCCACGGATTGGCGCGTATCGCCGCCTCGATATTCGCGACGACGCACTCGCCCGTGAGGATGTTGCCCTGGATGGCGTAGACCACGTCACCATCGCGGCCGGTCAGTCCGCCCGCCCAGGGGGCGCACGAGGGGCCGGTGAAGGTAATCGTGCGACCCTGCACGTCGGCGATGCCGTACTGCCGGGACGCATGGCCTGGAATGAGCGCGACTTGGGCCAGCATCGCCTGCGGATCGACGCCCGCGATCAACCCATTGAAGATCACCGGCCGACGCTGCCCGTCGAAGTCACCCGACGCCTGGCACGCCGCGGCCCCTTTGCCCACCACGACCACGGGCACGAGTGCCAGCAGGTCGAACTGGTTCAGGCAGGTCACCGTGCCGGCGGCGACCTCGCCCGTGCGCGTATCGGTCATCACGATCGACCACGTCGCACAGGCGCTCCCGACCGCGTGCAGCAGGATGCCCGCGCAGGCCAGCACGCACACGAATTGGGTTCGAATATTCGCGGTCACAAGCGCACCTCGGAGATGGCGGGCAGCGACCCGCCCGACAGACACCCGTTTCACCGCCGCGGACGCACGCCGCGCAGTGACCCACGCCCCCTGCCATTCTACCCGCGCCGGCCGCCGCCCCCGCCATGAACTCCGCGTTGCCGAACCGCCGCGACGCCGGCTCCGATTGCCGCGGCCGAATCGTGACGGCTATACTCCGCGCGTGTCGCTGCGCCGAAGTGGCGGAACCGGCAGACGCGTCGGATTCAAAATCCGATTCCCGCAAGGGAGTGAGGGTTCGAGTCCCTCCTTCGGCACTCGCGTTGAATGCGGGCGGGGCGTCGGACGTCCAAAGGGTCGCGCCGACAGCCCACCCCGGTCCCGCCGCGCGCCGGGCCAGTCCATATACCGCGGACTCACCGGCCAGCGCGAAGGAGTAGTGCCATGCGTACCCTGCTTGCCACGTTCTCGGTCCTAGCCGCCGCGCTGGCCGCCCATGCCCAGGGCACCGTTCAGTGGCAGACCGACCCCCGCACCGCGATCGCCCAGGCCAAGGCGACGGGAAAGCCGCTGATGGTCTACGTCCGCGCGTCGAGCTCCGAGCGGAGCGGCGACGACGACGTCGACCGCGACCACCAGCGTTCGTTCCGTGATCAACGCGTCCTGCGCATCGCCGCCAGCTTCATCCCCCTGCGCCTCTCGGCCAGCCGCGACCGTGCCATCCTCGGCGAGTTTGGCCTGAGCCAGAGCGCGTCGATGGAAATGGCCTTCGTCTCTCCAGACGGCGAGTCGCTCGGGCCGACGCTCTCGGCGGGCGGCATCGGTCAGCCCGAGTCGCTGGCCAAGCGCCTGCGACAGGCGCTCGACGCCTACGGCACGAAGATCTACCAGAAGGAACTCAAGCCGATCATCGACGACAAGGACGCGAAGACCGACGCGCTCCGGAATGCGCTGAACCGCGTGGCCGATCTCGGGGTGCGGGCAGCGGATCGCGACGTGATCGCGATGCTGGAGCGCGAGAATCTCGATCCGCCGATCCGGAACGCGGCACTGGCCACGCTGGCGGCCCTTTCGACCCCCGCGAGCGCCAAGCACCTGCTCAAGCTCGCCCGCGAGGACGACGCCACGGCGCTCAAGCAGCTCGAGAAGCTCACGCCGATCGGGGCCGAGGCCCTGCTCGACGAGATCACGGACAAGGACGGCAACGTCGACTTCGCGGCATACAACGCGGTGGTCCGGAGCTGCCGAATCGCCGCACCTAAGGCGAAGAAGTTCTTCGAGAACGCCGCCCCGGCCGTCGCGGCCAAGGAAGTCGAGCGGGTCGTGGGCCTGGCCAAGACCGCGATCCAAAACTGGAAGCGGGACAATGAGTGACATCGTCGACCTGCGCAGCGACACCGTGACGCGGCCGACGGCCGGCATGCGCGCCGCCATCGCGGCCGCCGAGGTCGGCGACGACGTCTTCGGCGACGATCCGACCGTCAACCGGCTCCAGGAGCGCTGCGCCGCCTTGCTGGGCAAGGAGGCGGCCCTCTTTGTGCCCAGCGGGTCGATGGCCAACCAGGTCGCCATCCGCGCCGTGTGCGAGCCCGGCGACGAGCTCATCTGCGATGAGGCCACCCACTCCTACAACTACGAGGCCGGCGGACCGTCCGCCCTGTCCGGCGTCAGCATCCGGCCGCTGCCCGGGCAGCGCGGCGTGTTCACCGTCGAGCAGCTCGAAGCGGCGATCCGCCCGCGGAACGTTCACTTCCCCGTCTCGCGCATGGTCATCGTCGAGAACACGAACAACCGTGGCGGCGGCACGGTCTGGCCGCTCGACGCAGTCGCCGCCGTCAGCGCCGCCTGCCGCACGCATGGCCTGCACCTGCATATGGACGGCGCCCGGCTGATGAACGCGTGCGTGGCGTCGGGCCGTCGGCCGACCGAATACACGCAGCACGTCGACAGCGTGTCGATGTGCTTCTCAAAGGGCCTCGGCGCCCCGATCGGGTCGATCGTCGCCGGCCCACGCGGCTTCATCACCCGCTGTCACCGCTTCCGCAAGATGTTTGGTGGGGCGATGCGACAGGTGGGCATCCTGGCGGCGGCCGCGCTGTACGCGCTCGATCACCACGCGGAGCGGCTGGCCGAGGACCACGCGAATGCGCGGCGGCTGGCAGAAGCCCTGGCCACGCTGCCCGGCATCCGTCTCGACCCGGCCACGGTCGAGACGAACATCGTCATCTTCGAGGTGGAGCCGACGCTGGGAACGGCGGCGGATGTCGCCGAGCGGCTTCGCGCCCGCGGCGTGTGGGTCATCGCGACCGGGGCGACGAAAATCCGCGCCGTCACACACCTGGATGTCTCGCCGACCCAGATCGACCGCGCGATCGCCGTGTTCCGCGAGGTCGTGAAGTCGCGCTGACCGATCGCTTGCGCGATCGGCTCCGAAGACCGCACGACCGCCTACACTCCGATCGCTTGCGCGATCGGCTCGGATCGTCGCGCGCCGCCAATCCGAGCCGACCACAATCCGAGCCGACCACAATCCGAGCCGACGGCGCAAGCCGTCGGAGATGCCGGTGTTCGGCTGCCCATCCGATCGCTTGCGCGATCGGCTCCGA
>CAADGM010000120.1 GCA_900696535.1 uncultured Planctomycetota bacterium
GGCCGCAGCCGGAGGATTCGACCCGCCCCCAAGACCTCCCTGAGAGGGAGGGGCGGGAGGAAGAGGGCGCGGCGGAACCCAAGGGAACGGGGGAGTGCCTCTACTTCGACTCGACCTCGATCGTCGCCGGGGCGGCGAGCGTGTCGCTGAGTGTCGCGTACGCCGACGCGTCGCCCTGGAGGCTGGCGCGGAAGAACGCGACCAGGAGGCCGGCCGTCAGGCGGCGCATCGGCTCGCGGTCGGGGTTCGACGCGCACACGAGCGCGGCGAGTTGCGCCACGTCCTCGTCCAGCATGTCCGCGTGGCCGTACTCGGTCGCGACCACGTGCCAGGCCGGCGCGGGCGACGCGGCGTAGAACTGCACGTGGTTGTCGCCCGCCGGGGCGCAGCGGCCCGAGCGTCCGCAGCCAATGACCAGCGACGGGGCGTCGTAGGCGAGCGGCTCGGCGGTCACGCGGGCCTGCGGGCCGGTGCGGCCGGGCGGCCCGCCGGTACCGTCGACCGGATCGACGCCCGCGATGGCGGCGAAGCGCGCTGGAGCGGCGCGCATCGCGAGCCAGGCGACCTTGCCGCCGCGGGAGTGCCCGGCGATGCCGAGGCGGGCGGTATCAACGGAGACGCCGACGAGGCGAGCCAGGTTCTCGTCGAGCCAGCGGACGAGCAGTAGGGCCGTCTCGGCCTCTTGTGTGGCGGTGGGGCTGCCGGTGAACGCGCCCAGGCCCGGCTCATACATCTGCGGTGCGACGACGACAAAGCCGTGGCTGGCGAGGTGCGTGAGGATCTGGTCGTAGTGGTCGTTGCGCGACTGGAAGCCGTGCTGGAAGATCACAACCGGGTAGAGCCCGGCCTGCTCCGGGGTGTGAATCAGCACCGCCGCGGGTACGTCCTGCTCGCACTTGCCGAGCGGGATCGTGCGGACGCGGAGCGGGCCGGGTGAGAACGGATCGCTGCTGGAAACGAAAACGTTGCCCTCGGCGGGAGCCGGGCGGGTCAGTGGACCGGCAGCCCGGGCCGAGCCGGGGCAGGGGCCGTCCTGAACGCAGCCGGAGAAGATCAGGAGGGACGACACCACGACGAGAACAGGGGCTGGTCGAAGCACGGCAAGACTCCCTTGGGCCCACGCGCGGGCGCAGTTCTTCTGGACGGCAGAGCGTGGCGAGCGGCCGGGCCGAGCAGCCGCGGGGCGTACGCCGTCGCTTTGGTGCAACATGGTAGCGCCCGATTCGCCCGGCGGCCGTCAGGCCAGGTCTACGACGCCGCGGTCCGTCCCGGGTGCTCGCGAAATCGGCACGCGCGGAAATAAGCGCCGTGTTACGGCGAACTCCTTTGACACGAATCTTCAACTCGACGGAGCACCGCATGCACATGGTTCATCGCCTTGTCAGCGTCATCGCAGCCGTGATTTCCGCCCTCGCGGCGACGGCCGAGCCGCCGGCCCGGGTCGTGTTCATGGATTGCGGCGCGGCGGACGACTCGGGTTTGCCGGTGTGCGAGGCCGTTACAGACGAGGCCCGCCTCGCCTCGTATTCCAAGTGGCTCGAGAACGACTCGGCCGGTATGGCGCTCGCGCTCCACGCCGCCGCGTGCCGGGCCTCGAAGGCGCCTGGCCGTTCGAGCGAGGCGGCGGCCCTGCACGTCGCGCTGGTCAAGGGCGGCAATCACGCCGACCTGGGTTTTCGCCTGCGGCGTGGCGACAGCGTGGAAGACCATCCCCGGACGCCATACGTTCGCCTTGACCCCTCGCCGCGGACCTTCGGCACGACGCTGCTGCACGAGACGGGACATGTCGTGCTGACCACGCTGACGGGCGGTGAACCGCTGCCGGGTCGGGCGATCGCGGCGTTGCCGCACAGTACGGCGGCACTGACGGACCGGTCGACCGCACTGAGCGAGGGGTTCGCGATTCACCTGGAGACACTGGCGGCGCACCTGGGGACGGACGCGGCGACTCGGGCGGCGTACCGACACGAGCGGTTCGAATTCGGATTACCGGCAGGGCGCGGTGCGGAGTACTTCCATCACGCGCGCGACCTGCTGACGTTCTCGCAGACGATCGCCCGCTATTACGAGGTGCGCGAAAACAACTTCGCGTTCGAGAGCGCCTGCCGCGAGCCGGATTACGTGCGCGTGCAATTCGAGAAATCGCGTGACTTCGCGACGCTGCGGAGCGCGAACCAGTTGCTCCAGTCGGAGGGCTTCTACGCATCGTTCTTCTTCGCGTTGGCGGTGGCCGGCGACGGGCCGCCCACGCGTGAGCGCGTGTTCGACCGGCATGAGCGCATGCTGCGCTGGCTGGCCGAGATGCTGGCGAGCCCGCCCACCGACCCTGACACGCCCTTCCTGCTCGAGTTCGTGAAGACGTGCCTGCGCGTGAGCCCGGACGAGGCCGAGGAAGTCGTCGACATTCTCCTTGACCTGTCGCACGGGGTCTTCGTCGACCCGGGGGCCGAGAAGCTCTGGCGTGAGCACTACCTGGCGGCGCTGCGACTCGACGTGGGCAATCTGAAGATGGTCGAGATCGCCCAGGCGAGGGCAAGCTGGCGCGCAACCGTCCTGAGCGATCCGAACGTGCTCTACCAGCGCCTCGGGCCGCAGGTGCGCTGCGAGGTCCCCGCACGGACCGTCGAGCTGGTGGCGCTGGGGCCGGCCGTGCCACTGGCGTTCGACATCAACACGGTCCAGGAGGGCGTGCTCAGGGCGGTCCCCGACCTCTCGGCCGCCGAGATCGAGCGCTGGCTAGCCGAGCGGCACCGTCGGCCGTTCTCGAGTCCGGGGGACCTCAGGGAACGCGTGGGGCTGTCCGACGCCGCCGAGCGGCAGCTTCGGTTTGCCGCGGAGTGACCACCCCCCGGAGCGGCACGGCGGCCGGGCAGGGGGGCAGGGCACTCGGGGAGGGCTGCGCCCGGGAGCAAGGGGGGTGGGCTGGACGCCCGTCGCAGGATTCGTTGCATCCGCCGGCGGGGGCCGGGTAGGATACGACCCGTTGGCGGCCGAAGGGCCGCTGCCCTCCGGCGTGCGTCGGCTCGCGGGTTGGCACACGTCGAAGGGACTGGCTGCTTGCATCGTCGGGCGAACCCCGGCCTGGAAGCGACTGGTCACGTCTAGAGCGTAGTTCGCCAGTCGAAGACCGGGTGTCACGTGCGCGGCCACGGGCGGCCGTGCGCTGAAGGCTTCTCGCGCCCCGCGATGCGCCTTTGAGTACAGGAGCCGTGCGCTGTCACGTCTTGCGCGGCTCCGGAGGTCGGCGCCATGACCGGCGGCAACGTCAAGTGGTTCGATTCGAAGAAGGGGTATGGGTTCATCCACGGACCGCGCGGGCAGGACGTCTTCGTGCACTATTCAAGCATCGAAGGCGACGGCTTCCGCTCGCTGCGGGAGGGAGAACAGGTCGAATACGACCTGCTTGAGACACCCAAGGGGCTTGCCGCCGCCAAGGTCAGGCCGACGGGCCGAGCGCCCGTCGCGGCGCAGGCCGCCCCGCACTGAGCCCGCGCCGAAGCGCTGGCGCGTTTCCGACGCCACTACTCCCGTGGCGCGGTGTTGTGCTGTCGGCATGGCTCGCACGAGCGCTTGGGGTCGTGCGCGCCGGCGGCGAGCAGGCCGCCGCTGAGCACGCCGACCACTGCTGCCAGCACCGCGGTCGCGATGGCGGGGCGACCCTCCAGCGCGGTCAGCGCAAGAACGGTCAACAGCAGGCAAAGGACCAATCCGTAGAAGCCAAGCGATGAACGCGAGAGCATCGTTCGGTTCCCTCGAAGGCGGCCCAGGTTCAAAGCGTTCGGCCCACTGAACGCCTCCATGTCGTCATCGGAGCTTAGCGCGTGGGTCGGCGTCGCGCGTGTGAGAATTTGTCGCCGAATGCAGCTTCGCCGACCTACTCGATCAGGGAGCGGCCGGTCATCTCTGGCGGCGCGTTCAGCCCCATCATGGCCAGGGCGGTGGGCATGATGTCCGCCAGCCGGCCGCCGGCCCGGAGCTTGCAACCCTTGAATGGCTGGCCGAAGACGTAGAGGGGCACGTCGTACGTGGTGTGCGCGGTGTGCGGCCCGCCGGTCGCGGGGTCGATCATCTGCTCGAGATTGCCGTGGTCGGCGGTGATGATGCCGACGCCACCCGCCTTGAGGATTGCGTCGTACACGCGGCCTACGCACGCATCGACCGTCTGGCAGGCCTTCACGGCCGCGGGAATCGAGCCGGTGTGCCCGACCATGTCGGGGTTGGCGTAATTAAGAATAATCAGGTCATCGATGCCCGTTGCGATTCGCCGCAGCATGAGCTCGGTGACCTCCGGCGCGGACATTTCGGGCTGAAGGTCATAGGTCGCGACCTTGGGGCTGGCGACCATCTGCCGCTCCTCGCCGGGAAACGGCTCCTCGCGGTAGTCGTTGAAGAAGAAGGTCACGTGCGGGTACTTCTCGGTCTCGGCGCAGCGGAACTGGCGCAGGCCGAGCGAGGCGATGTACTCGCCGGCGATGCCCGTCATCTTGGGCGGCTTCGGAAAGGCGACGTTCGGACACAGCCCGGTTTCGTACTCGGTCATGGTGACGTAGTGCAGGTCGAGCTTGTGGCCGCGCTCGAAGCCCATGCGCACTTCCTGCCCGGCCTTGTTGCGGCCCAGGTAGGGGAAGGCATCGGACGTCAGGGCTCGCGTCAGCTCGCGCGGCCGGTCTCCGCGGAAGTTGAAGAACACGACCGCGTCGCCGTCGCGCAGCGTCGCCAGCGGCGCCTGTCCGTCGGTCGTGACGATCGTGGGTGGCAGGAACTCGTCGCCCACCATGTTTGGCGAGGCCGGCTGGTCGTAGTAGCGCTGGACTCCCTCGGCGGCCGAGCGGACCTTGACGCCCTCCCCATCCACGAGCATTCGGTAGGCCCTCTCGACCCGGTCCCAGCGCTCGTCGCGGTCCATGGCCCAGTAGCGCCCGCAGAGCGTGGCGATCTGACCGACGCCGATCTGGCCCAGGCGGGCCTCGATGTCGCGAATGTAGCCCAAGCCGCTGGTTGGGGGCGAGTCGCGGCCGTCTGTGAAGGCGTGCACGTAGACTTGGCGCAGCCCCTTGCGCGCAGCCAGCTCGACGACGCCGTAGAGGTGCTCGAGGAGCGAATGAACGCCGATGTCGCTGGCCAGGCCCATGACGTGGAGCCGGGCGGAGTGCCGGAGGCAGTGCTCGACAGCGGCGGAGAGGACCGGGTTGGCGAAGAACGGACCGGTTCGAATGGCCTTGGTGATGGCGACCGAGTCCTGGTCGACGATGCGGCCGGCCCCGATGTTCTGGTGGCCGACCTCGCTGTTGCCCATCGTGCCCTCGGGCAGGCCGACGTCGAAGCCGCTGGTCGCGACGAGGGTGAATGGCCAGTCGCGCCGAAGCATCGCGTCCACCTCGGGCCGGGCGAGCTTGACGGCGTTGGCGTGGTCCCACTCGGGGTGCGGGTTCTCGCCCCACCCGTCGCGAACGATGACGATGCACGGTCGGCGGGCGGGTCGGGCTGACGGCATGGTTATGCTCCTGGCTGGGTGCGGCTGCCGGGCGTCACCAGGCGAAACGGTACCGCCCGCGGTCGATAGGGTAGGAGCGCGGAAGCGAATTTTCGAGCCGGGCCCCCGCAGACAGGCCGACCGGGAGTGGGCACAATAGCCGGTGCAGCGTCTCGCCGGGTGGGGCGGTGCACTTGCGGCCCCGGGTCCGCTGGCCCGAAGCAGCAGACGAGCCGATCGAGAAAGGGCGTGTGAGCATGGCGCTGGTGAGTGGACCGGCCAAGGCTGAGCGGAATTGGCAGCTCCTTCGCACGGTCTTGTTCCTCGGATTCGCGGGGTGGTTCATCAAGGACGGGCTGTACGGCTACCCCAACGCGATCGCGAGCAAGGCCCGCGACGAGCTTCTCAAGCCGGATCCGTGGGGCGGGAAGGTGCAATACGAGGACCTTGCGGATACGCCGACGCACCACGAGTTCGAGGCGTTGCAGAAGTCGCCGGGGGCCGACGCGGACCAGGTAGCCGCCAAGCTCGGAACGGCGCAGGTGACGCGGCCGGAGGGCGCCACGCGCGAGCTGCGCTACTACGCGAGCAGATGGGGCTACGCGGTGGTGCCGTTCGAGCGCGGCAGGCCCGTGCTCTCGGGGGCGACGTGGACCAACTGGCACAAGACGCGCGAGGAGGTGCAGCAGCAGTTCTACTGGGCGCTGGTGCCGGCGATCCCCGGGCTGTACTTCCTCTACCGGCTTTACAAGGCGGTGACGCTGAAGGTCGTCGTCGATGACGAAGGGCTGTTGTACGACAACCGGCGCATCGGCTGGGACCAGATGACCGCGCTGCGGGGCTACAACCCCAAGGGTTGGATCGACCTGTACTACCAGGACGGGGGACAGGAGCGCAAGCTCCGCTTCGATAACGAGAAATTCCTGCTGTTCGACGACGTGGTCGCCGCGATCTGCCAGAAAAAGGGATTCATCAACGAGATCGAGGTGCACCGCGCCGATGAGGCCCGCCGGCGGGCGGACGAGCAGGCCGCGGCGGCCGCCGAGGAGCAGGCTGGTTCGGACGCGGATTCGCCCCGCGAGGAGCAGCGTCCCTAGGCAGCGGTGGCCGGGCTGTAGCGCCGGACCTCCGCGTCCGGCGAGTCGATCGAACGGCGACCTGCGTTGGACACAGAGGTCCGACGCTACGGACTGCATCGTCGGAGCCTTGCGAGCGGTCGATGGGAGACTGGCACGAGCAACGATTCTGCGTCACGGGCGGGGCGGGATTCCTCGGGTCGTTCGTCGTCGAGCAGCTCGCGGCCCGCGGCGTGGACCGCGAGCGGATCTTCGTGCCGCGCCGGCGCGATTTCGACCTGACGCGCGAGGCCGACGTCGAGCGGCTGTTCGACGCGGCCCGGCCCGACGTCATGATCCACCTGGCGGCGGAAGTGGGCGGGATCGGTGCGAACCGGGATAACCCGGGACGGTACTTCTTCGCCAACATGGCGATGGGGCTGCACCTCATCGAGCAGGCCCGCCGCCGCGGGCTGGGCAAGTTCGTCCAGGTAGGCACGATCTGCGCGTACCCGAAATTCACGCCGGTCCCGTTCCGCGAAGAGGACCTCTGGAACGGCTACCCGGAGGAGACGAACGCGCCCTACGGCGTTGCCAAGAAGGCGCTGCTGGTGATGTGCCAGGCCTACCGGCAGCAGTACGGACTTAATGCGATCTACCTGTTGCCGGTGAACCTGTACGGGCCGCGGGACAACTTCGACCTGCACACGTCGCACGTCATCCCGGCGATGATCCGCAAGTTCATCGAAGCCCGTGAGCGCGGCCAGGAGGCCGTGACCCTGTGGGGCGACGGCTCGCCGAGCCGCGAGTTTCTCTACGTCGAGGACGCGGCCGAGGGCATTCTCGCGGCGGCGGAGCGCTACGCCGATGCCGAGCCGGTGAATCTCGGCAGCGGACGCGAAATCCGTATCAGCGAGCTGGCGGAATTGGTCGCCCGCGAGACCGGCTACGGCGGGCGCATCGTGTGGGATGCGAGCAAGCCGAACGGCCAGCCCCGCCGCTGCCTCGACGTATCGCGGGCCCGTGAGCGGCTCGGCTGGGTTGCGCGCACCCCGCTGGAGGAGGGGCTTCGTCGGACGATCGCCTGGTACGGGGAGCACCGGCGGTCTGGGTGACGTGCCACGAGGGGGGGGTAATCCGGCGCCGGGTCGCGAGAAATCGGTTGCCTTGGCCCGATTCAGCCGATACCTTGAGGTTGTTCGGCTGCAATTCCGCTCCGGCCGCAACTCGCCCCGAAGGAGCCGTCGATGCCGGCCTGCTCCCGTAACGCGTGTCACCGCGCGGCGCGTGCCTTCACGCTCATCGAGCTCCTCGTCGTGGTCGCGATCATCGCGCTGCTGCTCGGGATTCTGATGCCGTCACTGTCGGGCGCGCGTGACTCGGCCCGTCGCGTGAAGTCGCTGGCGCACGTGAAGGTGATCGCCGAAGGACTCGAGCACTTCCGCAACGAGAACGAGCGCGACATCAGGGGCGGGGGCTATCCCTCGTCGGAGGGCATCGACGACCCGACCGCCGACGACTGGAAGCCCTTCCCGGACCTGTACGGGGCGCACCTGGTCGTGCGCTACCTGCTCGGACGAAACCTGGACGGCTACATCTCGCCACGGGACGTGCCGCGGCAGTACTGGAACACCGCGGACCCACACTGGGTGCAGAAGGGCTGGTACGACCTGCCGGGCCAGGGCGACTCGCCGCTGGATGATGACGACGACCCGCTGCCGCGAGCGCGCTACGTGGCGACCGAGTCAGCGCCGGTGAAGGTCGCTCGTGACATCCCCGGAGCGGAGGGCGCCCACCTGTACGACCCCGCGTCGCCTGAGTTCTCCAACGCGCTCTTCGTCGATGCGTGGGGCTCGCCGATCCTGTACTACGCCGCCGATGTTCAGGCCGCCGCCGCGCCGAAGGTGAACCCGGCCAAGGACCATGACCCGTTCCCGGCCGTGTACAACTTCGGCGACAACGCCGTGTTCACGACGGGCTGTACGAAGGGCGGATGCATCCAGGTTCAGTGGGATCTTGGCGGCGGGCGGCGGCACTTCGTGTA
The DNA here is from genome assembly GCA_900696535.1 of uncultured Planctomycetota bacterium. Taxonomy (GTDB): domain Bacteria; phylum Planctomycetota; class Phycisphaerae; order UBA1845; family Fen-1342; genus CAADGM01. The sequence goes on from CAADGM010000120.1 coordinate 8,573, forward strand.
CCCGGTGCAGTGGCGCGGCTACACCCCGCCGAACTGGGCGGAATGCCTGCCGACGGCCAAGAGCTCGTTCGCCTGGTATGTGCTGGACAAGCAGGCGTATGAGAGCACAGGCGGGCGGCGGATCATGCCGATCCGCAAGGACGCGTTCATGCTCATCAGCCCCGGGCGCGACCGCGTGTGGGGGACGGAAGACGACGTGACGAACTTCTGAGCTCTTGCGGGGGCGGCGCGCGCCGGCGCGTCCGCCTGCCCCCCTCCGTCCTGGGGAGGAGGCCGGGGTAGGGGCGGATCCGCCGGCGACAGCCACTGCCTCGACTCTCGACAACAATTTGCAATAGGCCGTAGCGTCGAACCACCGTGTTCGACGATCGATAGGGCTCCGATTCTACGTCGGACGCGGATGTCCGACGCTACGGGCTCCTGCAAACTGCGCTGGACCGTGCAGATCCGCGAATCGGGATGACTCCCGCCTTCGTTCTGTCCTTCCGGTTCGTGCCCTGAGCGGGCCGCTAGGGGCAGCTCGTGCCGATCAGCGCCACGAACGGGTCGATATCGTCGAAGTTGACATCCACGTTGCCGTCAGCGTCCGCGTTGTACCAGGTGCAGTCGTAGGGCCAGCCAACGCCGCCGGCGTAGCCCAGCGCCTCGACGAACAGGTCGATGTCGTCGAAGTCCACCACGCCGTCGCAGTTCAGGTCGCCGGGGCAGCGGTCGAAGGGGTCGACCGTCACCGTACCCTGAGCGCGAACACCCGAGAGCGTGATCGGGAACGGCGCGTACGGCGGGCCGATGACGCCGAAGACGATGTTGGAGATGGAGAAGTACCCGAAGCCGGCCGGATTGAGCCCGATGACCAGGTCGGCCGCGAAGCCGGGGGGATCGGGCGGCGGAGGAAAGATGACCGAGTCGTCAAAAGCGACGATGGGTGCGGGGCCGTACTCGACCGTCGAGCCCGACTGGTACTCCGGAGGCAGTGAATTGGTCACGTCGATCCAGACGGGGACGAATACGACCGTCCGCACCTCAAGCTTGGTCAGAACCCAGTCGAACGCGTACGCGCCGGCACCCGGATCCACCGCCGTCGGCGACGTCCAGGTCACATCGCTGCCAAGGGATTCGACGAAGAAGTTCCACGTCTGCGGCGCGCCGGCGAAGGCGATCGGGGCGAGCAGGAGCAGAGTTGCGAGCGCCGCGCCGCCGCGGCGCGGAACGCCGGTCATCCGAAACTCGATCACGTTGCTTCTCCTTCCAGGACTCCGGAAAACGTGCACTCACAGTGTCGTCGCGTAAAGCGCGCGTTGTGCTCTGTCGACACGGACCCGAGAACGCATTGTACCCAGTCATTAGCACCGAAGGCGACGTGTCTTGACCGTCAGGAGTGCCAGTGCCGTCAGCGGAAGCCAACCCAGCAGCGGCGCGCCGCACGCGCCAACGCCGCACAGGGCTTCCAGAGGGGCGGTCAGGGCCGCGTCCTCGGATGGCAGGTCGCCGACCGCCGGCGCTGGACCTGGGTCCGTGCCAGGACTGTCGCTCGAACTGGTCGGTGCGTCCGGCGGCGCGGGGCCGGCGTCCGTCGTGGGGCTGTCAGGTCCGCCCCGCGCGGCACCCTCGCACGCGGGTATGTCCACGACGCCGCACCCGCACAGCCCCGGCGAATGCTTGTTCGGGTCGTCCGGGCAGCCGTCGCACGCGTCGATCCAACCGTCGCCGTCGCGATCGGGCTGGCACACGTCGGGGATGCCGTCGCCGTCGCAGTCGCGCAGCTTTCCAGCGCCGATATCACAGACGTCGGGTACGCCGTTGTTGTCGCAGTCGCTGGCTACGCCGGTCGCCAGGTCGCAGGCATCCGGGACGCCGTTGGCGTTGCAGTCCGGGACGATTCCGGCCGCGACTTCGCAGGTGTCGATCAGTCGGTCGCCGTTGCAGTCCGGGGCTGAGCCGCTGGCCAGCTCAGCCGCATCGGGAACGCCGTTGCCGTTGCAGTCGGGCTCGAGCTCGATCACGGTGACGGTCGATGGCGCGTAGTCCGGCGCGCTGACCCGCAGCGTGGCCTGGCCCGCGATGCCGTCAGCATCCACCGCCGCGAGAATCGTTGCGAAGCGCGGCGCGGCCCAGTTCTGTGGCGTAAACGAGAGCAGCGCGCCGCCGGCGACGGTGAAATCCGGGTCTCCATCCACGCGCTCGACCGTCACCTGGAGCGGGCCGGGCGGCGCCTGGCTGAGCGTGACGGTCAGTTGTCGGGCCGAGCCCTCCGGAATGATGAGCGTCGTGGGGCTGCCCAGCACGCGGCCAGCCGGCTCTGCGGAGATCGTGCCTATCAGGCGGACCGAGAGCAGGCGAATGTTCAGAAACACGCCCGAGCCCGGCGGAAACTGGGCGCTGAAGGCCGAGAGGACGTTGTTGGTCGCGCGGACGAATGCCCGGCCGTCAGCTCGCAGACCCATGTCGATGACCGAACGGAACCCCGCCGCGCTCGGATCCGCGTCCTCCGGGTATTGCACCTCGGCGTGCACGAGTTCCAGCGGCGGTGGTCCGGCGAGCAGCTTGACGCCGCTCCGGAATTCCGGATCCAGCTCGCTGGTGACGTCGACCTCGACCGGGAAGCCGGGGAAGTCGATCAGCTCGGCGGTGGCGAGCATCTGCTGCACCTGGTACGCGAGGCGGTAGGCGGGGAGGCCGGGGTCGATGGCGGTCGGCGAGACGAACTCCACGTCGCTGCCGGTCGTGACGATGTTGTAGCTCCACGTGTCGGCGCGGGCCGCGGAGTGCGGGAGCGTGAGTACTAACGACATGGCAACGAAAGCTGCGCGGCCCGACACTCGGGCGCCAATCACCGAACTCCACGACCGCATGCGAACTCTCCGCGAATGGTGCCTGTTGCCGGTTCGACACTACGGCCCGAGCGGCTGATCGCTCGACCGCATTCGGGCGACCCGTTGCGCGCCCGCGTCCACGCGTGCGGCTGATGTCGTGCTGCTCGGATCCGTGCTGCACGGAGTGTAGGCTGGACGTTCGTTTCGGGGAGGGCTGACTTGGGGTGCTGTCGAGTTCTGAAAGCTGGATCGGCGGAGGCGACGGGGCGGCGTGAGCGGCAGGCCGGCGCGAGGCGTGGGCGAATGCGCACCGGCCGTGGGCTGAGCCACGCCGCGGCCGGCGCCCCGAGTCGGCGTGGCTTGACGCTCTGCCGCCCCTGATTACACTGACAGATTACGAATCAGAGTGCGGCATGCACACGACCAGGATCACGATCCCGTAGCTCAACTGGATAGAGCGTTGCCCTCCGGAGGCAAAGGTTGTGGGTTCGAATCCCGCCGGGATCGTTCCGCTCGCGTCGGCACGCTGGTCGAGGCTTGAAGCTCGATTCGCTTGAGTGCTGCCGCGCGACTGAGTCTCGCCGATCCGTCGACGCGCCGGTATGCGGGTCGCCTCGAGTCTCGCAGCGACCGCGCCCGAGCGGGGTGCGAGCTGACGTCACGGTTTGACGCCCGCGCGGCCCGAACCTACGATCCACCGGTCTCGCCCAGACAGCCCCCATCGTCTAGAGGCCCAGGACACCGGCTTTTCATGTCGGCGACAGGGGTTCGAATCCCCTTGGGGGCGGTTCACGCGGCCCGGAGCAGTCCGGGCCGTTCTTATGCCAGGACAGCGGATTGCCGCTCCGAGAACCGCATGCTGGGCGCCCGCGCGGCCATCCGAGCCGATCGCGCAAGCGATCGGTCCGCGTGGTCGTCCGAGCCGATCGCGCAAGCGATCGGTCCGCGTGGTCGTCCGAGCCGATCACGCAAGCGATCGGACGATGAGCACCACCGACGGCTTGCGCCGTCGGCTCGGATCGCAGTCGGGACCACCGACAGCTTGCGCTGTCGGCTCGGATCGTCGGCGGTACGGAGCCGATCAGGAACGGTGCGGCCCTGCCATCCGAGCCGATCGCGCAAGCGATCGGTCCGCGTGGTCGTCCGAGCCGATCGTGCGATCGGCTCCGCGTGCGCTCGGGTGTGCCGAACGGGTCAGCGCGGCTCAGGGCTTCCGGCCGCGATCGACTTGGACGTAGTGGGGCAGGGTGTTAGACTGGGGGTTAGGTGTTCGGACGGTTCGCTCAGTTCGGCGAGTCAATTGGGTCGGCAGGTGCTCGCTCGGTCATCCAGGCGACGGCCGCTTCAGGGTCGAAGGAGGCACGCTCATGTCAGGCAGCAGTTCAGTCTCTTTGGCGTATGCGCTGCGCGCGGTCGTGGCCGCGGCCGCCGTGGGTTGGATCACGACGGCCTCGTGGGCTGACCAGGTTCAGCTCTCAGCGGCGAAGGACAACACGCTGTACCAGGACAACACCGGGGGACTGAGCAACGGGGTCGGCGAGAACATCTTCGCGGGCCGCACGTTCAGCGGGTCGCTGCGCCGTGCGGTGATCGCGTTCGACCTGTCCAGCATACCGGCCGGCTCGACGATCAACTCCGTCGAGCTGCGCCTGTTCATGAACAAGACCCGTGTGGCGGGTGCAGCCGTGCGGGTACACCGACTGCTCGGCGACTGGGGCGAGGGCGCTTCCGACGCGGACGGAGAAGAGGGCGCCGGCGGCCCGGCCGCTCCCGGCGATGCGACGTGGATTCACCGGTTCTACGACACGCAGTTCTGGAGCGGTCCCGGTGGCGACTTCGCGGCCTCCCCCAGCGCCACGACGACGGTCACGTTCCTCGGCAGTTACAACTGGTCGGGGCCGGGGATGGTCGCCGATGTGCAGGGCTGGCTGGACAACCCGGGCAGCAACTTCGGCTGGATTCTGATCGGGCCGGAGAACGTGCAGTCGGCCAAGCGCTTCTCCAGCCGGGAGTCGCTCGTCGCGTCCGACCGCCCGAGATTGACCGTGAACTTCACGCCGCCGCCGGTGGGAGCGTGCTGCCTGGCGGGAGGTTCGTGTCTTGCACTGACGCAGTCGGCCTGCATCAACCAGGGCGGTGAGTTCGTCGGTATTGGGTCACAGTGCGATCCGAACCCCTGCCAGCCGGCGGCGTGTCCCGGTGACCTCGACTGCGACGGCGACGTGGACTTCGACGACATCGACCTGTTCGTGGCCGCGTTGGGTGGCCAGCAGGTGTGGGCCGACCTGTACCAGCAGCTCTTCGGAGCGCAGCCGCCGTGCGACTACCTGGGTGTTGCGGACGTGGATGGCAGCGGTGGCGTCAACTTCGACGACATCGATCCGTTCGTCGCGCGCATTGGCTCGCCGTGCCCGTAGAGCCTGTCGCGGCCCGGCATGGGCGAGGTCAGGGCGGCGCCGCCGCTTCGCGGGAGCGCCGGGCGCCTGGCCCCAGTGCGCCGTCGGCTACGGCGGTGGGCGGGCTGCCTGGTTCCGCTCGACGATCTCAACGCGTTGATTGACGGCGTGCTGCTCGTCGTCGTAGGCCAGCGCCTGGACGCGCTCGCTGTCGCCGCAGGACACGATTCGCAGCCGGTTCCACTCGATGCCGCGTTCGGCCAGGGCCCGCGCGACGGCGGCGGCCCGCGCGTAGGACAGGCCCATGCCGCGGTCATCCTGGTCGAACGCCTCGGCGGCGCTTACGTGTCCGCGGATTTCCAGGATGGTCTGGTAACCGCGGAACCGAGCGGCGAGCTTCTCAATCGCCCCTTGGGTCTCGTCGGAGAACTCGGTGCTGCCGCGGTCGAAGCTCAGTGCCCCGCCGGCACCGAAGGTCTCGCTGGGCCGGACCGACTGCACGTCGTGGTCGCGTCCGCGCAGGCCGTCCTCGAGCGCGTCGCTCCCGCCGCCCATGCGGACGCGCAGTCGCTGGACGAGCAGGTAGTCCTTGGGATTGGTCGAGTCGAGCGTGACGGGGTTGTTGAACGCTTCGCGGACCGCCAGGGCGAAGTCCAGCTGGTCGGCGCTGGGGAGGGGGGTGCCGTTGGGATCGGTGCCCGGGGAGCCGGCGCCGGCGGCGCTACCCGTGGGGTTCTTCATCGCCATCGCGAGCAGGATGACGAAGAAGCCCATCTGGAGCATGACGTTGTCGGCGAACGAGATCAGCCACTCGGGGGCGCCCTCGTGCTCCTCGTGTCCGCCCCCGCCGCCGTGACCGTGTCCGTGCGAGCGGCCCCCGCCGCCGTGGCCGTGGTTGCCACCGCCGCCATTCGAGACCGCGCCGGCTGCGTCGTCGTGACCCTTGGCGTCGGACATGCCATCCGTCCTCGGCGGCGCCCTAGCTCGTGCTGATCTTGCCGCGGGCAGCCGGCGGCAGGAAGGCCAGCATCTTCTCCATCGTGACGCGGGGGTTGTCGCCCACGCCGATCGAGAGCAGGCCCTGGAGCATCATTTCGCGGTTGACGATCTCCTCGCCCGAGCGGAGGGCGAGCTTGTCGCCGATCGGGCCGGCGACGGCGTTGGCCAGGACGGTGCCGTACATCGTCGCGACGACGGCCACGGCAAGCATGTGGCCCATGACCTCGACCTCGCCGCCGAGGTGGCCGAACATGCCGATCTGGCCGATCAGCGTGGCCACCAGCCCGTAGCCGGGCGCGTAGAGCTTGATCAGGTCGAAGAACTTCTTACCGGCCTTGTGCCGCTCCTGCATGGCGAGGATCTCCATGCGGAGGCTGGTTTCGATCGTCTCCGGCGCGGTGCCGTCCACGAGCATCTTCAATCCCTGTTGGAAGAACTTGTCCTCCATCTTCCCGACGTCCGCCTCCAGGGCGAGCATGCCCTCACGCCGCGACTTCTCCGAGAGCGACGTGACCTGCTTGATCACGTCCGCCGGGCTGCGGCCCTTGTGGAACATGAATCGCCGCACGTAGCCCGGCACGCACTTCAGCTTCTCCATGGGCATGGCCATCAGCGCCACGCTGATCGTGCCGCCGAAAACCATCACCATGCCCTTCTCGGAGTAGAACATGGCCCAGTTGCCGTGCGACGCGCGGTAGCCCACGTACACGCAGGCCGCCACGCCGATGAGCGTTCCAATCAGACTGGCCTTATCCATGTGCGTGATCCTCTGCGCGCCCCGCGCGGCGGCTCGCCCGGCGGCCGGCTCGCGCCGACCTCCGGATTTGCGTGGGTACTGCCCGCACGGCTCGACACTCCTGGTGCGGCCGCACCGCCGCCGATGGCCGACAGCCGGCCCGGCGCGCCGCGACGGTGCTTCGCAGGTGACATCGGCAAGACCCGCCTGTGCGTCGATTTAGCCGCGGCCCGGCGACACATCGACGGAGGCGCGGCGTTCGCGGCGGTCCCGTATTTCCGCCATCTCGATTGGCTGTCGCGATCGATACTCGGAGCGAGCGTCCGCGCGGGCGCGTGCGGCTGGTGCGCTGTGCGGAACTGTGTGGGTCGTTTCGCGGAAGGTCCGCAGCGCGGGAAGCACCCACCGCGTCCGAGTTGACCGCGCCGTGCCCGCGCGTCCGCTGGCTCGCCGTTCGGCGCACGTTGCTCAACTGGGCGGCGGCCCGACCTCCCGGCACGCGACGCCTGTCGCCGACAGGCACATGCGGATGAGCTGCCGGAGCTCCGACTGGATTCCGTCGAGGGCGTCGGCGGACCGCAGCCGGCCTGCGAGTGTCGTGGCGACGGAAGCGATCGCATCGAAGCCGTAGGTTTGAGCGTCCACACCCAGGCGACTTACTTGCCGCGCGAGCGTCGCGGTGTCGGCCCCGCACAGTGCCTCACGCAGGTTGCGCACGCGAGCGCGCAGATCGGTCACGAAGCTGTCGATCAGCTCGATCATCTCCGGGTCGTGGACCAGGCTGCTCAGGATCGGCTCCGTCTTGAGCGACTGGACGCCGGATACCACGCTGATCTGTGTCAGGGGCTTCGGAATCCACAGGTCGAAGCCCGCGGCGCGGAGCGACTCGTGCGAGACCTGCTCGCTCTCCGCCGTTATGGCAATCAGCGGAAGTGCGAAGCCGCGGTTTCGCAGCTCCCGGGCCAGGGCGCAGCCGTCCATCCCCGGCATGTCGAGATCGAGCATCGCCAGCCCGAACTCGTCGGCCTGGAGCGTCTGCAGCGCCGAAGTTCCGTCCGCCACGGCGACCACGCTCACGTGCTCGTGCCGCAGCAAGGCGGGCACGAGCTTGCGGATTGACGCGTCATCGTCCGCCAGGAGCAGTTTCGTTGGCACAGCCCCGAGGTGAAAGAGCCCCACGTTGATGGGCGCGTCGAATTTCACGCCCACCTCGTGGATGCCGGCGCTGCCCTCCAGATAGCGGCACGACACCACCGTCCCGGTCTGCACCGTGCAGTGGTTCTGGAGGCTGACCAGCCCGACGCGCACCGGCGTGCCGGTGTAGACGTAGTGCGCGAACAGCAGGCTGATGCCGTGTGCCGAGATGTTCCGCGTCGGACAGGCGTACTGCTTCCACTGCCCCGAGCGCTGCCGAAGCTCGACGGTGATCTCGTTCGCGCGGTAGGCGAACCGTGGCGTGCGCCGGACGTTGGGCGCGGTGCGCGAGCTCGCGAGTTGATCGAGCGCATCGAGCTGCGCATTGACCGCGCTCTGGCTGAGCCGGATGCGTACGCGCGAGTCGTCCGGAAACTGCTTCACGGGCGCGGGGCTCCAGCTTCGCCGCGCGACGGTGGGCCGCGCGAACACGGCACTGCAGTATCGGCCGCCCCCGGCGGGCAATTCAGCCGGCGCGTCGCGCGCGAGAATGGCCGAGAATTCTCCGCCGCGGGCCGCGGTCGAAACGCCCGGCAGGCCCCAGAAACGAGCGGGCGGGCACTCGGCCCGCCCGGTGGGTAGACAGTGAGGGCTGTTCAATCTCGCGACGGAGGCCGCCGGGGAGCCCCCGCCATGCGGCGAGCAGCGGGCCCGGAGCCGCGGCCATGGCCCGCGGGAGTTGCGAGCCCTCAACGTACGCGGTGTATTCTCAGCGCACGAGGTTCGTCTCGAAGCTGATGAAGAAGCTGAAACCGTCGTCGCTGAGGATGATGGCCTCGCCGCAGATGAAGTCGATCGGGTTGATGAACAGCCCATCGACGATGTCGAACGTGTCGTCGATCTGGATGCCCGTCCACGGGTCGAAGTACGTCCCGCTCACCAGCTCGAGCGTCGTCAGGCACGGGTACTCGAGCAGCAGGGTCTCGCCCGAGAACACGAGGATGCCCTGGAGCTGGCCGTCAGCCAGGTACGTGTAATAGGCATCCACGTCGGTCAGGTTCTCGAACCCGAGCAGCGTGATGTCGGGCAACTCGGCGACCACGAGCTGCTGGCTGATGTCCGTGATGATCGTCACGCCGGGATCGAGGATGATCGACTGGGGTGGCAGCGCCGCGGGCAAGGCCGCCACGGGAATGCCGGCCTGGATGAAGTTCACCTGGTTGCGAATCTCGAAGTCGATCTCGTCGAGCACGTCCTCCAGCTCGTCGAGAATGTCCTCCAGGTCCTCGGCCGTGCAACCCGCGGGCAATACCGACAGGCCCAGCGCGAAGATCATGGCCACGCGTCCGGCGAAACGTGCGATGCGGTTCATGCTTCCTCCTTGTCTGTCACGCCACAACCACGCCCAGCGTGCAATCGTGGGGCCAACCGGCTGACATGGCAAGCGCGCACTGTCACAATTCGGTGCCCTCGTCGCGCGCGGTCGCGCAGGCCGCCGCGACTGGTGCAAGGCGGAGCGTGCTCATGAATCCCCCGCAACCGTGGTTCGAGCGCTTCTTCGATGGGCTCTACGCGGACGTTCTGCCGGCTACGTTCAGCCCTGCTCGCACGTTGGGCCAGGCCCGGCTGATTCGGCGGCTGCTGAAGCTGCGCCCGGGCGAGCGCGTGCTCGACGTTCCGTGTGGCCAGGGCCGCCTCACGTTGCCGCTGGCTCAGGGCGGACTGGCGCTCACCGGCGTTGACCTCTCGCCACGCTACCTCGCACGAGCGCGACGCGCAGCGCGAGCAGCCGGCCTCGCGACCGGCGCCGGCGGCTCGGCTCGTTTCATCTGTGCTGACATGCGGCGTATCGAGTTCGCGGGCGAGTTCGACGCCGCCTTCAATTGGTTCGGCAGCTTCGGATACTTCTCGTCGGCGGGAAATCTCGCCTTCGCCCGACGCGTTCTTCGGGCGCTTCGCCCGGGGGGCCGATTCCTGGTTGAGGGGCTCAACCGAAGCTGGCTCAAGGCGCACTTCCGCCCCGAGGGCGACGAGACCATCGGAGGCGTGCGCATCGAGCACCGCCGCAATCTGGACCCCCGCACCCACCGAGTGCGCGACACGTGGACGTTGTCTCGCGGAAAGCGACGCGAGCAGCACCGGATCAGCATGCAGCTCTACACCGGCGGAGAGATCCGAGCGCTGCTTCGCGCCGCCGGCTTCCGCCCCGTCCGGCTCTTCGGCTATCCGCCTTTGGGGCGGCTTTCGAGGCACTCCCGCCGCTGGATCGCGGTCGCGATCAGGCCGGCCACCGGCGGCTGATGGAGGGCGATGGCCTGACCGGCGACGCATTGTCGAACGGGGGGCAGCTCAGGGCGACGCGCGACCCGGGACCCGAGCCTCGATCCAGGCCGCGCCCGCGGGCGCGTCAACCACGCACTCGCCAAACGCGGCGGGCAGGAGCCACACCTGCCCGCGCTCCAGTGGCTGCGAGCACAGGGGGTGATCGATGCGCAGCGGGCCATTCAGGACGATCCAGGCGCGCAGCAGACCGCGGTGGATCGGCAGGCCGGCGGCGCGGGGCGCGTCCCAGCGGAACACGTCAAACGCGGGGCACGCGACGAGCCGCGTGGCCTGGCCGAGCGCAATGGGGCGCGCCGCGGCGGCCGGGAGCACGTCCTCCGCGCGCACGTCGTAGCGCGTGTTCTCCAGCGCTTCTCGCAGGTGCAGTTCGCGCGAGCGGCCGGCGGCGTCGACGCGGTCCCAGTCGTACGCGCGGTACGTGACGTCGGACGGCGTCTGGATCTCGGCCACAACCACGCCTGCGCCCAGAGCGTGCAGTGTGCCGCTGGGGAGGAAATAGCACTGGCCCGGCTGGGGCGACCACGTGCGCATTAATTCCACAAGGGCGCGCGAGCCCATCGCGCTGGCCACGTCCGCCGGCCCGACGCCGTCACGCAGACCGATGTAGAGCTGCGCGCCGGGGTCGGCGTGGAGGACGTACCAGCACTCGTGCTTCTCGGGGGCGGTGGGGCCGGGCGCGCCGCGCGGCCGCGGATGCGTCTGGACGCTGAGATTCTCGCGGGCGTCGAGAAACTTGATGAGCAGGGGGAAGGGTTGCCGCGGGCTGTGCGCGGGGCCCAGCAGGTCGACGCCCCAGCGCTGGACCAATTCGCCCGGGGTCTGGCCCGCCAGCGGTCCGTCGGCCACGCGCGAGCGGCCGTTCGGCAGGTCGGCGATCTCCCACGACTCGCCGACGAGTTCGCCGGGCGGAAGCCGCCGACCGAGAAGCGACTCGAGCCGGCGACCGCCCCAGGGCTTTGGGACGAGCACGGGCTCGAAACAGACCGGCTGGGGCGGGATGTCGTTCACGGCTGGTCGTCGATCGGCTCGGGTCGTGGTGGCTTGATGACAACGTACGGCGCGGCGGCGGCGATTGTGGCAGGACCGATGCCGGCGACGCGATCGAGATCCTCGACGCGGCTGAACCCGCCGACCGACTCGCGTCGCTCGACGATCCGTGCCGCCAGCGTCGGGCCAATCTCGGGTAGCAACTCGAGTTCCGCGGCCGACGCGCTGTTGAGATCGGTCCTGAGCGCCAGGTTGCCGGCAGGTGGTGGCAGCGCTGCCGAGGCGATAGTACGGACAGCGACGAGGCTCGCCCAGCCCGACAGAACCAGCGCGATCGCGGCAGCCGCCCGCGGCCCGGGGACAGCCGGCTTCACCGCGCGGGACCCGCGATGAGCCGCGCGCGGAGCTGTGCGAGCCGCTCGAAGGCCGGCTTAGGGCTCAGATCCTCGCGGAGCAGCCCGCCGGTGGGGATGATGCTGTCAGGTCCATCGCAGAGCGGCTGAAGGCAGACGGTCTCGACGTAGGGCTTGGAGAGCGTGACCTCGCAGGCCTGGGTGAGCCACTCGGCGTGCAGGTCGTCGTTCCACGGGGCGTGCCACTCGCCCGCCGGCGACGCGCCGCCGGCCGCCCGGGCCGGGCAGTGCGACGGGGCTCCCAGCGCCGTGATGTGCAGCGGCTTGCCGAGGTTCGCGAGCTTGTCGACCAGGGCGCTGATTTGCAGCAGGTCGCGGCAGTGGAAGCCCTCGCTGGCCAGGCCGAAGAGCAGTTGCAGCCCGAAGGCGTCGAACTGGATGCCGCTCTGGACCACCATGTCGGCGTAGAGCAGGGGCGGGATCGTCTGCTGGTTGCGGGCGTAATACTCCCCCCACGGCTGCGTGATGTCGACGATGACGAGGCTGCGGGGGGCGATCTGCTTGACCGTTGAGGTCGCCATCCGCGTCAGCTCCATGATCTGCTCGAACGTGAAGCCGAAGACGCTGTCGGCGTGCAGGCCGCTGACGGCGATCCAGGAGCCGATCGAGCGCGCGTGCCGCCGAACCGTCCGCTCGACGTGCTCGCGGGCAGCCTCGTAGATCGCCTCGAAGTCGTTCTCCCAGATGTACATCCAGTCGGGCACCGAGCTGACCCCGAAGCTGAGCAGCGGCCCGCCGCGGACCGCGAGTCCGGCCGCCGCGTAGTTGCGGATTGCGGCGTCCAGGGCGTCGTACTGCTGGGTGTGCTCGGTGGGCTGAAGCTCGCGCCAGATGAAGGGCACACGGATGAAGTGGGCCACGTCCGTGAGCCGCTTGATGAGCGCGCTGTCGGCGCCGGGGGGCGGCGCGGTCAGGCCCAGGAAGGGCCGTCCGAAGCCTCCCGCCTGGTGCCGGCGGCCCAGGAAGACGCTGGCGTGGAATCGCGCCATGGCCTCTCCGGCACGCAGCCCGACGAGCAGCGCCTCGTCGGCGAGCCGGGCGGCCTCCGCCGGGGCCGTCTCCTGCACCTTGAGCGCCGCGACGAACGCCGCCCGGGCCCGATCAATCTCGGCCGCGACGTCGTCCATCCCGTTGTAGTCGAACAGCCCCCACTCCTCGCGCTTCACCGACAGCCGCATGAGCTGGTGGCGGGCGAGCTCGACGTGCAGGTGGTAGGGCCGCTCGCGGGCCGGCAGCCGCGTGGTCTGGAGCTGGAGTGGCCCGAGGCCGTTCACCGGCCACAGCAGCGAGAGCGCGACCGGGTCCTGGGTCCGCGGCATGCAGCGGAGCTCCCCCCCCGCACCGGTCATCTCACCGCGGACGGGCACGTTGTCGGCCCCCAGCAGGTGGGCGCCTTGGAGGCTGGGCAGGGGCTGGCGTTCCTTGAAGTGGCAGGCGAACCGGTGCACAGGTCTGGCTCGATTCCGGCTGGCCCTTCGCAGGCGTGGGCCGCACCGCCGCGATTCTACGGCGGCGTGGCCGGCCGGAAAAGAAGCGGTCCGGCGTCCTGGCAGTAGTGAGCCCGTGCACGACCGGCCTGGAGGCCGTTCCCCCAGAGCGGCTGGAGCTCTGGACCAGTCGGCGCAAAGAGCAACCCCCGAACGCCGCGTGGGGCGCCCGGGGGCGTGGTGCTGAGCGCTCGCGTAGGTCTCAGCGGCGGCGCAGGGCCGCGACGCCGGCGAGGGCGAGCAGGGCAAGCGAGGCGGGCTCGGGCACGACCTGTCCGCGAATCTCGCCGCCGGGGAACTGCGTGGTGTGAAGGTTGTAGTACGCGTTACCCGCGAGAATCGCAGCCTTGAAGTCGTCCGTGATCACGGCGTTCCCGATGATCGGGCTCGGCAGCGCGCCGACGTTCACCCGGATCGGCCCGTTGACGCCGGGAGGCGCCTCGTGGAAGTGCGACGCCGTAACGGGCGCGACCAGGCCGGAGTACGTGATGTTCCAGGAGAGCAGGTTCGTGGCGGTATCCAACTGCACCGATGCGAAGCCGGTCGCTGGGGACGCGTTTGGCGGGACCTCCTCAAGTCCGCTTAGGGGGAAATTGTAGGTGATGATCGCCGCGTTGGCGCCGGCGACGAGCGCGAGCGCGACCGAGATGGCCAGGACAGTCCGTAGCATGCCTTTTCTCCTCTTGCGCCGGGCCGAGTCACCGCGCAGAGCAAGACCGCACGGCGGGGCCGACCGGCTACCAGAGCTTGGGGGGACGACAGTTGTCCCTTCGACCTGCTCCGCACCCTACGCGCCGGCGGCGGGATGTGTCAATGCAAGATTACGGCACGCGGCCGCCGGTCACTCGACCGTGACCGATTTCGCCAGGTTGCGCGGCTTGTCCACGTCGCACCCGCGAAGCACGGCGGCGTGGTAGGCCATGAGCTGGAGCGGTATCACGCTGACGAGCGGCTGGAGCAACGGCGGGACGGCGGGAATGTAGAGCACGTCCTCGGCCAGCTTGCTGATGTGCTGATCGCCCTCCGTCGCGATGGCGATCACATGCCCGCCGCGCGTGCGGACTTCCTCGATGTTGCTGACCACCTTCTCGTAGAGGTGGTCACGCACGGCCAAAACGACGACCGGCATGCCTTCGCTGATCAGGGCGATGGGGCCGTGCTTCATCTCGGCGGCGGGGAGACCCTCCGCGTGGATGTAGCTGATCTCCTTGATCTTCAGGGCGCCTTCGAGCGCGACGGGATACTGCGGCCCGCGCCCGAGGTACAGCCAGTTGTTGGTCTCGATGAAACGGGCCGCGATCTGGCGCGTCTGTGCATTGAGGTCGAGAGCCTGCTCGATGGCATCGGGCACCCGGGAGAGCGCTTCGAGGAAGTCGTAGCTGGCGCCCTGGCCCATGTGCCGGCGCCGGGCGAGCATTGCGGCCATCATCGCCAGCACGGTGACCTGGCCGACGAACGCCTTGGTCGAGGCCACGCCGATCTCAGGGCCCACGTGCAGGTACACGCCCGCGTCGGTCTCCCGGGCGATCGTGGAGCCGACCGCGTTGACGATGCCCAGCACGAGCGCGCCGCGGTCCTTGGCCTCGCGCAGGGCGGCGAGCGTGTCGGCCGTCTCGCCGGACTGCGAGATAGCGATCACGGTCGTGCGGTCCGGGATGAGCGGGTTGCGGTAGCGGAACTCGCTGGCGTACTCGACCTCGCAGGGAACCCGGGCCAGCTCCTCGAAGAGGTACTCGCCGACCAGGCACGCGTGCCAGGCCGTGCCGCAGCCCGTCAGGATGATGCGCTCGGAGCGCACCAGCTCGCGCAGCACATTAGTCAGGCCGCCCAGCACGACGCGGCCATCCTGGAGATCCACCCGGCCGCGCATGCACGTGCGCAGCGCCTCGGGCTGCTCGAAAATCTCCTTGATCATGAAGTGCTGATGGCCGCCGAGCTCGAGCTGCTCGAGGGTGAATTCGACTTCCTCCACCTCCTTCGTAACGGGTACGGCCTGGAGGTTCGTCGTCCGGAACCCGTCCCGACCGACTTCGGCGACCTCGTTGTCGGAGAGGTAGATCACCTGTGGCGTGTGCTGAATGATGGCCGACGCATCCGACGCCACCAGGTACTCCCCCTGGCCCACGCCGATGATGAGCGGACTGCCGCGCCGCGCCGCCACGATCCGATCCGGCTGGTCCATGTGCAGGACGGCGATGCCGAAAGTGCCGCGCACCTCGCGCAGGGCTCGGCGGACGGCGTCGATCAGGTCGCCGTCGTAGAAGTGGCCGACCAGCTTGGCGAGGACCTCGGTGTCGGTCTGGCTGGTCATGGTGATGCCGTGCTGCTCGAGGAACTGCCGCAGGACGCGGTAGTTCTCGATGATGCCGTTGTGCACCAGCGCCAGGCGGCCGGAGGCGTCGCAGTGGGGATGGGCGTTGGTCTCGGTGACGGAGCCGTGCGTGGCCCAGCGCGTGTGCGCCATGCCGATGGTCGCCCCGCTGAGCGAGCCGCCGATCTTCTCCTCGAGCGCGGAGATGCGGCCGACGGAGCGGCGAATGTGGAGCTTGCCATCGCGGATGACGGCCAGGCCGGCGGAGTCGTAGCCGCGGTATTCGAGCCGTTTCAGGCCCTCGGTCAGGATGGGGGTTGCATCGCGGTGACCGATGTAGGCGACAATGCCGCACATGGGGCTTTTTCCTCCGAGCGGCCCGGGACAAGGGCGCGCGATACCGTTCAGTACGTCGCCGGGGACGAGGCGTGCGGTCGCCGGCGGCACTTTTTGCGCCGCCGACGCGCGGGTCGGCAGCCAGATAACCGATCGTAGTATCGGCGAGACCCCGCCCGGAGTCGATCCGTTTCCGAACGGGCCCGCCCCGCGA
>CAADGM010000121.1 GCA_900696535.1 uncultured Planctomycetota bacterium
CACCTCTGCGTCCCCGGCCCCCCGCACCTCCGTGCCGCTGCGACCCGCTACCGCCCCTTGCTGAAGAACGCCTTGATGCTGTCGTAGATGTCGTCCTTCGTGTTCACGCGCGTCGAGACCATGTTCTCCTCGCCGCCGAGATGCTCGCGAAGGACATTGATGAAGTGCCCGCTGCCGTACGCGCTGGCCACCTGGCAGTAGCCGAACTGGTTGCTGATCGGCAGCAGATGGTCCTTGAGGATCTGGCAGCACTCGCGGGAGTCCGCCTCGCTCGAGTTGTCGCCGTCGGAGAAGTGGAAGAGATAGATGTTCCACTCGTCCGGGGCGTAGTGCTTGCCGATCATCTCCTGGCAAACCCTGAACGCGCTGCTGATCTTCGTCCCGCCGTCCTCGCGCAGGTGAAAGAACGTCTCCCGGTCCACCTCCTTGGCGTTCACGTCGTGCACGATATAGCGGCTCTCGATGCCCTCGTAGTTCCGCCGCAGCCACGCGTCGATCCAGAACGCCTCCAGCCGCACCAGCTCCTTCTGCTCGTGGCCCATCGACCCGGACACGTCCATCATGTAGACGATCACGGCGTTCGACTGCGGCTTGCGGACTGTCTTCCAGCTCCGGTAAAGCTTGTCCGACCGCTCGAAGACCACCTTCGGGTTGTTCGGGTCCCATGCCCCGCTCATGATCAGCCGCCGCAGCGCCCGGCGGAACGTCCGCTTGAAGTGCCGCAGCGACTCGGGCCCGCTCTGGCGGATGGAGCTGTAGCGCTCACGGACGGACGTAATGTTGTGGCGGCCCTTGGGCTCGATGCGGGGGAGCTGGAGCTCTTCGCCGAGGATGTCGGCCAGCTCGTCGAGCGAGATGTCGACCTCGAGCAGGTGCCGGCCCGGCTCGGTTCCCCCGGGGCCCATGCCCTGCCCGTCGTCGCCGACGGTCTGGCCCGGCTCGGCCTCGCCCTGCCCGACGCCTTGGTCGTTGTTGTCGCCGTAGCGGAAGTGCGGCAGGTCGATCCCGGGCACGGGGATGCTGACGAGGTGCTTGCCCTCCTTGCCGATCAGTTCGCCGCGGCTGAGGAACTTGCGCAAGTCGCCCCGGATCTTGCCCTTGACGATCTGGCGGAAGCGCTGGTGGTCTTTCTCGATCTTCAGAACCATGGCGCCCAATTCTAGCCCAGCTCGATGGACCCTATCGAGATATCGGAACATGTGCGCGGCGGCTGAAGGCGACGGCGCGCCGACACGGGTCGGGGGCAAGCGGGCCGGCCGCACGCGCCGATCCGCGTCGGAGACCGGCCTCACTCCGCGCCACGTGCCAGGCGCTCCTGGGAGCCCAGCGGCGTGAGCGTCCAGGTCTGCGGGTGCTCCGTCGACGCGGCGTCGCGGAGCACAGCGGAGTTCTGCTCAGCGCCATCACTGACGCCGCGCAGCCGAATTGCCCCAGCGCCACTCGCTGCGCCGGCGTCGGTCGGGCCCGAGCCGACGCTCGCGTACGCCTTGGACGGCTCGTCTGCCACGTGCACCATGAGTCCGACCTGGCCACGCGCAGCGACCGCGAGCAGCAAGTCGAGCCGCTGCTGCTCCGGCGTGGAGCGGTCGGCGGAGCGCAGCGTGACCTGCTGGCCGACGGCGGCATGTGTGTCGGTGCTGAGGGAGAAGACGAACGCAATCACGTCGCGGCGCCGCTGATCTCCGTCCGGGCCGGAGCCGAAGTCAAACACCGGCGAGCTGAGAAACTCGTGGAGCGTTGCGGCTCCACCGTCGTGCGCGAAGCCGAAGCCGCGGTGGTTGCTGCGAGAGTCCTTGTCGAACCCGGTCTTCTCGTAGACGTTGCGAAGCTGGGGGACCTTGAGATCCTGCGGCTCGAGCAGCAGGGCGCCCGGGGCCACCGCCTGGTTGGTTCCGACCGGGAGATGATGACACCGGTTGCACGTGACCACGGGGCCGACGGCGTTGAGGCCGACCGAGAACGGGCCGAGCAGCCCAGCCAGCGCGTCTGCGCGACCGTCGATGAATGCGCTGACAAACAGCGACTCCCCGCGCAGCGCGTCGCCGCCCGGGCCGTCCGGCGACGGGGCGTTCTCCAGCGTTCGGAACGGGTTGGGAGGGAACCGCAGCGTGGCGATAAACCGCTCGAATGCGTCCACCTCTGCATCAGTCAACGGCGCGTCGCGGCCGTTGAGGCTCTCGAACGCGGCATTGAACTCGGCCAGGTTGTCGCGGTCGCCGCGCCAGTGCAGCGGCTCCGTTCCGATGATGCCTTGGAGGGTCTGGGTCGTCAGGGGGCCTTTGACCGGGTGGAAGTCGCGGCAGGGGACCTGCACGGCGACCAGTGGCGCCGACTCGGCCGTCACGAGCGCATCGCAGTTCTGGTTGAATGGCTTGGTCGCGCCGGCGGGATTGCCCAGGTCCCAGGCGAGCTGGTCCATGCGCGCGTCAACGTGGCAGGCGGCGCACGCCGTCACGCCCAGCCCGGACGTGACGTGGGCGTCGTAAAGGAAAGGCCGGCCGGCGCGGATCTCGGCGGGTGTCGGGTCTGGAAGTGCGACCCGCTCGAGTTCCGTGAGCGCCGCCGCGTCGAGCACCGACACGCTCGCGTCGAAGCGATTGAGGACATACAGCCGGCTGGCAACCTCGTCGAGCACGATTCCCGTGGGGCCGGCGCCGACCGCCACGTGTCCGGTCCGCTCGCCGTCGCGATCGACGCGAATCACGTTGTTGCTGCCCTGGCCCGTGATGAAGCCGGCCGCCCCGTCGACCTGCCAGACAATGCCGCGCGGGTCAGCGATCGACAGCCGGCGAAGCGCTTCGGACACGCGTGGTGTCCCGTCGTCGTAGGCGCCCGCCAGGTGGGGGTTGAGATCGACGACGCGCGCGGCCGAGGGGTCGCGCGGGTCGACCAACGCGAGAACGCTACGGACGAAAGTCCCGGCCAGGCGCGGCTCGAACCGCACGTGATTCGTGGCTTCGGTACCGACCACGGTGACGACGCCGTCGGTCCTCGCGGCCAGGTGCATGTCGAGGTTCATCAGACCGCTGGCGTACGAGACGTCGAGCGTCTGGGCGTCGATCGTGGCCACGTCGTGGTCAAGCAGGTCCCAGGTGACGAAGGCGCTCCAGTCGGCCCCGTTCTCGTCGAGCCAGCGGCCGGTCGCACGGTCCTTGCGTACGATCAGCCCGGCCGGGGGCGCATCGGCCAGTCCCGCGTCCATCTCGGGATCCAGCGACGGAATCGGGTTGGCGCCGCCGTAGGGTCCGTTGGGGTCGGAGACGAGTGTCTCGCGGAGGATGGTCGTGCCGTTCCCGGACTCGAAGATCGCGACGTGCACGAAGCGCCCGTCAGCCCTCGGCTGGATCGCCCGAGGGTCTTCGCCCGCGATCGGGATGACGACCGGCGCGGCATCCAGCGAAGCCAGGTCATAGACCGCTACGTGATTGGCCTGTGAGCACACAACGAACGCCCGCCCCGACGCGAAGGCCACGTCCGTCGGCTCGTCCCCGGGGTGCAACGTCCGCACGACGGCGCGCTGGGCGACGTCAACGACACTCACGCTGTCCGAGACGTGGTTGACGACCCACGCCTCGGTGCTGCCGTTGAAGCGCACGCTGACCGGGTCGAGCCCGACGGGCACGCGCGCGACGCGTCGCAGTCCCGACGCGGCCACATCGAAGATCTCCACGCGCGCGTCGGGCGTGTTGACGGCCAGCAGGGTCTGCCGGTTTGGCGAGAGCGCCAGGGGGCTGACATGAGGCGTCTCCCAATTGACGAACGCGATGGGCTTGTAGTGGGGCGGAACAACGTCCGGTCCGGTGCGGTCCATCAGCGAGAGGCTGAAGTCGACGAACGGGCGGAGCAACTCCTCCAGCGAGAATGTGCAGCCGCCCGTTGCCGCCAGGAGAGTGGCCAGCGCACCGGTGAACGCTGCCGCGGCGCGGAAGCTTGGTCGCACGTTCGATTCACTCCAGCTCGGCGCGCCGTCGGACACGTCGGGAACGGGGACTGGGGACGAGACGTTGGGGGCGGATTCTAACAGGATTCGGGTTTGGGGCGCGGCGGGGGGACTGCGTTGCCGTGCGGGTCAGGGCGTAACGAATTCAGCTAGGCACTGTTCGACGGTGGGCAGCGGGTCGGCCCAGAGCCACTCGGCGCGGAGCCAGAAGCCATGGCAGGCCTCGCTCCGCACCACGCCGGCGGTGGCGGCGGCCACCTCGCGCCCGGCGGGGCGATCGACGGTAACGGTGCGTGAGGCGTGGTCGATTATCCAGTACTCGCGGACGCCGCCGACGCGGTAGGCCTCGCGTTTCTCGCCGCGGTCATAGGCCCGCGTGCTGGGCGAGGCGATCTCGATGACCGGGTCGGCGGGGCCGATGAGACGGTCGTCGGTCAGCCGGGCGGCGGCAGTAGGTGTGACGAAGAGGATGTCGGGCTCGAACTTGCGCTCGTAGGACAGCTCCATGGCGTACGGGCCGGCGAGAATGCGTCCGAGCCGCTTTCGCTCGACGAATCCTGCTGCTAACCGATACACGAGGTCGAAGAGCAGTTGATGCGTCAACCCCCCCCGGTGAATGCACAATCAGCCTCCCATCGATGAACTCGATGACGCGGCGCTCGTCGGCCACCGCTTCCCAGTCGTCGGGGGTGCAGCCGTAGTAGGTCAGCACGCAGCCATCGTCGATGGCGCCGGTGTCTTCGCGAATAGGGCGCGCGCGAACGGTCATGACCGTATTCTACCACTTCGGGGAGAGACCTACGCGAGCCAAGTGCTCCCGCCCCGGCCGAGCGGGGAGTGACAAGGTGATAAGGTAACAAAGTGAGCAGGTGAAAACGCGCCCGGACGCCGGTCAGCGCTCCTTCATCACGTTATCCCGTTGTGCCCTTGTCACTCTGGCGCTGCCGTCCTCTCGCCTCGCGACATCTTCTCGCGCGGCGTCAGCTCCGCTTGGTGTCGCCGCGGGCGAAGATGCTCGCGACGTAGTTCAATACGTCGGTGGCGCTGGCCTCGTTGTAGCCGAAGAACTTGATCAGTCGCTGCTTGACCACGTCGATCTTCGCCTGGGTCTCATCGTCGACCACGCCGGAGACCACGTTCTTGAGCTTGATCGTGTCGCGGCTGTCCTCGAAGAGCTTGAGCTCGAGAGCCTTGTGCAGGCGGGCGTTCGTGTTGTACTCGAACTTCTTGCCGTCCAGGGCGAGCGCGCCGATGTAGTTCATGATTTCCTGGCGGAAGTCGTCCTTGCGGCTGTCGGGGATGTCGATCTTCTCCTCGATCGAGCGCATCAGCCGCTCATCCGGCTCCTCGTCGCGGCCGGTGTACTTGTTGCGGACCTTCTCGTGCTGTGTGTAAGCCCGGACGTTCTCGATGTAGTTGGTGCACAGGCGGCGGATGGCGTCCTCGTCGGCGGAGATGGCCCGCTGGACCTCGTACTTGAGCGTGTCCTCGTACTCCTCGCGGACCACGGTGAGGAGCTCCTTGTAGCGCTTCTTCTGCTCCTCGTCCGTGATGAGCGAGTGGTGCGAGAGGCCGTTCTCCAGCTCGTTCATGACCATGAACGGGTTGATCATGCGGTCCTGCTGGGCCTGCTCGCTGACCAGCGAGTTGGACACCTTGTCCTGGATGTAGCGCGGGCTGATGCCCTGCATCCCCTCGCGCGGCGCCTCCTCGCGCAGCTCGCGGATCGAGTCCTCGGTGTAGCCGGGAATGCTCTTGCCGTCGTACAGCTTGAGCTTCTGGAGCAGCGACAGCCCGGCCTTCTTGGGCTCCTCCAGCCGGGTCAGCACGGCCCACATGGCCGCGACCTCGATCGTGTGCGGGGCGATGTGGATGCCGCGCACACGCTCCTTGGAGAAGTCCTTCTCGTAGATCTTGATCTCGTCGGAAAGACGGATGTTGTAAGGCACGTCGATCTTGATGGTGCGGTCGCGAAACGCCTCCATCAGCTCGTTGGACTGGAGCTTCTTGTACTCCGGCTCGTTGGTGTGCCCCAGGATGACCTCGTCGATGTCCGTCTGGGCGAACTTCTTGGGCTTGATCGTGTGCTCTTGCGACGCGCCGAGCAGGTCGTACAGGAACGCCACGTCCAGCTTGAGCACCTCGATGAACTCGCACAGCCCGCGGTTGGCGATGTTCAGCGCCCCGTCGAAGTTGAACGCCCGCGGGTCGCTGTCCGAGCCGTACTGGGCGATCTTGCGGTAGTTGATGTCGCCCGTCAGCTCGGTCGAGTCCTGGTTCTTCTCGTCCTTGGGCTGGAACGTCCCGATCCCCACGCGGTCCTTCTCCGACAGGACCATTCGCCGCACCACCACGTGCTCCAGCACCTTGCGCCAGTCGCCCTCGTACTTGACCAGCAGGTCCTCGAACGTCCGCCGGCAGAACGGGTCCAGGTGCCCGTCGATGCGGATCTGCCGATCCTCCGGCAGGTCGGCGTTGATCTGCGCGACGATGTCGCGTCGGGCCTCCTTGGGGATGAGCTTGAGCGGCTCCTCGTGCATCGGGCACGGGTACACCTCGATCTGTCCGTTCTCGCCCGGGAGCTTCCAGGAGAACGTGTACAGAGCGCCGTCGTCGAGCTTCGAGTAGTACTCGAGCCCCTTCTTGAGCAGCCGGGCGATCGTGCTCTTGCTCGAGCCGACCGGGCCGTGGAGCAGGAGTATGCGGCGGTCGGTGCCGTAGCCCTGGGCGGCGGACTTGAAGAACTCGACCAGGCGCATCAGCGCGCCGTCAAGCCCGTAGATCGCGTCCTGTCCCTTGTCGATCGGGTCGTCGAAGAACGTGTAGTGCACGAACTCCTGCTTGAGGGTCGTGTAGCGCGTCGTGCCGAAGTGGAGGATCATGTCGTAGACGCGCTGGAACGCGTTCCGCGCCAGCCGCGGATTGGCCACCACCATGTCCAGGTACTCGAAGAAGGTCCCCTCCCAGTGCTGCTGGCGGAACTTGCCGCGATCCAGGTGGCGGTCGATCACCGTGAGAAGCTGCTGCGAAGACGGCATCCCTGGCACTCCCTGCACGGACCCGCCCGCGTCGGCGCGGACCCGAAGCTGGCGACCTCTGATCTCGCGCGGGCCGACCTGACGGTCGCCCACAAGCGCCCGGCCACGGCTCGCGCTGGATGCTACGAACGGTGCAGGTCCGAGTCAAACGAAACCGCCGCCGCGCCGGTAAGCCCTTTTATCGGCAGGACATTGCGTGGAGATTCCGCGCGCCATGCATCGCCATGCCGAGCGAGCCGGATTGGTGCTCGGCGGGCGCTCACTCACTCCGCGCTTCGCTGCTGTTGCACCGGGGCGGTCTGCCGGCTGAGTGTGCTACTGCGCGACGCGGCGCCTACTTCGGCGGCGGCGCCGTTGCATCCGGCCGCGGCTTGGCGGATCCGACGTCCACCGAGCGGCACGACGGACAGGCGACTCGGCCGGGCCCCGGCGCGGGCAGGAACTGCGCCCCGCAGTTCCGACACTCCCAGAGCTTGTAGGCCGCCCGCTCGCGGCACTTGGGGCACACCTGGGCGCCGTCGCTTCGGCCCGCCTGCACGGAGAGCGGCCCCTCGTAGCCGCAGGATACGCAGCGAGCCAGAATCACGGTCGCGTCGGGGTCGCCCGAGGCGACGAGCGGTCGGAGCAGGCTGTAGACGAGCACAGCGCAGAGCACCAGGATGAGACCGACCACGCCAAGCAGCACGCGCCGCCATCGCTCGCGCCGCGCGCGGACGCCGAAGGCGACGTCGCCGCGGCGATGGAGCAGACGCTCGAGCTGGCGCGGAGTTCCGGTGGGCCTGATCCCGCTGCAGTGTAGCCCCGGCGCGGATGCGGCGACATCGCCCGCCCAGGTTTGCGAGTGACCGGGCCGGGTCGGGCGGCAGTCCATACGGGGCGGTCTGGTGCGCGCCGGCGTCGCATGCGTGGAGGCGCCGCTTCATCAGCGGCTAAGATGTGCCGAGCCTGACGACTCTGCGGGTCAGTAGCCCAACTGGCAGAGGCAAGGGACTTAAAATCCCTCGAGTGCGGGTTCGAATCCCGCCTGACCCATCGGTTCTCAGGGTCGAGGCCGCATCCGTTCCAGTCGCGCGGCCCGCTCGGGGCAAACAGCGTGGTCAGGACTAACTCGATCGACGACCTCGCGTGTCTCGACGTGCAGCGTCCCGGGACGGGCGGCGCTCGGACCAAGCGCTCGGCCGGGCGATCGGGGCCGCTGCGTCTCAGTCGGGTGCCGGCGTCACGCGCTTGCGCGATGCGACCAGGGCGCGAAGGTCCGCCACATCGTAGAGCCTCCGCGCGCCGAGCTTGATGCTCGGCAAGACGCCGCGGCGCCAGAGAGTCTCAACCGTGCTCGGGCTGACGCCGAGCAGCCGGGCGACTTCGATTCGATCCACGAGCAGTGGCGCCAGCGCGCCGGCGACGGACTGGGGGTTCGCATCTGGTAGCACAGGTAGCCTCCTCTACGTGACGCGCGACCTCAATGACGTCCTGCAACTGCGCTTCGCCGCGACGGCGCTGTGGGGAAACCCGAATGCGACGGGCGCACGGCGTCCCTGCGACGCGGAGTCGCGGGGGTAGCCGGGCTTGGTCGCGGCTGACTAGCAGTGAGTTCGCCGCAAAACACTCTGGATTCGGGTCCTGGAAGTGTACGATGAGACATGCGGTCCGTGATGGGAGCGTTCCCGTGCGGATCGCACCACTTCCATGTCCAGAAAGCGAGATATCCAATGCGACGAAAGGGAGCCTTGAAGCGCTGGGCGCCCCTGCTCCTCAGCGGCGGCATGCTCTTCAGCACCGGGCTGCTCACGAATTGCCGGGACACCGTCAGCAGTTGGTTCGGCCTGCTCACCTCGCCCGGTCGCGGCGGGCAGGACACGGACGGCGATGGCTACACCGATGCACAGGAACTCGCCGCCGGGAGCGACGCCTTCGACCCGACGAGCACGCCCAACAACCCGTAGTTGCGTGCTGCGAGGGGATGGGCGGCATCGGCCTCGGTGTGCGTCACTTCGTCGTCGCGGCGTCAGCCGGCGAGAACGGGAAACTCAGCGGCTGGGGTCTCGTGCGCGTGGAGTCTAGCGCAGGACTGGTCGAGCATCCTCCCTTAACTGGTGCTTGTCGTTTGGAGCGGGGTTGCGGGCCGTGAATCGCGTCGGACTCTCGTCTACTCCGTGGGGCACCCGCTGATAGCGGGTGCTCCACGCTGTGCTCGTCTACGTTCTGGGTTGGGGAGCATCGGCGGGTTTCGGGGCGGGGGACGTGGGGTCCCAGTTGGAAAGTGGACGTCGCGGAGTCGAGATCAACCCTACTCCCCACTCCCTCCCTCGGTAAGGCGCAGCACGCCGGACTGGCCTCGGCGCGGCGTCGGTGGCATACTTTCGCCGGTGTTCACCGGATTGGTGGTCAGGGCTAACTAAGGAGATGCCCCATGAAGAGCAGTTTCGGCCTCGCGTTGCTCGTGCTCACGGCGCTCACACTGGCCGGCTGTAACCACAGCGAGATGAGCATGGCGGACATGAAGGCCCCCGAGCGCCCGGCCGAGCTCGACCAGCTCGAGCCGCTGCTCGGCCATTGGGAGGGCACGTGGGAGTGCTCGATGCCGGGGATGGATCAGCCGATCAAGGGTGTCGGCACGAACGTCGTCTCGTGGGAGGCGGACCGCTGGGTCCTCGTCGAGCGCATGTCCGGCGACATGGGCGAAATGGGCAAGTTCAGCGGCATCGGCGTGTGGACGTGGAACCCCAAGCGCGGGTGCTTTGATAACTGGTGGTACGACAGTTGGGGCAGCACCGGTCACGGCACTGCGACCTACGACGCCGCCACCCGCACCTGGAAGACCAAGGGCCAGAGCACGGACCCCATGACCGGCGAGATGAAGCAGGGTGAGGGCACGATGAAGATCCTGCCGGGCGGCAAGATGGAGTGGACCTACGCGGAGCGCGACGTGCTGGGACGCGCCAAGGGCATGGAGATGAAGGGGACCAGCGTCCGCAAGTAGATGCGAATCGGCGTCGGAGCCGGGCCGTGCTTCGGGTACACTGGCGCCGAGCGGTTGCCCAGGGCCGATCGAGTGCCTTCGCGCCGCCGCTGCCCACGAGAGGTGCCGCATGGCCGAATCAGCCGCGCCGGACTTGACGCCTGAACCGTCCGCCAGTGTCGCCGACCGGGTGCGCAGCGTGATCGAGCGCATCCGGCCGGCGATCCAGACCCACCGGGGCGACATCGAGTTCGTTCGGTACGAGGACGGGCAGGCGTTCGTCCGGCTGAAGGGGGCCTGCACGGGCTGCCCACATTCGCTCCTGACGCTGAAGATGGGGGTCGAACGGCAACTCCAGGCGCTTGTGCCCGAGGTCCGCGAGGTCATCGCCGTCGATTGACGGGCGGCCGCGCGCGGTCAAGGTCGCTGGATCTCGATGGGCACCAGGGGGTGCAGGACGTGCTGCCCGTACGCGTTCTGGAATCCGACGTACAGGTCGCGCGGGCCGGGCCTGGCACTCCGTGGGATGGTGACCCGCAGTCGCTCGCTGACGCCGTCGTACGCGTAGTCCAGCCGCTCACCGTTCAGCCGCACTTCAATGCTTTCGCGTAGCACATCGAAGCTGTCCGTACCCCAGCCGCCACGGCCGCGCAGGCCGTCGTCGAGCTGGAGGAGCACCTCGCGGCCGGCCTTCACGGCGCGGTCCTGTCCGCTGGCCAGGCGCACCCGCGGCAGGCCGGCCTGGGCCCAGCGCGCCAGGCCGAGGAACAGGCCATAGGCCTCGCGGCGGTTGTAGACCGGGTCGCGAAGGCGGGCCTCCTCCTGCGGGTTCGAGTGAAAGGAAGCCTCGGTGAGCACGGCGGGAACGCGGGCCTGGCGCAGGACTGCCAGTCCGTTCTTGTAGAGCAGCCGGTCGCCCAGCACGCCGGCGTCGAGGTGCTGCTCGAGTCGCAGCGCGTCAGCCAGCCCGCCGAGCAGGTGCAGGGCGGCACACACGCTGGCGCGGCTGTGCTCGGGGGACTCGTGGTAGAAGATCGACGTGAAGTTCGGCTCGGGCTTGTCGTGCCCGTTGTGGTGGATAGAGAGGAATAGATCGGCGCGGCGTTCGTTCGCGATCTTGACGCGGGCGGCAAGGTCGTCGTCATCAGATAGACCTAGACTGCGATCGACTTCGCGGGTCAGGACCACGTCCACCCCGGCCGCGGCGAGAAACTCGCGGAGGAAGAGCGCGACGCGCAGGTTGACCTCGGCCTCGCGGAGCCCGGTCGGGCCGCGCTTCCACGTGCCGCCGCGGTCGCGCTGCCCGATGTGTCCAGGATCGAGCACGATGCTGACGCCGCGAAGGTGCTTTGCGTATGGCGGGATCGGGAAGAGCGGAGCGGGCTGGTCGGTCCAGGCGTACTGGCTCGGCGGCGTGTGGAGCGGATCCGGCACGCCGGGCACGGTCAGCACGATCTCGCGCGGGGGCTGCCGCCACCAGAACAGGCCGACGATGCCCGCGCCCAGCAGCATCCCGGCGGCAACGGCGCCGGCCAGGAGCCAGGCCGGGTGCAGCCGGCGAGCGGACCGGCGTCGGCGTCGCCGGGGCTTGCGTTTGCTGGGTTGATTGGCCACGTCCGTGTCGCCGGCAGCCACGCCGCCTCGCCGCGGTCAGACACCGCCCGTCGGGCGACGTTGGCGAGCGCATCCGTGCTGGCGGCATTCTAGAACCTGTCCCGGAACCTGTGGAGCGCCCGCGATCAGCGGGTGCTTGTCGCTTGGAGCGAGTTGCGGGGCGGGTTTCACGCCGGTCTGCCGTCCAACTTGTGCAATACCCACTGGTCGCCGGTGCCTCGACTCCGGCCCTCTCTCCATCCGGCCGCGCACACCGGCTGATAGCGGGTGCTCCACGTCGCGCTCATCTGGGTTCTGGGGCTGGTTCTGGCGGCGTCGGCGCGGCGGCGGAGAATTGCCCTGGGCTGGAGATCAGCTCGCCGGGCGCGCCTCAACGCGCCGCACGATTGAGCGCTACAGCCCGAACTCTTTCAGCTTTCGATACAGCGTGCGCGTGCCGATGCCGAGAATCTTGGCCGCCTGCTCGCGGTTGCCGCCGGTCGCCTGGAGCGTCCGCTCGATCATCATCCGCTCGATCTGGGCCATCTTCAGCCCGACGAGCCCGACGCTGCTGGCCGGGACGATCTCCCGCGAGCCGCGGATGCGCTCCGGCAAGTCGTCCGCCTCGATCTGCCGATCCTCGACGTCAATCACCAACGCGCTGATGACGCTGGCCAGCTCACGCACGTTGCCGGGCCAGAAGTACTTCGTCAGCAGCCCCATCGCCTCGCTGGACACGCCCGGACACGCCAGGCCGTGCAGCTCGTTCGCCTTGCGTCGGAAGTGGTCGACCAGGAACGGGATGTCGTCGCGCCGCTCGCGCAGGGGCGGAATCTCGATGACGAACTCGTGCAGCCGGAAGAACAGGTCCTCCCGGAACTTTCGGTCCTCCATGAGCTGCTGGAGGTTCGCATTCGTCGCCGCGATGAGCCGCACGTCCACGCGGCGGACTTCGGTCGAGCCGACCGGCGTGATCTCGCGACGATCGAGCGCGCGGAGCAGTTTCGGCTGCATGGGCAGCGGCATGTCGCCGATCTCGTCGAGCAGCAGCGTGCCACCGTCGGCGGCAACAAAGTAGCCCTTGCGGTCGCCCACCGCGCCCGTGAAGGCCCCGCGGACATGTCCGAACAGCTCGCTCTCCAGCAGGTTCTCGTTCAGTCCCGCGCAGTTGATCGCCTTGAACGGCCCCCTGGCGCGGTCCGAGGCGCGGTGGATCGCCTCGGCGATGAGGTCCTTGCCCGTGCCGGTCTCGCCGAGAATGAGCACGGTCGCCTTGTTGCGGGCCGCCTTCTGTACGCGCTCGACGACTTTCCGGATGGCGCTCGAGACGCCCACGATCCCGTGGAAGTACTCCGCCGGTCGTTGCTCGATCGACTCGCGCAGCTCCCGGTCCGCGCGGCGCGAAACGGCCTTGCCGGCAGCGGCGGAAATGGCTCGCGCCAGGGCGACCGGGTCGTCGCCATCCGGCAGCGTGGCCACGCGGATGCGCCGCGTCGACGGCGCGTCGTAGCGCCCGGCAAGCAGCAGTGTGGCATCGAGTGCCACAGCTTCGAGGGCGGCCACGACCCGATCGAGTCCCTCGGCCGGCTCGTCGTGCCCGCAGACCGCCACGACATCCGGCGCCCTTGCCCGGATCGAGTCGAGCGCTTCGCCCAGGCTCGCCACGACCCGGCACGAGTGCCCGTGACGGTCGCGCAGCAGCTCGCGGATTCGGTCGCCGAGCGACTGCTCCGGGGTGACGACGAGCACGAACGCGGTCTGACTCATGGCAAGCGGAGTAGTGTAGCACGAGGCTCTGCGGGCCGCCGCCGGCCGCCAACACGGGGCGCGTCGGACTCTGATTAGTCGTCCGACGGTGGGGCGGCTGGTGCCGGCTGAGTCGTCGGCCGCTGCGGCTCGGGCAGTGTGGGTGCCGCCGGCAGCCAGGACTCCGCGCCAGGGACGTTCAAGAGAACGTACCGGTCGGCGGGCAGCGTGGTGGGTGAGCCGACGTCGGAGGCGGCCCATCCGCCCCCGAGCGCCTTGTAGAGCGCGATCAGGCTTGTGACGGCGGCCTGCTCGCTTTGCACGAGCTGGTCCTCGGCCTGAAACAGGGCCCGCTGCGACTCCAGGACGTTGAGAAAGCTGGTCAGGCCGCGTGAGTAGAGCTCGGTGGAGATCTCGACGGCACGCCGGTCGGCCGCCACAGCCTGCCGTAGCGTCTCGTACCGCGCCCGCTGGCGCTCGTAGGAGACGAGGGCGCTCTCGACCTCTGCCAGTGCGAGCAGCACGGTGCGCTCGTAGCGGGTCAGGGCCTGCTCCTGCCGCGCGTCCTGGACCGCGATGTTCGCGCGAATCCGGGCGCCGTCGAACACCGGCCAGCGGACGGTCGGCCCGATCGAGAACACGCGGCTGCGCCAGTCGAGAATCGTGGCGAAGTCATACGTTTGCATGCCGAACGCCCCGGTCAGCGAGAAGCGCGGGAACAGGTCCGCGATCGCCTCGCCGACCCGCGCCGTCGAGGCCGCCAGCTCGCGCTCCGCCCGGCGGATGTCCGGTCGGCGGCGAACCAGGTCCGACGGCAGGCCGACCGGAACTACGGGGGGCGTCGGCGGGATCGGACCGGCGGCGAGCAGCTCTCCGGCCAGGGCCTTGGGAGGCTGCCCGAGCAGATATGAGAGGCGGTGGATCGCCTGGACGGCGTCGATCTCGAGGCTCGGCACTTGCGACATTGTGGTGGCGAGCTGGGCTTCCGCCTGGGCCACGTCCAGCTCGCTGGTGAGCCCCGCCTCGTAGCGCGAGCGCGCCAGCTCGACCGACTCGCGCTGCGAGGCGATGTTCTGAGCCGCGATCTCGAGCCGCCGCTGCGCGCTGCGCAGCTCCACATAGTTCAACGCGACCTCGGAGAGGAGCGACACGAGCACGTCGTCATATCCCGCCTCCGCGGCGACGATGTCCGCCTCCGCAGCCTCGACCGCCCGCCGCGTGCCGCCGAAGACGTCGATCTCCCAGTTCATGTCGAGGCCGACCTGGTAGAGGTCCTGCTCGACGCTGGCCCGCGGTGTGCGCAGCGCGTTGCGCCGCTGGACACCTTCATTGACAGCGGCGGACAGCAATTCCCGCGTCAGCGCCCCGGCACTGGCGGCAGGGGGGCTGCCCAGGTTTCGCGTCAGGCCACTGAGCAGCCGAGCGCGGGCCTGGCCGTCAGCCTGTGGCGGCGGCGTGGCGTTCTCGCTACGCCGTGTGCGCTGGTAGGCCCCCTGAAGGCCGAGCTGCGGGAAGAGGTCCGCGCCGGCCGCAGTGCGTGCGGCGCGCGCCTCGCGGACACGGGCTCGCGCCTCGGCCAGGTCCAGGTTGTTCTCCCGCGCCCGGCCGATCAGCTCGGTAAGCTTCGGATCACGCAGCGATTCCCACCACGCCGTCGCTGCGTCGATCGGGCTCACGCTCACCCCCACGGCGCGACCTTCCTCGAAGCGCTCCGGCAGCTTGAGCTCGGGCCGCGCGTAGTCTGGTCCGACCGTGCAGCCGGCCAGGCTGGCCGCGAGCGCCAGCGCGTACGCGAACGCGGACCGCCCCGCGCCGCGGTGCGGCCGGCCAAACGTCGTCATCGGGGTTCTCCGGGCGAGCGCGCCGCCGAAGCCGCAGCCGCGTCGTCCCGAACGCCCGCAGGCGGCGCGGCGATGAACACGTCCATCTGCTGTCCGACGTACACTGGCAGGGCCGAGCGGTCGAATGCGTAGAGCACCTGGAGTACGCGCGTGTCCACGCGTTCGCGGGCGTCACCGGTGAGCGAGCGTTTCGGCACGACGAACGGCTCCGTGCGCACGTAGCGCAGGTGGGCCGACAGGTCGCGATTACCCCGCACAAACGCCACCGCGTCCGCGTCCGGCTTGAATCGCCAGGCGTCGTTCTCGTCGATGTCCACACGAACGTGCAGCGTCTCAACCGTGCCCACGATCATCAGGGGTGTGGCCAGCGCGCCGGCCGCCGCGTACTCGCCCGGCCGCACGTTGACCTGCAGGACTTCGCCGTCGACCGGGGACCGCACGGTGAGTCGGTCGATTTCGACCTCCATCTGGTGCACGACCGCCGCCGCCTGGGTCACCTCGGCCTCGGCCACGGCGATGTCGGCCTGCCACGCGCCGGACCGAAGCAGGGCCAGTTGTGCCTCGACCTCGGACACGCGGGCGGCGGCCTGCAATACCGCCATCCGGCGCCGCTCGAGCACTTCGACGCTGACGGCCCGGCGGTCGGCGTGCTCGGCGAGCCGGTACTGCGTTTCCGCATCCTCCAGCGTGGCGCGTGCCTCGCTCAGGCGGGCCTCGACAGGTGGGACATCCTCGTCGCGCGGCAGCCGACGAAGCCGCTCGAGCCGCGCCTGGGCGGCGGCAAGCTGAGCCTTGCGCACCTCCAGGTCGGCCAGGCGGTCGCGGTCGTCGATCTTGAACAGCGGGTCGCCCCGCCGCACCGTCGCGCCGACCACGACGGCGACGTCGCGGACCACGCCCGGAACGAGCGTGCCCAGCGCGATGTTCTGCGAGCTGGCCTCGACCAGTCCCGCTCCGCTGATGCGGGACGCGAAGTCCGGCGTGGCGGGGGGGACGATGGGCGGCGCGGCGAGCACGGGGCGGTTCGTCTCGATCACGCGCCAAACAGCGAAGAGCAGCCCGCCCGCGGCGAGGAGCGGAACCAGGTACTTGCCGATCATGCGAACACCTCAGACCAGATGCACAGTGAGCCGCCACAAGCTGGAGACGGGTGCCACGACAACTCGACCGACTCCTGAGGCGGTCCACAACAGGCCGCAGCGTCGGAACTCTGTGTCCGACGGTTGATGCGGCTCCACTTCTTCGTCGGACGCGGTGGTCCGACGCTGCTGGCCGGACGCAGACGTCCGACGCTACGAGTCCCTGCAAGTCGTGCTAGGACGACATCTCCGCCGGCGAGTTGACCACCCGCACGATTCGCCCGTCGTCCATCTGCGCAATCCGATCCGCGAACCCGAAGATGCGGGCGTCATGCGTCACGATCACCAGGGCGCGGTCCGGTCCGACCGCCACTTCGCGCAGCAGCTCCATGACGTGGTGGCCGGTCTCGTGATCCAGGGCACTGGTCGGCTCGTCGCAGACGATCAGGCGCGGGTTATGAATCATCGCCCGCGCGATTGCGACACGTTGTTGCTGCCCGCCGGAGAGCCGCGACGGCAGGTCGCGCTGCCGTCGGCCGAGCCCGACCTTCTCGAGCAGGGCGTCGGCCCGGCGCAGCGCTTCACGCCGCGCCACGCCGTTGAGAATCAGCGGAATCGCCACGTTCTCGGCGGCGCTAAGCGTCGGTATCAGGTTGAACGACTGGAAGACGAAGCCGATGTTCTCGCCGCGGTAGCGCGAGCGCTCGCGTCGCCCCATGCTGCGAAAGTCGCGCCCGAAGACCGAGCACTGCCCGCTGTCGCGGTTGAGAATCCCGGCGACCACGCAGAGCAGCGTCGTCTTCCCGCAGCCCGAGGGACCGACCAGCATGAGGAGTTCGCCGGGGTGCACGTCCAGGTTGACCCCGTTCAGCGCGACCACGCGCGTGTCGCCCTTGCCGTAGGTCTTGACCAGGTCGCGGCAGAACACCGCGTCGCCGTTGGCCGTACTGCGAACCATCCTGATCGGACTCCTGGCTGCCCGCGTGACATGCGGGCCCTACTCGCACGTCGTGGCGCGCGCCCGTGCACCGCGCCGCCGCGTCAGTTCTTGAACACGACCGCGGGCTCAAGCCGCACGACCTTGATCATGCTGACGGCGGCGGACAGGGCGCAGACGGTCAGCACGACCACGCCAGTCGTGTAGAGCTGCTGCGGCAGCAGCCGGAACGCCAGCTCAGTGTTTCGCATGGCATAGCCGAAGGCGGAGGCCAGGCCGACGCCCAGTCCGTACGCCAGCAGGCCGACGAGCAGCGCCTGAAGCACGACCATCCGCAGGAGCAGCAGGTTGCCGGCGCCCATGGCCTTCAGCGCGCCGAGGTAGCGCAGGTTGTCGTGCGTGAAGTTGTAGAACTGCTGCCCGGCGATGGCCGTGCCCACGAGGAAGGCCAGGATCACCGCGGTGCCGAAATTGATCGGGATTCCGGTGTTGCGGATGAAGTACATGACGGTCATCCAGGAGAACTCGTCGCCGGTGTAGGCGGCCAGTCCGGTCGTCTCCCGAATGCGGGCGCACAGTTCGTCGAGCGCCTCGCCGGGCTTGGCCTTGACCAGGATGAACGTCAGCATCCGTCGCTCTCGCGGGGCGAAGCGTGTCGCCCGCGAATAGGTCGTGTAAACCACCGGCTGCGACTGGAACGTCCGCGTCGTCTGGCACAGGCCGACCACCACCGCGCGGCTGTCGTTCAGCTCGAGCGTGTCGCCGATGCCCAGCGGGCGCCGCGTTCCGTCCGGCTGGATCTTCGCCAGCCGTCGGGCGGCCCCGACCGCGTCGACGATGACCGCGTCCTGCGCCCGCAGGTCTTCGCGGTGGCCGGCGATCACCCGCGACGGCCCCCCGACGAGCGTCGTATCATCGACGCCGATGACGTTGCACTGCTGGTAGTTACCGTCGTCGAGCCGGGCGCGGAGCAGGCTCTTGTAGAGCGGCATGGCCCAGTCGACGCCCTCGACCCCGCGGACGCGCAGCAGCATCGTGTCCTGCATCGGCTTGGAGTCGTCCACGAACTGCACCTTCTCGTCCATCACCCAGATGTCGGCGATCGACGTGTCGACGATAAAGCCGAACGTGCGGGACATAATCCCCACGAAAATGCTGCCCTGCTGCGTGATCAGGAACGATGTCAGCGTCACGCCGAGCAGGATGCCCAGGTACTTCGCCCGGTCGCCCAGCAGCATCTTGATCGCAATCGCGTTCATGCCGTCCTGCCTTCCGCCCCACGGGCCAGGGCGGCGATCGCCCCGAGCGAGAAGCGGGCCACGTGCTCGGCCAGCTCGGCCGCGTTGTGCGGTCCGTACGGACACTCGGGCTGGAGCCGCGCCAGCATGTGCCGCGCGTGATGGTAGTGCAGACACTGGCCGATCACGCTGTTGATGCACAGCCGCACCAGCGCGTCGGTCCGCGCCGCCCCGAGCAGGTCGCTGATGATGCCGCGCAGCAGTTGGTAGCGCGGCCGGATGCGCTCGGCCACGATCGCGTCCAGCGCCTCGGTCGGCTCGAACAGCTCGCGCGAGAGAAGCCGGCCGTGCCACGCCGGACGCTCGGCGTCGAACAGCTTGTGCATGAAGCCGTGGATGAACGCGCGGAGTCGGCAGTCCGGCGGCGCGTCGTCTGTCACGCCGGGCGTCGCGGGGTACTTCGTGTCCTCGTCGCGGTAAATGAGCCGCACGGCCTCTGTGTAAAGGCCCTGCTTGTCGCGGAAGTAGTAGTTGATGGCGGCGATGTTGGCGGAGGCCCGCCGGGCGATGTCGCGCGTGGTGGCGGTGTGAAAGCCAACCTCGGCGAAGACTTCGCCGGCGGCATTGAGGAGCCGCTGACGGGTGTCGGTCTCGTGTTCGACGTTGGCCAGCGGCGTGCCTCCGGGCGGGGTGAGTGGCGCCACGGGGCACTATAGTCGAACGTTTGATTTAGTCAATCAAATGACTGATTTGGGTCCGGGCCTGTGGTGCGCCGCGGTGGGTACGACGGGGACTCTCTGACGACAGTAACTCGCAACCAATTTAATTAGCGTTGGTTACGACCGTCCCAGCGGTAGATCTCGATCGACTCCCAGACACCATCGCGCTGCTTGATCCGCCGGCTTTCGTGCTCGGGCGACCCGAGTCGGCTTGTAACGGCGTCGAGGTACGCCTGCCACTGGTTCTCGGGGAAGGCGACCTTGATGCCGCGGTAGCAGAACAGCCATAGCGTGCCGTCGGCGGGCACTTCGAGGGCCTCGGGCGGGGGGGCCCATTGGATTGGCTCGCGCGTGGGGCAGAACCGGAGCATGTCGAAGACCCACTGCCCGCCAATCCCACGCCAGGCTCCGAGCCAGGGCGCGTAGTCGCAAGGTTCGACGGCGTTGAAGGTCGCCCAGCGGTCCTGCGGCCGCGTGGCAGGGGCGATGTCGCGGACGTGGCGGTAGCTGATGATCGAGTGCTCGGTGGCGTAGGGGCGGGCCACGTCGCTGATCATGCCGCCGACGGCGAGCACCGCGAATGCACCCGAGGCGACCATCAGTCCAAGCCGCAGTTGCTCGCCTTTCAGGAAGCGGCGCAGGAGGGCATAGAGGCCGGCGCCCGCGAGCAGGCAGATCGCCGGCGCCAGGTACAGCGACGTGCGCACCGTGCCGCCGTACGGGTACTTCTCGAACGAGGCGGCGATGAAGTTGAGCGGTAGCGCGGCCAGCAGGAGCACGACGAGCGGCCTGTTGCGTCGCCACATCCAGACGGCGCCGATGACGAAGACGACGAACGTGAACGTGCTGCCGCCCCAGTGTCCGCCGTGAGGGTAGGCGAACATCATGCCGGTGTGGATGGCGACGAGCCAGACGGGCAGCATCCAGGGGCGATCCCAGGGGGGGAACGCCATCCGCCACATTTCGATTTCGGTCAACCCGCTGGCGGCGCGGGCGTGCGGAACGGCGTAAAGGAAGATCATCAAGAGGCTGCTCGCGACGAAGAGCAGGCCGAAGCCGAACCAGCCGGCCAGGACGCCGCCCGCGAAGCGCTCGCGCAGGAGCATCCACGACAGGAGGATGCCGATCGCCCCGCCCACGAACAGTGCCGGATACGAGCACCACGGCGCGAGCAAGCCGCCGAGGCACAACGCGGCCCAGCGCAGCGCGCTCCGCGGTTGCGTCCAGACCGCCCATGCGAGATGGATGAGCGCCAGGGCGACGAGCAGGTCGGTCGAGTACGCCTTGGCCTCGGCCCCGTGGCGCACGGCGTAGAACGACGCGGCCAGGAATCCGACCGCCAGGAGAGCGGCTCGCTTGGGCAGGTGCTGGGTGGCCAGCCGCCAGAAGAGGAAGAGCGAGGCGACGCCTGCGACGTAGGGGATGAAGCGCAGCGCGTGCTCACCGACGCCGAAGAGCCGCGCCATCACCAGGTCGGCCCACATGAAACCGAGCGGAACGATCTGGCCCCATTCGAGCGGCCGAATCATGCCAGCGAAGTCGCGTGTCAGGAAGCTGACGACGACGAACGACTCGTCACCCCAGTACGGGAAGGCCAGCAGGTAGCGCAGCGTGCGCCACGCCAGGCCGAGGATGATGAGCGTGACCGTCAACTGGGCGATCGTCGGCGTGCGGCCGGCCGGGATAAGCCAGGGGAGTCGGCGCCGCACGCGTCGCGGGCCGCGGCCGTCGTCGGTGCGAGGCGACTGCGCCGGCGGAAAGCCACCCGCGCCCGGGTTCCTCACGACCCGGCCTCGGGCAGCGGCGTGGTCGAGACCTGGATGGTGTCATCCATGCGGCAGAGGTCGATGTGTCGTTGCCAAGCGGGGTCGGTGGCCGGAAAGTCGGTGCGGAAGTGCACGCCGCGCGACTCGGTCCGCGTGGCCGCGCTGGTGGCAATGAGCAGCGCGACGGTGAGCATGTTCTGCGTCTCCCACTCACGCGGCTCGTCGAAGACTTTGTCCATGACGTAACGCGACCAGAACGAGATGATCTCGAGGGTTTCGCGCAGGCGGTCGCCGGAGCGCTCGACCGCGACGTTGCGAGACATGAGACTGATGAGGCTGTTGAGCACGTCGCCCAGGTCGAGCTCGGTCCGCGGGGAGTGTGGCAAGACGTGGCCAATGGGCAGCGGGCGGCTGAGTCGCTCGGCGCCGGCGGCACGCCGCGCGGCCAGGCGGCCGCAGCGCGCGCCGAAGATGAGCCCTTCGAGCAGCGAGTTGCTGGCCAGGCGGTTGGCCCCGTGCAGGCCGGTGGAGGTGACTTCGCCGCAGGCCAGCAGCCCGGGCACGTTTGTCTGGCCGGATTCGTCGACGACCACGCCGCCGACGAGGTAGTGCATGCTGGGCCGCACAGGAATGAGGTCGCGCTCCGGATGGATGTCGAATTGCCGACAGAGCCGGTCGAGGTTCGGGAATCGCTCCGCGAAGTGCCCGGGGGCGAAGTGCCGCACGTCGAGGTATACGCAGGGCTCGTGTTGGAGCTTCATCTCGGCGGCGATGGCGCGGCTGACCACGTCGCGCGGGGCCAGTTCGCCGCGCGGGTCGTGGTCGTGCATGAAGCGCCGCCCGGCGCGATCGACCAGGTAGGCGCCGTCGCCGCGGACGGCTTCGCTGATCAGCTCGCGGGCGGCGCCGGCCACGTACAGCGTGGTCGGGTGAAACTGGACCATCTCCATGTCCCGGAGGATGGC
Organism: uncultured Planctomycetota bacterium; assembly: GCA_900696535.1. Lineage (GTDB taxonomy): Bacteria > Planctomycetota > Phycisphaerae > UBA1845 > Fen-1342 > CAADGM01. The sequence continues at coordinate 21,822 of CAADGM010000121.1, forward strand.
CCCGGCGCGGAGCGCCATCGCCAGGCCGTCGCCGGTGGCCACGGGTGGATTCGTCGTTTCGCGGTAGACGCGGCCACATCCGCCAGTGGCCAGGATCGTCGTCGTGGCCCAGAACATCTGGTGGCCGTACTTGGGGCTGTAGGTCACGGCCCCGACGACTTGGCCGTTGTTGCTCAGCAGGTCGATGGTGAAGCACTTCTCAAAGAGGCGGATGCGGGGGTGCTGGCGCGCCTGGTCGATCAGGACGCGGACGACCTCGCGCCCGGTCGCGTCGGCCGCGTGAATGATGCGGGGGGCTGAGTGCCCGCCCTCCTGGCCCGCCTCGAACGTGGCTCCCTGGGCGTCGAAGCGCGCGCCGCTCGCGACGAGCTGCGCGATAATGCTCGGCGCCTCCGATGTCACGCCGCGGATGATCGCCTCGTGTCCCAGCCCGCAGGCGACCTCGAGCGTGTCGCGGGCGTGGCGGTCGGCCGAGTCACCGGGTCCCGTCGCCGCGGCGATGCCGCCCTGGGCCCACGACGAGGCGGACGCGTCCAGCCGATCCTTGGTCACCAGCAGCACGTCGGCGTGGTCGGCGGCCTGCAACGCGGCCTGCAACCCGGCCACGCCCGAGCCGATCACCAGCACGTCGGTGAACAGGTGCGGCAGGCGATGATGCTCGAAATTCGTCAGGTAGCGGCGTCGGCCGATCGCGGTGCTCATGGTGTTGTCGAGTGCGCGGGCGTGGTCGGCCTCATGGGCGGCCAGGCGGCGGGGCGGCCGGGCCTGGCGCCCCCGGGCTCCCCGCGAAGCGCCGGACGCTGACATCGGTGACCAGCATGCTCATCGGCACGTCGTTCGGCTCGGTCGGGATGGTGTCCACGAATTGCTCTTCGAGCCCCAGGCCGCAGGTGACGGCTCTGAAGCCGGCGTGCTTGAGAAAGCGGTCGTAGAAGCCCCGGCCGCGGCCGAGGCGGTTGCCGTGCTCGTCGAATCCGAGACCCGGCACGAGCACCAGGTCGATTTCGTGAATGGGCACCGGCGGGCCGGAGATCGGCGCCCGGATGCCCAGCTCGTCCTCCTCGAACTCGCCGGCGAGTGTCGTGATCTCGATCGGCAACATTCGCCGCTGGTCCCACGACACGCGCGGGGCGACGACGCGCTTGGCGTCGGCCCAGGCCTGGATGGCGATGGGCTGCGTGTCCACCTCGTAAGGCAGCGAGAGATAGATCATGAGCACGTCGGCCCGGGCGTACTCGGGCTGGGCGCAGAGCAGCCGACCGACGGCGGCGCTGCGGGCGCTGAGCACGTCCGACGGGATCGAGCCGAGCAGCTCGCGAATCCGCTGGCGAAGCGCGTGCTTGGGCAAGTCAGTCGCTGCTCCGTTGAGGAGGTTCGGCCGGCGTCGACCGCTTGGCCCGCCAGGCCGCCAGACGCGCGGCCAAGCCAGCCTCCTCGCCTCGGTCCGTGGGATTGTAATAGCGCTTGTGTGCCCCGAGGTAGTCCTGCTCGACGAATGCGCCGGGATAGTCGTGCGGGTACAGGTACCCCTCCCCGCGTCCCAGGCGCGCCGCGCCCGCGTAGCTCCGGTCGCGCAGGTGCGGCGGCACCGGGAGCGTCAGCCCGCCGCGGACATCCTCACGCGCCGCGGCGATTGCGAGTGTCACCGCGTTCGACTTCGGCGCGCAGGCGACGTAGACCGCCGCCTGCGCCAGCACGTACTCCGCCTCGGGCAGGCCGACCGTTTCGGCGATCTTGATCGCGGCCGCGGCCAGGATGGCGGCCTGCGGATCGGCGTTGCCCACGTCCTCGGACGCGCAGATCGCGATCCGCCGGGCGATGAACCGCGGGTCCTCGCCCCCTTCGAGCATCCGCGCCAGCCAGTACAGCGCCGCGTCCGGGTCGCTGCCGCGCATGCTCTTGATCAGCGCCGAGGCGACGTCGTAGTGCGTGTCGCCGGTAGCGTCGTACGGCACGGCCCTGACCTGCATCGACTCGCCGGCCACTTCGAGCGTGACGCGCGGCGTCCGCCCGGGAGCCTGCTGCGAACGGACCGCCACCTCCAGCGCGGACAGGGCCCGCCGGGCGTCGCCGTCGGCGCGCTCGGCCAGGAAGCGCAGCGCGTCGTCGTCCACGCTGACGCCGGAGCCGCCCAGGCCGCGCTCGGTATCGGCCAGCGCGGCCCGCATGAGTCGCTCGATGTCGGCCGGGCCGAGTGGGCGAAGCTCGAAGATCTGGCTGCGTGAGAGCAGCGGGGCGTTGACGGCGAAGAACGGGTTCTCAGTAGTCGCGCCCACCAGCGTCAGCACGCCCTCCTCGACGTCCTGGAGCAGCACGTCCTGCTGGGCGCGGTTAAAGCGATGGATCTCGTCGAGGAACAGGACCGTGCGCTGGCCGCTGGCCGCGAGCCGCTGCCGGGCGGTGTCGATCACGGCGCGCACGTCCTTCACGCCGGCCTCCGCCGCGTGCAGCGCGATGAACTCCGCCCGCGTGTGGCGCGCGATCAGGTGGGCCAGCGTGGTCTTGCCGCACCCCGGCGGGCCGTAGAGGATCGCGCTGCCGAGCCGGTCGGCCTCCAGCAGGCGCCGAAGCAGGCCGCCGGGCCTGGCGAAGTGCTCCTGTCCGACGAACTCGTCGAACGTTCGCGGCCGCATGCGGACGGCGAGCGGCTCGACGCTGCGCAGAGCCGCGGCGCGCTGCTCGGCGAAGAGGTCCATGTCGTGAGTATACCTCGTGGCCCCCGGTGCGACGGGGCACGCTGGCGGGCGCTCCACGTCGTGACCGGTGCAGTTCTGGAGTCGCCGACGGTGAAGGTGTCGGAGCGCCCTCAGGCCCGGATCAACTCGCGCGTCGCGGCCGCGGGGTCGCACGGATCGAACCGGACCAGGGCCAACTCCGGACCGTCATGGGCAGCCGAGAAGCACCAGGTGCCCCCGATTCGCTCGCGCCAGGCACCGGCGAGGCGCGGGGACTCGTGGATGTGGCCGTGGAGCGTGACTCGGGGACCGCGCGCCTCGATGAGCTCACGGATTGCGACGCTGCCGACGTGCTCGTCGAGCGGCGCGTGCTCGTAGCTGGCCAGGCGGCGGTGTACGCGGTCGAGTGCGGACCTGTACGGGGGGGCATGGAAGAGCAGCACCGCCGTCGAGAGATCCGCGTTGCCGGTGAGGCGCTCCAGGTCGTCGCGGATCGTCCCGTGGCGGATTGTGCCGGGGTCGACCCGCATCGTCCGGACGCCGTCCTCGGGGCTGACGTCGCCGGGATCCAGGTACCGCGACACGTCGTAGCGTTCCCAGTCCTTCAGCCGAAACGGCGTCGGGGGCACGCAACCGTAGCCGTAGACGTCGCAGTCGTCGACACGGGCGCGGCGTTCGTGGATGTACTCCCAGGCTCCCAGCGCCGCGGCCTCGACGAATGCGGCTTCTTCGCAGCGCGGATCGTCGTTGCCGAGGATCAGGAGGACGCGCGGCGCGGCCTGTCCGAGCGCGGTGCGCAGATCGAGGATCCGGGGGGCGAGGTAGTCGCGGACGAAGTCACCGACCTGCGGGTCGTCGCGAAGCGTTGCCCCGCCCGGCAGGATGTCGCCGCCGATCAGGACAGCCACCGGACGCTGGGCTGCAATCTGCTCGAAGAGCCGTTCGAAGCGCGCCCGGCGCCCGTGCAGGTCAGAAACGAAGAACCAGGTCGACACGGCCTGGTAGCGTATCCGAAGGCCGCGCAGCCGTGAACGCAGCGCGGCGCGAAGCCGCCTGCACCGGTTGAAAGCCAGTGCAAGCGGCGGTACCGGTTGGAATCCGGTACCACGGCGCATCGGCGCGAACGGCTGCTGGTAGAATCCGTCCCCATGGCCACGACGCCGCAGGCAGTGCGATCCGCGGATGACGAGCCGCTGCTCTCGCCCGAGTTCATGGCCAAGCTGGATGCGCTCGAGATCCTGTCGCGCAAGATCTTCGCCGGGCGGATGAAGGGCGAGCGCCGCAGCAAGCGGAAGGGCGAGAGCGTTGAGTTCGCCGACTACCGCGACTACGTGGTCGGCGATGACCTGCGCTTCCTCGACTGGAACATCTACGCCCGCCTGGAGCGCCTGCTTCTCAAGCTGTTCCTGGAAGAGGAGGACCTCAACGTCAGCGTCCTGCTGGACGTCTCCGGCAGCATGAACTGGGGCGATCCGCACAAGGGTCTCTACGTCAAGCGCGTTGCCGCCGCACTGGCCTACATCGGCCTCGTCAACTACGACCGCGTCAGTCTCTACGCGTACTCGTCGAGGCTGGTGGAGGAGATGCGCGGCGTTCGCGGTCGGCGGCTCACGGCCCAGGTAATCGAGTTCCTCCGCCGCGTGCCGCTGGGCGGCGCGAGCGACCTGGCCGCCGTGGCGCGGCGCTTTGCGCTGCGGCACACCGGCAAGGGCGTGGTGATCGTGCTGTCGGACTTCCTCGACAAGGGCGGCTACGAGGCCGGAATCCGCTACCTGCTCAGCCGCAACCTGGACATCTACTGCGTTCAGGTGCTCTCGCCGCAGGAGATCGACCCGCCCCTGGCCGGCGACCTGAAGCTGCTGGACGTAGAGGACCAGGACACGGCGGAAGTGACGATCAGCAAGCCGCTGCTTGACCGCTACCGGGCGAATCTCCAGGCATACTGCGAGTCCCTGAAGAACCACTGCACGCGGCGCGGCGTCGCGTACCTGTTCACGAGCACGCGCGTGCCGTTCGATACGCTGGTGCTGGCGTACCTGCGGCAGCGCGGGCTGATCCGGTAGGGGGGCGACGGGAGCGAATGCGCAGGCGGTGCGGTCGCGGGCTCCGACCGGCGTCGCGCGGCCAACGTTCCGCCAGGGACGACCGGCCTGCAAACGCTTGCACGCCGCGGCTGGGCTCGCTGGAGGGGCTTCCCGCATGGCCGCATCCGGCGGACGTGCTCCCTGTTTCCCCGCATCCGGCTTGCATGGCTTGACGCGCTCCATTAGCCTTACCGGGCTGTCGTCTCACGAAGCGCCGGGTGTTCCGGTGCGAGTCGGCGGTGGCGTCTAACCCGCATCCCCCTCACGCGACCACGCATCCGGCCGAGGCTGGCCGGGTCGCCCGCCGCCCGGCGGGGCGGGTGGTCGAGCCGGGACGATCCGCAGGACGCAGCAGCAGCACATGGTCAACCCCAATCTTTTCCGCGACATCGAAGTCTCCGACGCCGACATCATGGCCCATTTCCAGGCCGCGTATGGCGACCAGCCCAGCACGGAGGTCATCGAGTCGGCTATCGCGCCAAACCTGGGCACGAATCTCGACTTCAACCAGATCGTCAAGGCCCGCGTCGTCGCAATCAACGGCGGCGAGGTGGTCCTGGACGTCGGCCTCAAGAGCGAAGGCGTCGTCAGCCTCGATGAGTGGGACGACAAGAGCGAGGTCGCCGTCGGGCGCGAGGTCGAGGTGCTCGTCGAGGACATCGAGTCCGACACGGGCATGATCGTCGTCTCCAAGCGCCGGGCCGACCGCATCCTCAACTGGCGCCGCATCGTCGACACGACCAACGAGGGCGACGTCGTCAAGGGCAAGGTGCTGCGCAAGATCAAGGGTGGCCTGCTGGTGGACATCGGCGTGCCGGTCTTCCTGCCGGCTTCGCAGGTCGACATCCGCCGACCCGCCGATGTCGGCGAGTACATCGGCCAGGACATCGACGCCAAGGTCCTCAAGATCGACAAGGAACGCCGCAACATCGTCATCAGCCGCCGCAAGCTGGTTGAGGAAGAGCGGAACATCGCCAAGGCCCGGCTGCTGGCGGAGATCGAGGTGGGGCAGATCCGCAAGGGCGTGGTCAAGAACCTGGCGGACTTCGGCGCGTTCGTCGACCTGGGTGGGATCGACGGGCTGCTGCACATCACCGACATGAGCTGGGACCGCATCGAGCACCCAAGCCAGCTTCTCAAGGTCGACCAGGAGCTCGAGGTCAAGGTCCTGGCCATCGACCGCGATCGCGAGAAGATCGCCCTGGGCCTCAAGCAGAAGCAGGAGAACCCCTGGGAGAAGGTGGCCGAGCGCTACCCTGTCGGGTCTCGCATCCGCGGCGAAGTCGTCAACATCATGAACTACGGCGCCTTCGTGAAGCTCGAGCCCGGCGTCGAGGGGCTGGTGCACATCAGCGAGATGAGCTGGACGCGCCGGATCAACCACCCCTCCGAGGTCGTCAACCCCGGCGACCAGGTCGACGTCGTCGTCCTCGAGATCGACAAGGACAAGCAGGAGATCTCGCTCGGCATGAAGCAGACCGAGATCAACCCCTGGACCACCGTCAGCCAGAAGTATCCGCAGGGCACCGTGGTCGAGGGCACCGTGCGAAACCTCACCAACTACGGGGCCTTCGTCGAGATCGAGGAAGGCATCGACGGCCTGCTGCACGTCTCCGACATGAGCTGGACCAAGAAGGTCAGCCACCCGTCCGAGGTCGTCAAGAAGGGCGACCGTCTCCGTTGCGTCGTTCTCAACGTCGACCAGGAGAAGATGCGCATCAGCCTCGGACTCAAGCAGATGACCGAGGACCCCTGGCTGCGGGCCGTCCCCGAGCGCTATCAGCCCGGCATGGTCATTCGCGGCAAGGTCACCAAGATCACCAACTTCGGCGTCTTCGTCGAGCTCGAGCCCGGGCTCGAGGGCCTGCTGCACGTCTCCGAGCTGGCCGACCAGAAGGTCGAGAACCCGCAGGACGTGGTGCAGATCGGCGAAGAGGTCGACGTCAAAATCCTCCGCGTCGATACCATCGACCGCAAGATCGGCCTGTCCAAGAAGCGGGCCGAGTGGGCCACCTCCGCGACCGACGAGGGCGGCGAGCCAGACGCTCGCCGGCGCGAGAAGAAGCGCCGCGGCGGCCTCGGTGACGATCCCTTCGGCGGCCTGGCCGGAGGCATGTTCACGCCGCCGCAGGACTAGCCGGTCGCGCTGGCCCAATCAGCGCCGTCGCTTCGCTCCGGGGGAAGCGACGGCGCCGGGCCCCGCTCCCGTTGAGCGAGAGATCCGGGAATCCCCGTTCCTTTCAGAGCGGGGTTCGGGGAGGGTCGGGGGGCGTTCGTCGCCCGCGTCGGCAGTGGGCGCCAGTGAGCTGGCGGCGCCCGCAGCCATCAGAGCCGATCGCGCAAGCGATCGGGGGGCGCTATGATCGGAGCCGATTGTGCAAGCGATCGGACAAGCGCGACCTCCGACGGCTCGCGCCGTCGGCTCGGATTGCAAGCGGTTTGAACCGGCGGCGGCGCGTGCGGCCATCAGAGCCGATCGCGCGAGCGATCGGGGCGCGCCATGATCGGAGCCGATCGCGCAAGCGATCGGGGGGCGCTATGATCAGAGCCGATTGTGCAAGCGATCGGACAAGCGCGACCTCCGACGGCTCGCGCCGTCGGCTCGGATTGCAAGCGGTTTGAACCGGCGGCGGCGCGCGCGGCCATCAGAGCCGATCGCGCAAGCGATCGGG
>CAADGM010000122.1 GCA_900696535.1 uncultured Planctomycetota bacterium
CCACGCGGTACGGACGGGTCCAGCTCGCGGCCTGGTAGTCGCCCAGCTCCACGGCGAATTCATCGCCCTCTTTGGTTGGGCGGCCCGGAGCACGGGACAGATACGGCTGGGCCATCGCGTCCAGCACCGCGTTGTTGCGAATGCGGCCCACGAAGGACACGCCTTCGTCGTCGATCGCGTCCAACACCCGGCCCTCGACCAGGGCCGCGTCGATGCGTGCGTCCAGATGCGTGGCCAACGTCCGGCCCTTGCGGATCGCCTCCCGCACGAAGCGCGTCATTCCTTCGGCGCCGGCCGCGTTGCCCCGCCGCGGGCCCGCGCAGATCAACCTGACCCGACGAATGCGAGCCGACCGCGCGAGCGGTCGGATGGTGCCCCGTGGCGCGTCGACAGACGTTTCGGGGTAGCCGTGGCCGATCCACAGAGTTCCGATCGCTTGCGCGATCGGCTCCGACCATCCCGCAACCCGATCGCTTGCGCGATCGGCTCGGACCATCCCGCAACCCGATCGCTTGCGCGATCGGCTCGGACCATCCCGCAACCCGATCGCTTGCGCGATCGACTCCGGCCGTCCCGCAACCCGATCGCTTGCGCGATCGGCTCTGACACGCGGCGCCGGGTGCCGCTGATCGGTAAACGATGCAGCCAATCCCTCGTTGACGGCGCCAGTCGGCGCGTCACTCCGCCGCCGTCCAGCCGTACGTCACGTACTGCCGCTCGACCGTCCCGTCGTCATAGAGATCGACGAGGTTGTAGCCTTCATCGGCCCGCGGCGGCCTGGGCGGGTCGCCGGGCTTGGCCCGCTCGGCCAGCCCCTTGAGGTACCGCTCGCGCCCACGCCACCACATACCGCTGACCGCCCCGCCGCACATGTAGCTCACGCCGTTGTAGGCGACCCGGTCGACCATGTGGATGTGGCCCGAGAGGGCAGCCCTGACGTTGGGATGTCGCGAGAAGAGATCCACGATGCGCTGGAAGTCCATGACCTGCGCAAAGCCGCCGACGCGGTAGCCGCCCTCCTCCAGCGGCGCGGCGTCGGCCACCAGCATCGCGGCACACAGGATGGGGATGTGCGAGACGACCAGCACGTGAGCATCCTTCGGCGTGCGCTCGAGCTGCTCGCGGAGCCAGTCGAACTGCGTGTTGTCGATGCCGCCGACGTAGCCGTTGTTGAGCGGCTGCACCGAGTCGAGCACGACGAACTTCCAGCCGGCGCGATCGAACGTGTAGTAGGGGCGCTCAAGGTGCAGGAGGTCGCAGGCCCAGCGCTTGCCCCACATCGGCTCGCTGCCGGTCGTGCCGCTGCGCTCCTTGTTCCAGCCCCAGATGTCATGATTGCCCAGGCAGTGCTGCACGGGCAGCGGGCACTCGTCGCGGAGTACCTTGAGCCAAAGGTCCCACTGCACCCGCGTGCGGGCCTCATCGGCGTCCATCGCGTCCATGATCAGGTCGCCGCCCGTCAGCACCAGTTCGGGCCGGTCCTCCTGGGCCATCAAGTGCCGCAGACAGGCCACCACTCCCTCGTAGGCCCGGCGCTCCGGCTGAATGTGTGAGTCAGTCAGGTACGCCAGCCGCAGCGCCCGACGCCGCGGCCTGGCCGTGGGTCGATCGGGCGCTTCGCCGAGTGCTGGCGGCGTCGGCCAGCCGAGCCCGAAGACCGTTGCGGCGAGACCCAGTCGGAGTGCGTCGCGTCGAGAGAGCTGGTCAGACATGGTTGCACCTCATCATGCCCGAGTTGCGGGTGACGTAGCGTCGCGGGCGAATCGTCGCCCGTCAACGTTAACGGCGGGTTATGCCACCCGGGGCCGGCGGGCGCCGTGTGGTACCCGCGTGGCTGCCCGCGGGGCCGCCGCGTACAATCGCCGGGCTACGAGAACGCCGAGCCAGGAGCTGCTGATGCACCCGAGCAAGCCGGACCCCTCCAAGCCGCCACACGGGCACACGCCACAGAGCACGGCAGCTCGCCCCATCGAGGAGCTCGCCGACGGGTTCTCGCACAACTTCAAGCCGCTCAGCCCGCTCGACGTAACGCGGACGCGGACCGTGTCGGACCTGCTGGACGCGATGAGCCGGACGGCGTTCAGCGGGCGCAGCCTGGGCGAAGCGGCCGAGATCATGGTGCAGATGGCCGGCGACACAAAGTGCCTGGTGATCGGCACGTTCAGCGGGGCGATGACCATTGCCAAGCAGGGCCTGATGATCGCGGAGATGATCGACCAGGGGCTGATCCACGCCGTCGTGAGCACCGGTGCGCTGATGTGCCACGGGCTGATCGAGCAGTCGGGCCACACGCACTTCCGCCACGATCCGAACTGGTCCGACGAGAAGCTCTACGACGCCGGCTACTGCCGCGTGTACGACACGCTGGAGCTCGAGCGCAACCTGGAGGAGGCCGCCGCCATCATGGAGCGCGTGCTGGCCGAGATCCCGGACGGCTCGACCCTCGGCAGCCACGAGCTCAACTGGCGCATCGGCGAGCAGGTCCTTCGTCAAGGGCAAAGCCGCGGAATCCTCCAGTCCGCGTTCCAGAAGCAGGTTCCCGTGTACGTCCCCGGCTTCACCGACAGCGAGCTCGGGTTGGACGTGTACTGCCACAACATTCTTGCGCACGAGGCTGGGAGGAAGGGTATCCACGTCGACCTGTTGCGCGACATCGACGACTACTACCAGCGCTGCGCCGGCGCCGAGCGGCTGGGCATCTTCACCATCGGCGGCGGCGTGCCGCGGAACTGGGCCCAGCAGGTCGGCCCGCTGGGCGAGATCCTCGAGCGACGCACCGATGGCCGGCACGGCAAGTACATCCGCTTCCACTACGCGATCCGTATCTGCCCGGAGCCGGTGCACTGGGGCGGGCTGAGCGGCTGCACGTACAGCGAGGGCGTGAGCTGGGGCAAGTTCGTCAGCGAGAAGGAGGGCGGGCGGCACGCGGAGGTCTACGCCGACGCGACCGTCGCTTGGCCGATCCTGCTGCGGGGCGTCCTGGAGCGACTCGGCCGCGTGTAGTCGCGACGACATCCACGTGAACGCCGGACGCGGAGGTCCGGCGCGACTCTCCAAAAACCAGTAGCGTCGGACCTCTGTGTCCGACGCCACTTCTGTGTCCGACGCAGCGCGCAACTCGACCGACTCGCCGGGCGCTGACCCCGGCAGCTTCAGCCTTCTGTCGCTAACCTGCCAGGTACGGCTCGCCTCCGATGAACACGCCGCGTATGGGCAGTGACAGCAGCGCCGCGGGCTCAGCGGAAACCGGGTTCTCGTCCCACACGGTCAGGTCGGCCGGTGCGCCGGGACAGATCGCACCGGGGCCGTTCAGGCCGCCGATCGAGTGAGCCGCTCCGCGCGTGAACGCCAGGAGTGTCTCGCCCGAGTTGATTCGCTGATCGTGGTACCAGCCACCCGGCGGCGCGCCCGCCTCGCTGATGCGCATTGCGGCGGCGTAGAGGCTGCGCCGAGGATCGATCGACTCGACGGGCACATCCGAGCCACCTGCCAGCACCACGCCGGCGTCGAGCAATCGGCGCAGTGGGTACGCGTCGCGCTGCGCACGCGGCCAGTGCTGCCCGACGATCTCGATGTCGCCAAGCATGTGACACGGCTGGACGGAGGCGACGATGCCGGCCCGCGCCATGCGCCGCGCATCGTGCGCCCGAATGCACTGCGTATGTTCGACCCGGTCCGGCATCGCGGGGCGCGGCCAGTGCCGACCCACAGCAGCCGAGCGACTCGCGAGGAGTGAAACGACTTCATGCACCGCGCGGTCCCCGATCGCGTGCACCCACGCCGCGAAGCCCGCGGAGGCTAGCCGCTGAAAGCCGTCGCGGAGCTCATCGCCCCACACCACGGGCTGACCGTGATAGCCCGGGCGCCCCGGGTACTCGTCGAACATGACCGCAGTCTGCGAGCCGAGTGAGCCGTCGGAGAAGATCTTGATGCCACCGACGCGGAACCAGGTGTCACCCAGACCGCTGCGCAGTCCGAGGCGGATGGCGGCCTCCAGCTCCGCAAGCGGGATGGCGTGAACGACACGCAGCCCGAGCCGGCCTGCGTGTCGGTGCCGCAGCAGGTGCCCCAGCGAAACGCCGTCGTCCATCGAGTGAATGCCGACCAGTCCGCAGTGGCGCGCCGCGTCGTACGCGTCGGCGAGTGCCCGGTCAACGGTTCGCGTGGCCATCGCGTCCGTCCGCCGGGCGAACTCGACCAGCGGGTCCGCCAGGTGCAGGATCGCGGCTTCGCGGAGGATCCCGGTGAGGTCGCCGTGGGCGTCGCGATCGTAGCTGCCCCCCGGGGGGTCGGGCGTCTCGCGCGTGATGTTGAAGCGCCGCAGCGCCTCGGTGCTGAGCCAGCCGGTGTGCCCGTCGTTCGAGCGAACGAGCACGGGCACGCCGGGCAGCGCTTGGTCCAGATCGGACGCGGTCGGCAGCCCGGTGCCCCACAGGCTGGCCTGGAAGCCCCATCCGAGCACCCAGTCGCCGACTCGCCTCGTACGCGCCCCGCGACGCAGCAGCTCCAGCGCCGCTTCCCGCGAGCGCGCCGGACGCACGTCGATGACCAGCGCCCGCTGGAGGGCCCAGTAAAAGAAGTGCGTGTGGCAATCCACCAGGCCGGGCGTGACGACCGCGTCGCCGATCTGCACCACGCGCGTCGTCCGGGAACTCGCCCCCGACAGTGCCCGGCGCGTGCCCACGGCCACGATCCGGCCGTCGTCCACGAGGATCGCCTCGGCGATCGGCCGCTTCGCGTCGAGCGTGTACACGCGCCGCGCGACAATCAGTGTCGGACCCTGGCCGTTGCGTTCGGCGTGCCACTCGGGCATTGGCATCTCCTGCTCTGAGGGCTCACTGGCGGCGCGGGGCAGTCCGCTTCAAGCCCGTGAAGCCTCGTTCGACGCGGTCCTTTAACCCCCCTTCCCTCCCGGGCAGGAGGCAGGGGGAGGGTGAAATCCCTCGACAGCGTCACTACCTCGACGCGCCAGCCTCCGCGGCTCCGGGCTTCAGGATGAGCCTTAACGCCGGCGACAGCGTACCGACCTTCCCGCATGGCACAAGGCACCGAGCCGACCGACATGTACGGGAAACCAGCAACATCCGCAGTCTGAACGCCGATTTCTCTTGAAATCAGCGCGTCAAAGCGAATCTAATGTCAAGCGCCGCGTCGCGCGAGCCTATCTGCTGTTTGAACTGCCGCGCTCACACACGCAGCCTGCGCATGCCACCCCTGGAGCAAGCAGCGCGGCGACTCAGGTGTGTCGACCTCGAGCGGGCCGACGAAGGCCAGCGATTTGCGGACTTTTCCGGGTGTTCGGGCCGCCGGGATCACTTCAACAGGCGACCCGCAGCAGGTTCGTGCGCTCTCGGCGCTTCTCGCCGACGCAGCACTTGCACGACCAGGAGACAGACGATGCGCATGACGCGTTTGCTTGCCGCGGTGCTGGTCGCCACGTGTTCGACACTTGCGCTGGCCAGTAGCGCGCCCACCACGAGCCCCGTCCCACCTGGTTCGAACAACGACAGCCTGCTGGTGGCCGAAGCCTGGCAGCTCGGCAGCCCTGGCGACGCGCGCGCCGACGGCACGCGCGCCTGCGGTGCCATCATCTACAACAACCTGAGCGGCAACGTGTCGAACCAGTTCGCCGCCATTCCCGTCGGCGGACGCCTCGCCGACGACTGCTACCTGGAAGGCAGCGAGCGGACGATCTGCGAAGTTGTCAGCACGCTGCGCAACGGCAACACGAGCGGGCCATCGGCGGTCGTGGAGCTGGAGCTGTGGAGTGCGTGCCCCGGGGCCGGAGGCGCGCTCCTTGCGTCCAGCGGCCCCATGCCCCTCCCGCCGAACCAGAACACGACACTCACCTGGACGCTCTCCTCGCCCGTCACCGTCCACACCTACCCGATCTGGTTCGGTGTCAGCGACCTCTCCGGGACAGCGAACATCGGCCCTCTGATCACGCGCGCCGCGGAGATCGGCTGGACGGCCGACCAGTTCTATACCACGTCCTGCGGCGCAGCCGGGGCGGTCTGCAACTGCTGGTTTGGCGGCAATCCCTATGCCGGTTTCAGCGTGAGCATCGAGGCCAGCGGGTCGGCGCCGTGCGTCGTGCCGTGTCCGCCCGGGTCGAGCATCGAGGGCGAGCCAGTCTGCTTTCCGGACTACGTCGACAACTTCAACGGCGGCTGCAACAGCGTGCCGGTGGTGTTTTCGCCGGGCACGTGCGGCGCGACCATATGCGGCCAGGCCGGGCTGTTTCTGTTCGGAGGCGCGTTGCGTCGCGACACCGACTGGTACGAGATCACCATCTCGCAGCCGTCGGTGCTGGTCTGGAGCGTGCGCGGCGAGCTGCCGATGCAGGCGAGCATCATCCAGCCCGGGGCGGGTGTCGATTGCACGGGCCGCGTCGGGCTGGGAACAGCCTATGCGGACCTTTGCGCGGACGCGGTCGTCACGTCCGACTGCCTGTCGCCGGGGACGTACTGGCTCTTCGCGGCCCCCGTGTTCCTGGGTGGGTCGCTCGGGTGCGGGCGAAACTACCAGGCTACCGTCACGTGCCTGCCGTGCACATCGTGCGGACTGACGTGCAACGCCGGGGCGGCACCAGAGGTTGAGCCCGTCTGCGGACCGAACTACGTCGACAGCTTCAACGGTGGATGCAACAGTGTGCCCGAGGTATTCCAGCCGCTGCCGCTCGGGCAGACCGTGTGCGGCCAGTCCGGGACGTTCCTGAACGGAGCGACGCCGACGCGCGACACCGACTGGTTCGCCGTGCAGCTCACGCAAACGTCGAACCTCACGGCCTCAGTGGCCGCGGACTTCGCCGCGTCGCTCTTCATCGTCGCGCCGGGCTCGCCGACGCCCTGCATCGGGTCGAGCGTGCTCGCGAACGTTTCCGGCGGCGGCTGCGAAACGATCACGGCCACCGCGCCCTGCCTGACACCCGGCACTTACTGGGTCGTCGTCGTGCCGCTGACGTTCAGCGGTGTCCCGTGCGGCTCGTCCTATCTCGTCCAGGCGACCGCCACGCCCTGTGCCCCAACCTTTGGTGTCGGTCTGTTCACCGGCGGCCTCGACGGCGGCAACATCCTGACGCCCGGCGATCTGAACACCGGCTGGTCGGGGCCGCCGTTCGGCGGGCCGTGGTTCCAGTATCCCAACGGCTGGTGGAACGAGTGGTGGCCGAACAACTTCGCCACGCTCCCGATGCAGATCGAGATTCACGTTGACGCGTTCATGTGGTCGGGCGGCAGCGTCGAGATCGCCGCCAACTGGTCCGCCATCACGTGGAACAACCCCCTGCGACCGCCGATGCCCTTCGAGGACCACGAGGTCGTCCGCCACTCGTTTGGCACGTTCGCCACTTGCGGCTCGTACGTGCTGACCGTGACCGTTCCGTACTGCCCGCTCTGGGTGTCGGTCGACGTGCGCGGCACGCAATCCAACGTTCAGGGCCGCATTGAATACGGTTGCTCGTCACCGCCCCCAACCGGCGCCTGCTGTCTGCCTGGCGGCGTCTGCCAGCCGCACACGGCCTCCGGCTGCGGCGGCCTGGGCGGCACCTGGCTCGGGCCAGGCAGCAGTTGCTTCCCGAATCCGTGCGGCGGCGGCGGCGGCGGGCCGGGATGCGTCTACGCGGACCCGCGCATCCGGACCGTGTACGACCCGCCCGGAGCCGGCTCCGGCCTCTCACGCTCGCCCGAGGTCGACCCTCTCGGCCGCGTGACCGATACACCTGGCGCCGGCGCCGGCGTCGATCCCGCTGACACAAGCTCCGCCACGGGCACCGACGGCCTGGCCGAGCCCACCGGCCCGCGCTCCCCCGTGACGGGCACAGGTACCCGCTCCGGCAGCGGCGTGGGCACCACTGCCAGCGGATCGCGGCAAGGCCCTCCCGGTGAAACCGTTGCGGGCGGGCCCGAGACGCGCAATCCGCCGGCCGATCCACCCAAGAAGAAGAAGGACTGCGACCCGCCGGTCGGCGGCGGCTCGGCCCAGACGTCGGCCTCCCCGAGCTACAGGTCGCCGGCGCGCTCCGGCGGCGCCCTCGCAGCGGGCCGCCAGGCGTGCAACGCGATCGACATCGGCCTGGGCGTCGGCTGGAACTACGCCACCTCCGTTGTGTACTGGGATGCCAGCGCGGCCCAGTACGTGATGCTCGGGCGCGACTCGTCCTTCACGACGTTCCGCTCCACGCCGCGCGGCGGGTGGATGCCTTCGAGCGGTGCCCACTTCGATCTGACCGTCACGCCGGAGCAGATCACGGCGCGACACAAGCACGGGACGCGCTTCCACTTCTCTCTGATGGAGCCCGCCATACCGCTGCCCGGTCCGGCCTACCTGCTGACGGCCATCGAGGACCGCAACGGCCTGCTGACGACCTACACGTACGAGGCCGGCCGCCTCGTCCAGATCACCGACCCCTACGGCCGCACGTTGAACTTCACGCACTACCCGGACGGGCACATCCAGTCGATCTCCGACCCGCTCGGGCGGCAGCTCTCGTTCGAGTACCTGGGCAACGACCTGACCGCGATCAACCTGCCAGACGGGACGCGGATCGAGTACACGTACGATGCCGACCACGTCATGACGTCCAAGCGGACACCCTGCAACACGGTGTGGCAGGTCGTGTCCACGCCCACCAGCCGCGCGCTGGTCGACCCCGACGGCAACGCCGTGGTGACGGTGGTTAATGCCGACGGCTGGCAGATCGACGAGCCCGCGAGCATGGCAACGGGCGAGCTGCGCTACATCCCCGGCGTGACCACCATCATCGATGGCAATGGCCAGCCGTGGCAGTACGCCTACGACGCTTACGGGCACATCACCCAGATCACCGATCCCGCGCTCCAGTCGATATCGCTCACCTGGGACAACACCGTTCGCGAGGTCATCGCGGCTACCGACCGCAACGGCAACACGACGCAGTACCAGTACGACTCCCGCGGCAACCTCGTCCAGATCACCGACGCGCTGCTGCACACGACTGTGATGGCCTACGAGCCCGTGCACAGCCACCTCGTGACGCTGGTCGAGCACGACGGCGACACCTGGACCTACGAGTACGACTCCCGCGGGAATCTCACGCGCATCGTCGATCCCATCGTCGAGGTCCCCGTCGATGCGACCGTGCGCTACGAGTACGACCCCCTCGGCCAGCGCATCCGGGCCATCGACGGCAACGATCACGTGGTCGCGTTCGCTTACACCGACGGGCTGCTCACCACGCGGGTGGTCGACCCCAACGGCCTGGCCATCACGCAGCAGTACGCCTACGACGCCGCCGGCCGGCTCGTGCAGTACACCGATCCCACCGGCGCCGTGGCAACCTACCAGTACACGCCGATGCGCCGCCTGTCACAGGTCACCGTCGATCCCGGCGGCCCGCCGCACCTCAACCTGACCCAGTCGTTCGCCTATGACATCTGCGGACGACTGGTGCAGGTGACTGACCCGCGCGGCGTGGTCACGCTGTACCAGTACGACAACCGCGACCGCGTCGTTGCGCTGATCGAGGACGCCGGCGGGCTCAACCGGACAACGGCCTGGACCCACGACGGCAACGGCAACCGCACCACCGAGACCGACGCCCTCGGCATCGTGACCACGTGGATGTACGACAGCCGCAACCGGCTGATTCAGGTCCACCGCCCCACCTCCACGATGTCGTTCGTCTACGACAACGAGTCGAACCAGACCCAGGTTATCGACGGCGACGGGCGCATCGTTCAATTCATCTACGACGCCCTCGATCGCCCGGTCGCTCGGATCGTCGATCCCGGCGGGCTGAGCCTGGTCACCACGTACGACTACGCGCCCTCCGGGTGCGGCTGCGGCACACCCGGCCGCACGCTGCTCCACGCGATCACCGACGCTGATGGGCGCGTCCGCTACCAGTATTACGACGCGCTGGACCGTCTGGTGAAGATCGTCCGCAAGGTGGGCGACACGGACGACAACGGCGGCGACGACGACGACGCCATCACCACGGCCGAGTACGACCCGGCGGGCAACATCCTCCGGGTCACCGTGGCGAACTTCCCATTCGCCGACGAGGTCGCCGAGTTCGCCTACGATGCCGCCAATCGCCAGACCAGCGCTGTCATCGGCGTCGGCGGCCCGAACCTGTCGCGCGCCTTCGTGTACGACGCGGCCGGCCGCGTCATCCAGCAGACCCAGCCCTCAGGCCAGGTCATTAACTTCGCTTACGACGCCGTCGGGCGGCGCACGCTCATCAGCCACGTCGGCGGGACGCTGGTCAGCCAGACCTTCGACGCGACCGGGAACCTGCTCAGCGCCACCGATGGCCTCGGCCAGGGCTACACGTACGAGTACGACAACCTCGGCCGCAAGATCCGCGAGACCGACGGTCGCGGCTCGTCCACGTTCTACACCTACGACGCGCTCGATCGCCTCGTCCAGGTGCTGGACCGCAACGGCCACGCGACCACCTACACGTACGATGCGGCTGGCCGCCGGCTGAGCGAGACCACCCCCGTCACCGCCCCCTTCCCGACGACCACGTTCACCTACGACAACCGCGGCAACCAGCTCTCGCGGACCGACGCCAACGGCCAGACCACCGCGTACTTCTACGACGGCGCCGCCCGACTGGTCCAGGAGACGCTCCCCGACGGTGGGCTGCGGACGTACACCTACGCCGGAACGAACCGGCCCGTCTCGCGCGTCGACCAGAACGGCGACACGACACTGTACACCTACGACAGCCTCGAGCGCCTGGTGCAGCGCTCCTACGCGCTGGATCCGAACTCGCCGGCCGCACCGACGCCATCTGACACATTCGTGTGGGATCGCGCCACCCGGCTGCGCAGCGCGTTCAACAGCGTGACCACGACCGGTTTCGCGTACGACACGGCCGGCCGGCTCGTCAGCTCCAGCGACACGCTCACGGGAACGAACGTCGGCGTAGCTTGGACGCAAGGCGGCGGCACGTGGCAGCGCACGGTTGCCTATCCCAGCGGCACCGCGGTCGAGTACGGCTACGACGGGCTCGATCGACTTGTCCGCTTGCGACAGGACGGCGTGGACCTCATGACCCTGGCCTACCAGGGCCCGAGGCTCGCCCAGCGCACCTACCCCCTCATCAACTGGACCTCCACCTTCGGCTACGACGGCAACAACTGGATCACAACCATGCAGCACCTGCGCGCCGGCGTGCCGCAGGTCTCCCACGAGTACGGCCGCGACAACGAGGGCAAGCCGACCTTCGTCCGCCGCCTGCACGATATCGGCAACTCCGATTTGTACGCATACGACGCGGCGGATCGCCTCATTGGCTACCAGCGCGGACAGCTCAACGGGCCCGGCAACGCCATGCTCGCGCTGTCCACGCTGGTCGGGCCGCTGAACCAGCAGACCTGGACGGACCTCGACCCGCTGGGCAACTGGCTCGAATCGGAGTCGGCCACCGCGGGCAGCCCGCTGCACACCGACCGTCGCGAGGTGGACGACGCCAACGGCTACACGCGCGCCGACGACCGCCTGCTGCGGCACGACCGCAACGGCAACCTCATCATCCGCAGCGTGAAGGGCGACGCCGACGGCGACGGCGACATCGACATCAACGACCTGAACGCCTTCGCCCAGGCCATGGCCGGTCCGATCATCCAGGTCAACCTCGCCAACCTGATCTTCGACTTCGACGACGACGGCGACGTGGACGAGGCCGACTTCGCCCAGTTCCACCTGGCCTTCCGCGGTAGCGGCGTCCTGGCGCCCGGCGCGGTCCGCTACACCTACGACGTCGAAAACCGCCTGCGGCAGGTGACCATCGGCGGCGGTGCCACGGTGACCTACCGCTACGACGCGATCAATCGGCGCATCGAGCGGCAGGAGGGGTCCGCGGTGACGCGCTACGTCCACGACGAGCAGCGTGTGATCGAGGAGCGCAACCTGGCCGGAGCGCTCATCGCACGGCACGTGTATGGCAACTACATTGACGACATTGTCGCGACCGAGCAGTTCGGCCAGCGGCGCTACTACTTCCGCGACGCCGTCGGCAGCACAGTCGCCCTGGCCAGCGCCGCGGGAACGGTCGTCGAGCGCTACCTCTACGACCCGTACGGCCGGCCGACGGTGACGGACGCGGCGGGCGTGGTCCGCCCCGCAGGCAGCGCGTTCGGCATCACGTCGCTCTTCACCGGGCGGCGATGGGACGCGACCACGAGGCTGTACGACTACCGCACGCGAACGTACGACCCCGTGCTGGGCCGCTTCATTTCGCGGGATATCGCCGGCTATATCGACGGCGACAACCTCTACCAGTACTGCCGCAGCCAGCCCTCCGCCCTGACCGACCCCCTCGGCATGGCGTGCAACTTCAAGGCCTGCACCGGGGTCAACATCAAGCCCTGGGAGATCTCCAAGAAGGGCAAGCTCGGACCCATCGAGTGGAATCTGTCCATCTCGGTCAAGATCAATGCAGAGACCTGCCGCGTCTGCTGCCCGGAGGGCACGCCCAAAGAGTGCCAGTGGGTCACCGACGCGACCCTGAGCATCAGCATCGTCGCCGAGGCCTCGGCCAGCGCGTCGAGCTACGGCGGCTCGGTCGGGCCCTTCAGCTACTGGGCCGGTATCAAGCTCACACTCAGCCTGGAAGGCCGGGCCAGCGGATCAGTCGCCAGCGACCGCTGCAACGGGAAGGAGGGTTGCGCTTCGATCTGCCTGACGGCGACCGCCTCGATCTCGATCTCCGGCGGCGCGAACGTCAGCCTGGAAACCTGGTGGCGTACGTACCAGCTTGGAGCCGACATCACCGGCACCGGCTCGGCCACGCTCAAGAAGTGCTGGGAGTGCTGCCCGGCGACGGGATGCACGCCGCAACCCGGCACGCTGTGCTTCTCGGCGTCCATTGACCTCAACGTCCACGCGTGGGTGATCAGCGGCACGTGGAACATCTGGAAAGGCGAGAAGTGCTTCGGCGCTTGACGCCGCCCGTACCGCCTACCCTCCCCCGATGCAGATACCCCCTCCCGCTCTGGGAGGGGGCAGGGGGAGGG
>CAADGM010000123.1 GCA_900696535.1 uncultured Planctomycetota bacterium
CGCCCCAGCCTGTCATCGCCGGAGCCAAGGGCAGTAAACACGGCCAGCGCTGCGCCTCACGCACCCACTGGGCTGATCGAGTGGGTCGTATCGAGCACAACGCCGACGTCGAGGTGATCCTCGCCTCCGCCGATGTGCACCTCGGTGCGGACGACCGTGGCCCATCGGCTCGCGGTCACGCCGAGCGAACTCATCGGGGTGATTCCCCGCGGGTGCGAGCGAAGCTCGTAGCGCTGGCCCTCCGCGACGCCGTAGCCGAGGGGCACCCGGAGCCGCATGCCGCTCTCCGACATGTCGACGCATCGGCACGGCAGCATCGTGGAGCCCTGGTGGTCGATCATCCAGAGGCTGGCGCCCACGCCCTGTCGCGGCTCGCTGCGGCGCTCGCGCGCCGGCGGAGCTTCGATTGCGCCGGTCTGGCCCGTAATGACAGCCGTTCCGGGGGACATGACGGCTACTCCCTTCACACCGTACGCGGCGGGCTAGCGCCCGGCCAGCGGATCGTCCTCGGGCGGGTCGGCGACGCCGAACTCCCGCAGCCACTCCTGCGTGGCCTGCGGGTCCAGCCCGGCTTCCTTCTCCACCGGTTCGACGCGCGGCGTGCTGAGGGGACGCGCGAGGTCGCGCCGCACCTGCCGCCAGAACGCATCCGAGCGCATCACGCGCGACCCGCGGCGCCGACCCGCCTGCCCGACTTCGCGATCGGTCGAGACGACCGTGAGCCGGCGCGGCGCGGAGTCCGCGGCGATGATGCGATTCAGCACGGCGTCGGCACTCACGCCGCCGCCGCTGAAGACGACCTGAAGGGCCACGTGGCCGATCTGCTCGGCCAGGGGCGCCGTCGGGGCCGGGCCGTCGAAGACGATGCAGACTCGCTCGCGCCTTCGCTCGCCCCAGCTACCGAGGATATCGCACAGCATCGACCGGCCAATCAGCAGGTCCGATGGGTCGATATCACGTGCCGCGTGGAGCAGGTTATTCCCGTCGATGAGAACGGTCACTGCTCATCTCCGACACATAGGTCGATTTTAGCCAGGTCTTCCCCGGACCGCAACGAAAACCCGCGCTCAGGCGACGATAGGCGACGCCTGTGAGCGGCCCCGTACCGCGAAACCGGTACTCGGTCCGCCGGGCGGCGCAAGGGTTGCGCCATACCCGCGTCACTGGCTGGCGAAACGAACCAGGTCCAATTCCCGGCCCAGAACCATCAGCACCTCGTTCGGCTGGATCCGCTTGTCGGGGGGCGGCAGGAAACGGAAGTGCGGGTCCGATCCGGGTCGCACCGCCAGGATCAGGAGGTCGAACCGGGCCCGCAGGTTGAGCTCCGCCAGCGTCCGACCGTGCAGCTTCTCCGGCGCGTCCACTTCCATGATCCGGTAGTCCTCGGCCAGCGGGAACATATCGCGGATGTCGGGGTTGGCCACGCGCCGGGCGGTGCGCTGGGCGGCGTCGCGCTCGGAAAAGATCGCCTCCGTGGCCCCCACCGCCGTCAGAATCTGGGCGTGGTCGTCGTTCACGGCCGTCGAGCGGATGGACTTGATCCCGATCTTCTTGAGGTTCAGCGTGCACAGGATGCTCGGCTCGAGGTTCTTCTCGCCCAGGCAGATGACCGCTTCCTCGATCGAGCCGCTGAGCACGCTGGAGAGCATCTGGTAGTCGCGCGCGTCGCCGATCAGGGCCCGATGAACATCGTCCCGGATCATCTCGACGCGCCGCTCGTCCACGTCAATGGCCATCACCTCGCAGCCCAGCTTCACCAGCGAGCGTGCCAGGTGACTCCCGAACTGCCCAAGTCCGATTACCACGACCTGCTTCATGACCGCACCTTTGCCGCGAGCGCCGCGGCCTCCGCCGCCGGCTACCCGATCATCACGCGCTCACTGGGATACTGGAACAGCGGCCGCGGCTTCGGCAGCACGGCCAGGGCCAGCGTCAGCGGCCCCACGCGCCCCACGAACATGGTCAGGACAATCCAGAGCTTCCCGACGGGCGAGAGCGTCGGCGTGAAGTTGCAGGACAAACCGACTGTGCCGAACGCCGAAATCTGCTCGAAGAGCAGATGCTCGAAGCGCACGTCGGGCCGGCTCTCCGACAGCGCCAGCACCAGCACGCCCAGCAGGTTCCACAGCGTCGCCACCGACAGCACCAGCGCCGACCGCCGCACAACCTCCTGTGGCACGCGCCGCCGGAGTATCGTGACGCTCTCGCGGCTGAGCAGCCGCGCCCGCAGCCGGGCCAGCCACACCGCCGCGGATGTCGTCTTGATGCCCCCCGCGCACGACCCGGGCGAGCCGCCAATGAACATCAGCCCGATCAGCACCAGAAGCGAGCTGACCGGCAGGGCGGCGACGTCGAGCGTGTTGAAACCCGCCGTCCGGGCGGAGATTGACTGGAACGACGCATGTACGATCCGCTCGCCGATGTGCGTCTCGCGCGCGGTGAGCCCCAGCACGCCGAGACACGCGGCCCCGGCGACGATGAGCAGCAAGGACATCCAGAGCACAACGCGGGTTTGCAGGCTCCACTGGAGCGGCAGCTCACCGCGCCCGCTGACCCGCTTCCACGCCCGTGCGAGCAGCTCGATCACGACCGTGTAGCCGAGCCCGCCGAGGATGATCAGCACCGCGATCGTAGCCAGGCCGAGCGGTGAGCCTCGCAGCGCTATGGCGTTGTCGGTGTATACCGAGAACCCGGCATTGCAGAACGCGGAAACCGAGTGAAAGATCGCGTCGAAGGGATCGTCGGCCAGGGACGCGTCGAACCGGGCTGCCAGCCACAATGCCGCGGCACCAAGCGCCTCGAAGATCAACGTGAAGGCGATGATGAAGCCGACCGAGCGGCGCAGCTCCACGCGGGCATCCGAGTCGAAGAGCGCACCCGTCAGCGCCGCCTGAGACGAGAACGAGAAGCGAATCCGCAGGACGCGCGCCCCCACCGCGGCGAACGTCATGATCCCCAGGCCGCCCACCTGGATCAGCACCAGGATGACCGTGTGCCCCGTCCGGCTCCACGCGCCAGCGGTGTCCACCGTCGTCAACCCCGTCACGCACACTGCCGACGTCGAAGTGAAGAGGCAGTCGAGTAGACTGACGGCACGCTCGCCCTGGCTGATCGGCAGCCACAGGGCCAGCGTGCCCAGCACGATCCAACCCGCGAATGTCACAACGAGCAGGCCCTCGGGCCGCCCGAAGAGTGCCTTGAACAATCCAGATTGCTCTCAACCGGACGCGGCGCGGGGGCCGGTCACAAGCCGACTCGTCCAACGACGCTGAAGCGGGGACATAGTCTACCGCTTGCACAGCCGACCGCGACCCTGGACCGCGCACCCCCGGTCACGCACGGCGGCTAATACCGCAGTACGGCGATGGCCGGCAGTTTGCCGCCGGCCGGCGTCCGCGTTGTCGGCCCCGCGCACGCCCCGCTACAATCCCGCCGCCGTCGGATTCCCGCCGCTCCGGCTGTCGGCCAGCCGACCCGCGGCGCCAGCCCGGCGGCAGGAGAGGCACTCATGGCGGTGGAGCTGCGCGTTCCGTCGGCCGGCGAGTCGATCACCGAGGTGCAGATCGGCGCCTGGCTCAAGAAGGAGGGCGACTACGTCGAGCGCGACGAGGTCGTCGCCGAGATCGAGACGGACAAGGCCTCGATGGAGCTCTCCGCCCCCGCCAGCGGCATCCTCGGTCGACTGGCCGCCAAAGAGGGCGAAATCGTCAAGGTCGGTGCCGTGATCGCCCTGATCGAGCCCGCCGAGCGCCCCGCAGCAGCGGCTGCCACCCCCGCCACAGCCCAAGCCGCGACGGTCGCGAAAGCCCCGCCCGCCTCTCGGCAAACCGGGGGCCAACCGATCGTCATGCCCGCCGCCGCCCGGGCCCTCCACGAAGCTGGCCTGGCCCCGAGCGAAGTGACCCCCACCGGCCCCGGCGGGCGCCTTCTCAAGGAGGACGTACAGCGGCACGTCGAGCAGCGCCCGCCGGACCGCGGCGCGGCCACCGGCTCCCGGCCCGCCCCTGCCGCCTCGCCCCCGGCCGCCGCGGTTGCCGCCGGGGGGACCAACGGCGAGCGACGGGAAGAAGTCGTCCCGATGACGATGATCCGCCGGCGAATCGCCGCCCGGCTGGTCGAGGCGAAGCAGACCGCGGCGCTGCTGACCACGTTCAACGAAATTGACATGTCGGCCGTGCTCAAGCTGCGGCAGGATCGCGGCGAGGCGTTCCAGAAGCAGTACGGCACGAAGCTGGGCTTGATGTCGTTCTTCGTGAAGGCCGCGATCGACGCGCTCAAGCGTTTCCCGGCCGTGAACGCGGAGATTCGCGGCGACAATATCGTCTACAAGAACTACTACGACCTGGGCGTGGCCGTCAGCACCGACCAGGGGCTGATCGTGCCCGTGGTGCGCGACGCGGACCGGCTCAGCTTCGCCGAAGTCGAGCAGCGGATCGCGGACCTGGCCGCGCGGGCGCGCGACCGCAAGATCGCCGTCGAGGAGTTGCAAGGCGGGACGTTCACGATCACCAACGGCGGTGTGTTCGGCTCGCTGCTGGCCACGCCGATCATCAACTACCCCCAGGTTGCGATTCTGGGGCTGCACGCGATCAATGAGCGTCCGGTGGCCCGCGATGGGCAGGTGGTGATTCGCCCGATGATGTACGTGGCCCTGACGTACGATCACCGGATCATCGACGGCCGCGCGTCGGTGTCGTTCCTCAAGCGGGTGAAGGACTGCATCGAGGACCCCGCGCGGATGCTGATCGAGGTGTGAGGCAATCGCAGCGGGCGCAAACCGAGCCGATCGCGCAAGCGATCGGAGGGCGCCCGCGTCGGAGCCGATCGCGCAAGCGATCGGAGGGCGCCCGCGTCGGAGCCGATCGCGCAAGCGATCGGAGGGCGCCCGCGTCGGAGCCGATCGCGCAAGCGATCGGACGTTCGCGTAGTCCGACCGATCGCGCCCGGATCGCGACCGACCGCTCGCGCGGTCGGCTCGGTTCCTGACCGACCGCTTGCGCGGTCGGCTCTGTTTGTGACGGACCGCTCGCGCGGTCGGCTCGGATGGCGATCGCTGGTTCGACTCCCCTCGCACCCCGCGGCCACGATTCTCGGAACACTTTTCTTGACTGGCCGCCGCAGCGCCGGCGTAATAACCCGCAACTGGGCGTTGAGATCTTGATGCGGCTTGGGAAGCCGCACACCCGCACACTCGCGCACCCGC
>CAADGM010000124.1 GCA_900696535.1 uncultured Planctomycetota bacterium
AGCGGGCGATGGGATTCGAACCCACGACGTCCAGCTTGGGAAGCTGGCATTCTACCGCTGAATTACGCCCGCAGGCGATAGCGCTTCAGCGCTGGGCATTGTCGACCCTGGCGCTGCACGCGTCAAGATCGGCTTCGGGCAGTTGGCCGCTGTTCGATGCGCCCTCAGGCGGTTGCTGGCATCCTTACCGCCCAAGAGCCGCCAAGGGACCGCTGAAGAGCCGCCAAGGAACCGCTGAAGAGCCGCCAAGTAGCCGGTGAAGAGCCGCCAACGAACCGCCCGGAAGCTCGGAAGAATCGCCCGAGAATCGCCAGTGAACCACCAGATTTCAGAGGCGTCGAGGTCGACCGGCGATTGGCGGTGTCCCGCCGGCTCTCGGCCTACCGCCAACGGCGCTTGAGGAACGCATTGCCTTGGGGGGGCCGGCGGTCGCCTGAAAACTGAAGCGCCCGGGCCGGCCCGGCCGCGAGGCGGCCGCGCTGTGCTTGGCGTCCCGCACCCGGCTGCTGCTGCGCACCCCGCGTCCGCGTACTGCTCCGCGCTTCGCGCTCGTCGAAGGCTGCGCACCCGCGCCCGCCTACCGCTCCACACCCCGCGCCCGTCGACGGCTGCGCGCCTGCGCGCGGCCACGGCTCCTCGCTCCGCACCCGACTACTGCCCCACGCCCCGCGCGTGAGTACAGCTCCGCGCGCTTCGCCCGGCTACGGCTCCACGCCCCGCGCGCGGCAATCGTCGAGGTACCAGCGAATCGTCTGCGGGATACCCACTTCGTATGTGACCGTCGGCTGCCAGCCGAGCTTCTGCCGCGCCTTCTCGCACGAGAAGTACGAGCGCCGCCCCATCAGCCACACGGCGTAGCGTGTGATGAACGGGGGCTTGGGCGAGCGCGTCAGGTGCCCGATGCACTCGAGCACGAAGCCCGCGAAGTACGCCGCCTTGTACGGGGCGTGCCGCGTCACCGGCGGCGCGCCGATCGTCCGCGCGAGCAGGTTGAAATACTCCTGCTGCGTAATCGCGCCGTCGTTCGAGCAGTTGAACGCCTCGCCGTTGCAGTCGGCGCGGGCGGCTGCCGCGATCGCGGCCTCGGCGATATTGCCGGCGTAGATGACGTTCAGGCGGTTGTCGCCGCGCCCCAGGATCTTGGCGCGCCCGGTCTTGATCATGCGGTACAGGCGAGCGATCGTCGTTCGGTCACGCTCGCCGTAGATCCACGCCGGGCGGATCACGGTGAGCTCGATGAGGCCGCGGCGGTGGCGATCCCAGACGATCTCCTCGGCGGCGACCTTGCTCTTACTGTAGTAGGCCCACTTGTATAGCCGGTAGCCCAGCGGGAACGTCTCGTTCACCTCGATGGGGTTGGTGTGGTACCCATACGTGCTGATCGAGCTGATGTGCACGAAGCGGCGGACGCGAGCCTCGATGGCGGCGTCGATCGCGTTGGCCGTGCCGTCGATCGTGATGCGCTGGAAGTCCTCCCACGGTCCCCAGTCGCCGACCTTCGCCGCCGAGTGATAGACGGCGTCGCACCCGCGGCAGGCCGCCAGGAGCGAAGGCTTGTCGGTCACGTCGCCCTCGGCGAACTCGACGCCCTGCGTGCGCAACCAACTCGTATCGCTGCCGCGCCGCACGAGCGCCCGCACGGGCAGGCCGCGTTTGCGGAGCTGCTCGACAATGTGACTGCCCAGAAGGCCGGTGGCACCGGTCACCAGGTTCATGCACGAGTCCTCTAGCAGGGGAAGCGCGAGTGGCGGGCCACAAGCCGCGCCACGCTACCGTGCGGCGCGCAGCATGCTCATCGCGTGGTCCGCGACGTGGCCGGGCGACAGCCCGACGTAATCCAATTCGTCCTCGGGCGTCAGCGTCGACTTCGGCATTCGCTGACAGTGTAGCGCGTGCACCTGCCCCGTGCCGCGGCGGGCGGCGACCTCGGCCACAGCAGCCCCGAGCCCGCCGCCGAAGTTGTCCTCGACGACCAGCGCTCGGCCGCCGGACCGCGCCAGGGCATCGGCCAGGCGCTCACCGTCGATGGGGAGGCAATAGGCATCGATCAGCGCGGCGCGGACGTTCTGCCTCGCCAGGAGCTCAATAGCCTGTCGGCAAGCGTGGACCATGTAGCCGGCCGTGACGATGGCGAGGTCGTCGCCGGGGGAGAGGACGGTGAAGCCGCCGAGCTCGAAGGTTGCGTCATCCTTGTAGAGCAGGGGGACCTCGGGCCGGTGCGTGCGCATGTAGCACAGGCCGTGCGTCGAAAGCATCAGTTGCGTGAGCTTGTAGGCCGCCAGGGCGTCCGCCGGGTGGAAGAGCCAGCCGATCGGGCTGACGCGGTCATCACCGCGGACGGTCGTCAGCGAGCGGAAGTAGGCCACGTCGAGCAGGCCCATCTGACTGGGGCCGTCAGAGCAGGGGGTCACGCCTGAGTGCGACCCGACGAGCTTGAGGTTGGCACGGGAGATGGCCGCCATCTCGACCTGGTCGTACGCCCGCGCAATGAACTTGGCGAAGCTGTTGACGAAGGGGACGAACCCGGCCGCGCTCAGCCCCACACCGACCGAGACCATGTTCTGCTCGGCGATCTTGCACTCGAAGAAGCGCTCCGGATGTGCCCGCGCGAAGACCTCGGAGATGGTCGAGTTGCTCACGTCGCCGTCGAGCACGACGACTTGAGGCAGCAGGTCTCCGGCGACCTTCAGTGCCGCACCATAGCCGCGCCGTGTGCCGATCAGGCCCTTCTTGAGCAGCCCGCCCATGCCGGCCGACTCGAGCGCGTCGCGGAAGCTGGGCCAGCTCACCTCGCGCGGGTCGCCGCGCCGCGAGTTGCCTCCCGCGATCGGCGCCGGCGGTCGCCCGACCTGCTCCGTGCCGGGGTGCGCATCGTGCGTCTGCTTGCGGAGGGAGGCCAGGGCGGCGGGCAGCTCGGCCTCGCTGAGCGGCTTGCCGTGCCAGTTAGCGCCTTGGAACGTCTCGACGCCCCAGCCCTTTACGGTACGTGCGACGATCGCGAGTGGCTGCTTATGCTGGCCGACAAACTCGAGGGCCGACGCGATCGCGTCCGGGTCGTGCCCGTCGATGGTCACGACGTTCCAGCCGAACGCGGCCAGCTTTGCCGCGAGCCGCTCGGCGGATTGCTGCACGGAAACTGGACCGGCCTGCCCCTGGCCGTTGGCACTGATCAGCGCGATCACGCCGGTCAGCCGCTGCTCGGCGATGAAGTCCGCCGCCTCCCAGATCTGCCCCTCGCGCGACTCGCCGTCGCCGACGAGGCAGTACACCCGACGCGGGGAGCCATCGAGCCGGGCACCGAGCGCCAGCCCGGCCGCGACGCTAAGCCCCTGGCCCAGGCTGCCGGTCGCGGCGTCGAAGAAGGGGAATCCTTCGGCCGGGTTCGGGTGCCCGTCGAGTGGGCTGCTGCGGGCCCGGAGGCTGTCGAGGTCGGAGACCGTGAGCGGGCGCGCGTCGGAAGCGCTCTTGCCGACCGTACCGCCAAGATCAGCGTATGCCGCGTAGATGATTGGGACGGCATGCCCTTCGGACAGCACCAGCCGGTCGGCCGATGGGTGCCAGGGCGAGGCGGGGTCGTACCGCATCTGCTCGTACATGAGCCGGACCGCGAGGTGGGCAATTCCCATCGCGCTCGACGGGTGCCCAGCGCCCGCGCGCGTTGTCATTCGCAGCACGTGCTCCCCGAGCTGGCCGACTTTGCGGTGAACCGCGGCCGCTGACGCAAACGCCATGCATGGCCTCCACGATCGGCTGGACACCACACGCGATTCGCCGCTACCGCGAGAGCCCGGATGCCGGATGGCCGGGGGGCGTGGGTGAGGCGGGAGTCTAGCCAGCGGTGCATGAAGCGGCAAGGCGGCCCCGCGCCGTCGGCGGGATGCCGCGAAGGGTGCACGAGCCCCCGGCGAGCGCGACTAGTCCGACGTGGCGAGCAGGGCTGAGCGAGCGTGGTCCGGCGTGTTTAGAGTCGGTCCCAGCTCCCGTGGAGCGCCCGCTACCAGCGGGTGCTTGTCGCTTCGCGACGAGGCGCAGGCGGCTGTGTCGTCCGACCTGTGCAACACCCACTCAAGGCGGGCTTTCCAAGTCGTGCTCCCCGGAGTTCTAGGACAGGTTCAAGTGCGGGCCGATTTGGCCCGAGGGGCTGAGGGGGGGCAAGGCGAGGCGGGGCACAGCCGAGCCGCCACCCCCCGAATGGCGATCGCGCCGCAGCGCGATCCTGAAGCGGTCGTTGAGCCCCGGGCGTGATGCCGTCGCACCCCGTGACCTCGCCGGGCGCCGTGCCTTCGACGACCCTGACAGGGTCGCGTGCGCGTCCGATGCCGTAACCGGGGGCGGCGTCCGCCGGCGGCGGATTGGCCCCCGGCTACGGTCGTACAGCCCTTCAGGCTGCGCGGCGCCGCTGTTGCGGTGTCGATTCGCTGCGGCGCGAAGTCGCGACCACGCGGCTCTGGGCGCTGCCTGACGCGCTATCCACGCCCGACGAACCGGGACTGCGCGCGCCGCGGGGCGCGCGCGGATGTTCTCGAGTCAAGCGCGGCGGCGGAGGGCCAGCAGCGCGAGGGCGCCTGCCAGTATCGCAGTCGCCGGCTCGGGCACGGCGGAGAGCCGTGTGATGCTGAAATTGCCCTGCGAGCCGGTCGTCGCCGTCGCGGAACTCGCCCAGGCGCCGCTGAACAGCGTGCCGTAGCCCGCGGTCGAGGTTGTCAGGGCGTCGACGTTACGCGACCCGAATGAGTTGCCGACGTGCCGGATTTCGATCAGCAGGTGGCCGCCGCTGTAGAGCCACTCGCTGAAGGGGATGGTGGGGCCGAATTCGTTCGGGCTGTTGCCGAACGTGTACGCGCCTGTGTTCACGGTCAGCGGGCCGGACCGGACCAGCGTCTGCGGGCCGACGACGTTGTTGGCGAACGTCAGGCTGCGAAACTCGGGCGCCACGCTCTGGCTCAGGTAGATGTCGTACGAGGCGTATGTCACGTCCTGAGTCGGCCAGTCGGCCGTGGCCGACGTCGGCAGCCTCCACGTAAGCCCGTTCAGCGACAGGCCGACCAGGTCGGTCAGCAGCGACTCGTGGATGAGAAGCTGGTAGGTCCGGGGCCCCACGGCGTGCGGACCGATGAAGGTGCCGGTGCCGGGGACGTCCTTGTACGCGGGTGGAATGACGGCATTGACCGTCCCGGCGAACGCGGACGCTGCGATCGCCAGAACCACGGCGAGACTCAGAGCGCGACGCATTGCACTTCTCCTCCTGTGGTGCCGACCAGAGCAGCCCGAGCTCCGAGGCGCCGATGACGCAGATGGGATTCCAACTCCGCACGGGTGGCGGCGCAGCGTCGACTGGACGGGCTCGATGCGCTCAACCAGCCCGACTATACAGGGTGCGACCCCCTGATCCAAGAGAATCGGATGCATTTCGCCCCGTACGTGGCGGGAGGGCGTGAGCGGGGCCG
>CAADGM010000125.1 GCA_900696535.1 uncultured Planctomycetota bacterium
GCCCGCGCATCCTGATTCCGCTCCTGGAGTTCAACCAGCAGGCGGACGGGAGCGTGGTGGTCCCGGCGGCGCTGCGACCTTACCTGCGCGGCCGCGAGCGGATCACGCCGTAGCGCTCGCCCGCCGCAGCGGCGGTGCTCATGCCCCGCAGTGCCGGGCCTCTGCGCCCGACGGTCGCCCTCGCCCGCGGCATCGCCGGCTTTTCCCGTCGGGCCGACCGTCGGATAGGATGTCTTCCGGCGGCCCCGCTGCCGGCCGCCGGCGCCCATGAAGGTCCGAATTCTCATCATCGAGGACGAGTTGCCGATCCGGCGGTCTCTGGCCCAGACCCTCTCGGAGCGCGACTACGAGGTGATCGAGGCCGACTCGGGCCGCAGCGGGCTCGACGCCTTCGACGGGGGCGTATTCGATCTGATCCTGCTGGACTATCGCCTTCCCGACATGACCGGCCTCGAGGTCCTGCGCGCCATCCGCCAGATGGACCAGGACACGATCGTGATCGTCATGACCGGTTACAGCAGCATCGAGACCGCGGTCGACGCGATCAAGCTGGGGGCCTTCAACTACGTCACCAAGCCGTTCCAGACCGGCCAGATCCTGCACATGGTCGACAAGGCCCTGGAGACCACCCAGCTCCGGCGCGAGGTGCGCGAGCTGCGGCGCCAGATGCGGCAGGAATTCGGCATGGACGCAATCATCGGCCGCGACGCGTCCATGCAGCAGCTCTTCGAGGTGATCAAGCAGGTCTCGCGGGCCGGGCTGTCGACCGTGTTCCTGCGCGGCGAGACCGGAACGGGCAAGGACCTGGTGGCGCGCGTCATCCACCACAACTCCGAGCGGGCCGAGCACCCGTTCATCAACATCACCTGCACGGCCCTGTCCGAGTCGCTGCTCGAGAGCGAGCTCTTCGGGCACGAGCGCGGCGCCTTCACCGACGCGAAGCTCCAGAAGAAGGGCCTCTTCGAGCTGGCCGACGGCGGCACCGCCTTCCTCGATGAGGTCGGCGACATGCCGCCCGCGCTCCAGGCCAAGCTCCTGCGCTTCCTCGAGGAGCGGCGCTTCCGCCGCGTCGGAGGCACCGACGAAATCCGCGTCGACGTGCGCATCATGGCCGCGACCAATCGCGACCTCGAGCGGGCCATCGAGCAGGGGCAGTTCCGCCGAGACCTGATGTTCCGGCTCAACGTCGTGACGATCCACCTGCCGCCGCTGCGGGCCCGCGGCGACGACATCGACCTGCTGACAGACCACTTCATCGAGCGTTTCGCGGCCGAGTTCCGCAAGCCGCTGGCGCGCATCACGGACGCGGCCCGCGCCCGCCTCCGCGCCTATCACTGGCCCGGGAACGTCCGCGAGCTGCGCAACGTGCTCGAGCGGGCGGCGCTGCTGTGCCACGGCGACACGATCGACGCCGAGGACATCGTGCTCGGCCGCTCGGAGGAGCAGCCCTGGGCATGCGATTTCGAGCGGATCAACCTGCCGCCGGGCGGGTTCGACCTCTCAAAGCTCGCGGTGCTCGAGGAGCGTTTGCTTCGGCAGGCCCTCGAACGCACCCACCACAACCAGACACAGGCCGCCCGGCTTCTGAACCTCTCGCGCGACCGGCTCCGGTACCGCTTGCAGAAGCACGGCCTGCTCTGAGCGATCGCCGCGCCGGGCCAGCCGGCTGGCCGGTCGATCCGCTGGCGGCGGATCGTCGGCGGTACCCGACTTCCCTGCTCCGGGCCGGGCCGCCCAGGCGACCGAGACGCGCGCAAGCGTCATGACATGGCCGGCGTTACGCGCTTCGCGTTGACTCCCGGCCTCCGTTGTGCCTACATTTTTATTAGGGTCCTGGGTATCAGTTCGGACCTCTAATCGCATCTTCGGCCGAACGTTCAGCAGGGAGCGCGCCAGCCATGTCCGAATCCTTGCAGTTCGTGGCGCTGTGTACCTGGATCATCTGCCTGCTCGTGGCCACCTTCCTCGGCTACGAACGCGGCCGCTGGTTCACCGGGTTGTGGCTGGGTTTGTTCTTCGGTCCGTTCGGCGTCATCGCGGCGGGGTTCCTGCTCCCGTCGGTCGGCGTCGAGGCGGAGCGCCAGCACGCCGTCCGCCGGCGAATGGAGGTCCTCGCCCGCCAAGACGAGGCCGAGGCGCGCGAGCGCCGCAGGTCCAGCGAGGACCTTCGCGCGTTTTTCAGGGGTGTCGAAGCGTGCCAGCATGCCGACGCGGCACCGGAAGCGACGCCCGCCTCCGCCAGCGCGGCCCAGGCCGCGCGTGCCGGCAGTGGAGTGGATGCGACGCTGGCGCGGATCAAGTCGATGCCCGAGCCCTCCGCGGAGCTTCTCAACGGCCTCATTCGCGGCCCGAAGGAGAAGGCTTCGGACTTCGCGACGCGGCTCAAGCAGCTCGCGTCCGACCTCGATGCGCTGGCCAGCAGCGACGCCGCCCACGCCCCCGAACTGCGGCAGTGGTCACGCTGGCTGAACGTCAAGGCCGACACGGCCCGCGCGATGAAGCGCCGGTCGCGCAGCAGGTTCTAGAACTTGTGCCAAGACTTGCGGCACACCCGCTATCAGCGAGTGCGCCACGTCGTGCTCGTCTGAGCTGGCGAGCCGATCACGTCAGCCATCGGGCCAACCGATCGCTCGCGCGGTCGGCTCGGATCGAATGCTCCCCAGTGCATCGCGCGGATGTCATCCGCCCGATCGCATCCCCTGGACCGAATCACGCGAATGAGTTCGCCCGGACCGGTTCGCCCGCACCAATGCTGCTTGGCTGCTCAGCGAGCGCGCCCGCCGCGACCGGGCTGAATGCGCGAGCGATCAGGCATCTGCGCGGGCGGTCCCTGCGGCCGGGCGGCGGACCGGGGCGGGCCGCGAAACTCCGGCGCGCCGCGCGGCATGGGCTGGGCGCGCGGGACGGATGACGGCGCCGGCTGGGCCCGGCGCGTCGCCGGTGGTGCTGGCTGCGGCCGTGGCGCGGCGGGCGAGGTCGGTTGAGCGCGCGGGGGCGCCGACGGCATCGGACGAGCCTGCTGCGCCGGCGGCCGCGCCGCCTCGCTGCGCGGGATCCGCCTCGGCACCGGCTCGGCGCGCGGCGCCGGACGGGGTGCGAAGTCCTGCCGTTGCATCGGCCGCGGCACGGGCTGGGTGCGAGGGACAGGAATCGACTCCGAGCGAGGCCCTTGACGTGGGACCGGCTCGGCGCGCGGCGAGGGCCCCGGCATCGGCTCGGCGCGCGGCGCCGGCCGCGGCGCGAAGTCGTCGCGCTGCAACGGTCGCGGAACCGGCTGAGCGCGGCGCGAGGACTCCGGCGGCCGATCAAGACGTGGCGAGGGTGCCGTTGCGCCCGGCCGCTCGACTCGCGGCGACGATGGTGCAGCGAACGGTCGCTCGCTTCGCCGCGTCGATGGCCCGCCGAAAGGCGGCTCGCCCCGTTGCGTTGGTGGCACGTTGAACGGCCGCGCAGCGCGCGACGAGGGCGCCGCCAAGGGCTCCGATCCGCCCGGCCGCTGCCCCAGCGACCGCGGGCGACCATCGGGAGTCGGCATGAGCGCCTCGCGCCGCTCGCGCGCGCGGCCGTCCAACATTGGCTCTCGCCACGCATCCCGCCCCCGATCCCGCCGAGCATCCCGAGTCGCCCCGCGCGGCGCGTCCCAGTCCCCAGCACGTCGACCGTCGCGCTCCACCCTGCGACGGCCATCCCAGTCCCCGGGCACGCGGCCGATGTCGCGCGGCGCTGACCGCCCGCGCGACGTCGGAGCCAGTCCGCCGCGCGGATCGGAGAATCGCCCCGTGTCGCCGTCCGCGCGCAGTCGGCGATCCAGCGGAACTCGCGCAAGCGTCGGCGGCCGCGTGGGCGCGAGCCGCGTTGGGAGCGGTCGCGGCGCTGCGGCGACCCGCACGTAGCGCGGCTTCGGCGCCGCCAGCGTAACGCCCCGCGGAGGTGCGACGCGCGCGCGAGAGCGTGGGTGATACACGGCCCGGCACGTGGTCCGCTCGTAGAACGGCCGGTGCAGCACGACCGGGCGTGCGTAGCATCGGTGCCGATCGCGAATGTGGAACCGCACATGCCGATACGACCGTCGCTCGACGAGCACGCATGCCCGCACGCGCGGCACGACGTACGCGACCGAGTAGCACGGGACCGTGAAGCCCGCGTACACGTAGTCGTTGTAGGTCGTGCAGACCGCCGGGTCGTACGCCGCCTGCACATAGCCCCCCGCGTAGACCGGCTCCGGCTGCTCGGGGATCGGTGCCGCGGCCTGTGAGGCGTAGTACTCGAACGCCGCCGCGAACGCCGCCATGTAATGCTGGTCGCCGCCAAGCTGGGCGTGGATCTCGTCGAGCCTGCGGGCCAGCTCCGGCGGGAGCGTCACCTGGTCGCCCAGGCCGGGGTAGCGGTACCAGGCCATGAGCTTACCGGCCACGCCGAGCACGAACGGATCGTTCGGGGCCCGCTCGACGGCCATCACGACCTGGGCCAGGCCGGCGATGGTGTCGTTGCGGGCGGCGTCGCAGTACGCCAGGACCGCCCACGCGACTCCGTCGAAAGGATCGTCTTCGAGCAGTTCCTCCGCGGCCTGCTCGGCCTGCCCGGGGAGCCCGAGCTCGATCATGCGGTACATGTAGACGCGGTTCAGCGCCAAGCGGTCGGCCCCGCCGCTCGCACCGCGCTCGTACGCGTACGCCGCGGTGGCCGGATCGTCTGCGAGCTGGATGTCCTGGTAGATGTCGGCCGGACCGTCCGGCACATCGA
Organism: uncultured Planctomycetota bacterium; assembly: GCA_900696535.1. Classification (GTDB taxonomy): domain Bacteria; phylum Planctomycetota; class Phycisphaerae; order UBA1845; family Fen-1342; genus CAADGM01. The sequence continues at coordinate 4,744 of CAADGM010000125.1, forward strand.
TCTGTGCGGCGCACAGGGCGCTGGCCGCGCACGCAGCCGCCAGTGTGAGTAGCCGGCCGGATTTCATGGTCCGCCTCCTGGCGGCACGTGAAGCCGTCGCCCGGCCGCGGAGATATGGGGACCGCCGCCGGCGACGACGCTGCACTGGCTCGCCATGCGTCCATCCGCATGATAGCCGGGTGGAGCGCAGGGATTTGCGGAAACGCGGAGGTAGGGAGGTGGAGGAATGAGGGGATGGGGAGGTGGGGAGGTGCAGAGGTGAGGGGGGCGTTCGCGCGTGTGACGGTGTGTCGGTGTGGAGTGTGGAGACGTGGGGGCGCGTGCGCGTGTCTCTGTTTGATGCTGTAGGTGTGTGGGCGTGTGAGTGTGTCGGTGTGGAGGTGCGCGCGTGCGTCGGCGTGGGGGCGTGCGTCCACGTCGGTGTAGGGGTGCGCCTGCATCGGTATAGGGGCACGCGTACATCGGTGTAGGGATGCGCGTGCATCGGCGTGGAGACGTGCGCCTGCATCGGTCTAGGGGCGCGCGTGCATCGGTGTAGGGATGCGCGTGCGTCGGCGTGGAGACGTGCGCCTGCATCGGTCTAGGGGCGCGTGTGCATCGGTGTAGGGATGCGCGTGCGTCGGCGTGGGGGCGTGGGCGTGCGTACGAGGCGTTGGGAGAGGCTCTCCGAGGGCAGCCCGAAGGGCTGCTCGACAGTAGCCGGGGGTGCGCCGCGGCGCAGCCGCGAGCACCCCCGGTAGGCGACCTCCGCCGAGCTCGACCCTGAAGGGGTCGACGATGGCAGCCGCTCGGCCGACCCCTTCAAGGTCGGGCTGGTATCGCGACGTCGTTACCTTGGGGATCGGCTCGCAAGAACGGGCCGAAACCCACGACCACCATCGTCCAGCCTCTCAGGCTGGAGTCCGCCGACACCGCCAATCGATGCCGCTTCGTCTGCGGGTCAGGTACTCACCGTCGCCGCGCTCGCCTGGGGGCCTTTGGTCCCCCGGCCGCGGAGCGGTACGATAACACTCGGTCAGCGGGGACTTTGCACTTCCGCGAGTGCTTGGTGTGGCTGAAGGCGACTCGACCAATCTGACGCTGCTCCTGAAGGCCGCGGCCGGCGGCACGCCGGGAGCCGTCGATCGCCTCTGGTCCGCCGTTTACGAGGAATTGCGGCGGCTGGCGCGCGGCCAACTCGCGCAGAGCGGCGGTCGGCGGTGGATGGACTCGACCACGCTGGTCCACGAAGCGTACCTGCGCCTGGTCGGGCCGGAGCCGATCGAGTGGGACAACCGGCGGCACTTCTTCGGGGCGGCCGCCAGGGCCATGCGTAACATCCGGGTGGACGCGGCGCGGCGGCGGGCCGCGGCGCGGCGCGGCGGCGATCGGGCGCCGGCGGCGCTCGACGGCCACGAGCCAGTCTTCGACGATGACCCCACGGAGGTCATGGCGGTCGACGAAGCGCTGCGGAAGCTGGAAGCCGTGTCGCCGCGGCGCGCCGAAGTCGTCATGCTTCGCTACTTCGCCGGCCTGAGCATCGACGAGACTGCGCAGGTGCTCGGCGTGGCGCCGCGGAGCGTCGACGAGGAGTGGCGATTCGCCAAGGCCTGGCTGCACCGCGAGCTGAGCCGCGGAGAGTCCGCCGACGTGTCGAGGGACGACAACCGTGACGTCGGATCTGATCGAACGGGCCTATGAGCTGTTTCACGAGGCGCTGCGCCGACCAGAGGCCGAGCGAGAGGCGTTCGTCGAGGCAGCGTGCGGGAGCGACAGCCGCCTGCGCGAGGAAGTCGCGTCACTGCTGCGGCATGACAGCGACGCGGCTGACGAGTTCATGACCATCCGTCGCATCGCCTTGCCCGAGGCGCCCGGCGACGAGACGCAGCGGCTCGACGCCGGCGTGGTCGGACACACCGAGCCCGGACAGATCGAGATCGCAGGCTACGAGGTCCTGGGCGAACTCAGCCGCGGGGGGCAGGGTATCGTCTACCGGGCGATCCAGGTGTCCACGAAGCGCCAGGTCGCGATCAAGCTGCTGCGCCACAGCCTCGACGCGCCGCGGTCCGCTCGCCGGCGGTTCGAGCGCGAGATCGAGCTGGTCGCGCGGCTGCGGCACCCGAACATCATCTCGATCTTCGACTCCGGCTCGCTGGCGGACGGCACGCGCTACTACGTCATGGATTACGTCGAGGGCGTGCCGCTGGATCAGTACGTCCGGGAGCGCAAGCTCGGCCTCGAGGAGACACTCGGCCTCTTCGCCGCAGTCTGTGACGCCGTTCAATACGCCCACCAGCGCGGCATCATCCACCGCGATCTGAAGCCGACCAACATCGTCGTCGACGCCAACGGGACGCCGCGAGTCCTCGACTTCGGGCTGGCCAAGCCGCTCAGCGCGTCGGCCGAGACGCGCGTGTCGATCAGCCGGGAGATCGTGGGGACGCTGCCGTTCATGTCGCCGGAGCAGGCCGGGGGCCTGGCGGACGAGAACGACACGCGCAGCGACGTCTACTCGCTGGGCGTCGTGCTCTATCAACTGCTGACCGGCGCGCTGCCCTATCCGGTCGACGGGCGAATCCCAGACGTGCTTCGCCACATCAGCGAGACGGCGCCGACGCCCCCGACCCGCAGTTGGCGGCGCGACGCCGGCGTGCAGCGCGGCCTCTCGCGGCAAGTGCGGGCCGCCGCCTGCCCGATCGATCGGGAACTCGAGACGATCGTCCTCAAGGCGCTGGCCAAGGAGCGGGAGCGACGCTACCAGAGCGCGGGGGAGCTCGCGAGCGAGATCCGCCGCTACCTCGCCGGCGAGCCGATCGCCGCCCGGGCGGACTCGATCGCGTACGTCCTGTGGAAGCACTCGTGGCGGTACCTGCGGCAGACGCCGATCGCCGCCCTGGTGCTGCTCTGCGCAATACTCGGCCCGGGCCTGATGGTCTCGGTGTATTTCTGGCGGCAGGCGGTCATGCAGCGTAACGCCGCCGAGGCCGTGGTCAGCTTCATCAACGAGGACATCTTCCAGCCGCTCGACCCGGAGCGCGCGGGACGCGAGGTGGACCTGGCCGCCCTCCTGGACAGCGCATCGCCGCGCATCGGTCGCCGCTTCGAGCGCATGCCGCTGGCCGAGGCGACCATCCAGCACACACTGGGGAATCTGTACGCCAGCCTGGGAGAAGACGAGAAGGCGCTGGCCCACCTGGAGCAGGCCCTGCGGCTGCGAAAAGCGGCGCGCGGCGACCGGGACCCGGCCGTCGCCGACGTGCTGACCAGCGCTGCGCACATCCTCGAGCGACTCGGACGCGCCTCCGCGGCGGAGGACTACCTGCGGCAAGCGCTTGAGCTGCGCACGCGACGGCTCGGTGAGAACGATCCTGCCACGCGGCAAAGCGTGAGCGAGCTGGTCGCGTTCGTCCGTCGGCAGGGCGACCTGCAACGGGCGGCGTTGCTCGCGCGCCAGTTCGACCCGTCCGGAAAAGCTACGGCCGCATCCGCGCCGGCGACCGGTTCGGACGGCGAGCAAATCGACGCGCTCTACGAGCGGATTCGCGAGCTGCAAACAGCGCACGGCGCGCATCACCCGCTCGTTGCGGCCGAGATGGTCGCGCTGGCCGACCTCCTCGAAGCCGCGGGGCGGCCGGAGGAAGCGCTCCCGCTGCTCCTGCAAAGCGTGGGCATCTGGACGGAGCAACTGGGGAGCGAACACGCCCGGACGCGCGAGACGTTTCGACAGCTCGAGCGGGTTTGTGCGGCAACCAACCAGGAATCGAAGCTCGAGCCTCATATGGCCGAGCGGCTCAACCGCGCGCTGGGTAGCCCGACGAGTCCGCGCGTGCTGGCGGATGCGGCATGGGACGTGGTGAAACGCCCGCGTGCCAACAAGGAGCTGGCGGCACTGGCGCTGGCTGCCGCGCGGCGCGCCGCCGAACTCGCGCCGTCGAACGGCGCGTACCTCAACACCCTCGGCGCCGCGTTGCATCGGGTAGGCGAGTACGGCGAGGCGCTCGCGGTGCTGCGGCGATCCAACGAGCTCAACAACGGCCATCCGGCCGATGCCGCGTTTACCGCGATGGCGTTGTGGCGGTCCGGACAGCGGGAGGCGGCGCTTCAGGCACGGGACTGGCTTCGTTCGCTCATGCGGGTCGAGCCGTGGGCCAGCGATGCCCAGTCGCGTCAACTCACGGCCGAGGCGGAAGAGATCCTGCGCGAGTAGCGCCGGCGGCGCTGACCGCGCCGACATCGAATAGAACCACGAAATACACGAAGAGCACGAGGCAGAGTGCGCGGTCGGGAACGGAGCTTCTCAGCCAACGCGGCGGCCAGCGGTCGCCTGCTACTCCAGAAGCTCGAACGACACCACGTGCCGCCTTCCATCCCGCAGCTCTATCTCGACCCAGAGCTTGCTCCCCGCCGGGAGCGGGTCAGCGATCTCGACGTGCGTGTGCCACTTGCCATCCTCCACTTCAGCCTTCGCCCGCACGAAGCGGCGCGGATCTTCCGTCCCGATCCAGAAGCGCACGATCGCGGCGCTGCCCAGGCCGCCGTCGATCCACACGTCGATCGGGACATCACCGCCGGGCCGCAACTCGCCGGCGTCGCGGGCCGCGCGGACGCTCATTCCATCGATCGTGACCGTGCCGATCTCGATGCTCTCGCCGCCATGCTGGCGGTCTGTTCCGGCGGCAACGGACTCGTAGTTCGGGTCGTGAGTGTCGCCCGCCGCGTGGACCTGACCGGCGGCTCGGCCGGCTTCCGCCCGGTCGGTCGAACGGCCCGGGTCCTGCTTCTGCTCACAGCCGGCGTGTATCAGAACCAGGAACAGGGCCACGGCGATTGCGAACTGTTTCATGAGCGCGCTCCGTCTGATGCCGGCCCGCGTCCGAGCCGGCGAAGTGAAGTTGCGACCCTGCCTAGCACGCCGAGCGGCGCGTCGGCGCGCAGCCGCACGCCGAATATCAGCGAGTAACCCGCGGGCACGACGATCACGTTCAGGAAGGTGGACGTGACCAGCCCCCCGAGCACGACCACCGCGAGCGGCGCCAGCAGCTCGCTCCCCGGCTGCCCCGCGTGCAGGGCGAGCGGCAGGAGCCCCAGCGCGGCGGACAAGGCCGTCATCAGGATCGGCACCAGGCGCTCGAGCGAGCCGCGCACGATGGCCTCGTGGAGCCGCGTGCCTTCCGGCGCGCCGGCCGCGGCCATCTCCGACAGGACTTGCTGGTAGTGGTTGACGAGCAGGATGCCGTTGCGCACCGCGATCCCGAACAGTGTGATGAAACCGACCATGCTGGCGATCGACACGACGGGGGCCTCGTAGGCGTGCCGGCTGAGGCCGAGCAGAGACAGCGTGTTCGTTAGCGGGTGCGACGACTCGAACCAGTAGACCGCGGCGATGCCGCCAATGACCGCCAGCGGCAGGTTCACCATGACGAGCAGGGCGGCGCGGAGCGAACCCGTCGAAAGCTGAAGCAGGATCACCATGACGACGACGACGCCGAGGCCGGCCACGTAGATCGTGCGGGCCGCGGACTGCTGGGCCTCGAATTGGCCGCCGTAGTGAACGCTGTACCCGGCCTGGTGCACGAGCGGATCGACGCGGGCGCGCACCTGATCCACCAGCTGGCCCAGGTTGTGCCCCTCGGCGATGTTGCACGAGACGACCGCCTTGCGCTGGGCGTTCTCGCGCGCGATCAGGTTGCTGGTGCGCTCGGGGCCGATGTCAGCGACGTCCGCGAGCCGAACCGTCGCGCCGCCCAGCCCGCGCAGTTGCAGGTCTCGCACCTGCTCGATCCGCTCGCGCTCCTCCGGCGCCAGGCGCACGACCAACTGGTAGCGCCGCGTGCCCTGGTTCACTTCCGCCACGGTCTCGCCGTACAGCGCCTGCTGCACCTGCCTGGCCGCGGCAGCGGGCGTCAGCCCGGCGGCCGACAGATCGTGCGGGCGGTACCGCACCGGCAGGGACGTCACCAGCACTTCGCGATTCGCGGCGATGTCGCGCGCCCCCGGAATCTCCCGCAGCTCGGCCTCGATCCGCCGCGCCAGGTCTCGCAGACGGGCCAGATCGTCACCGAACACGTTGATGGCGATCGCGGCCGGCGTGCCGGAGAGAATGTGCGATAGGCGGTGCTCGATCGGCTGACCAACGGTGGTCGTGACCCCGGGGACGTTGCTCAGGATGTCGTCAATCGCGCGCCGCACGCGGCGTCCGTCGCGGCCCGGGAGCACCGTCACGTCGATCTCCGAGCTGCTGACCGGCTCGGCGTGCTCATCGCGCTCGGCCCGGCCCGTGCGGCGCGTCACGCTGCGCACGCCGTCGATGGCCGACAGCCGCTGCTCGATCCCGCGCGCCAGCCGGTCGCTCTCGAGCAGCGACGTGCCCGGCGGCGCCATCAGAAACACGGTGAACGTGCCCTCGTTGAACGTCGGCAGGAAGCTCGTGCCGAACGTGCTGCCGAGCCACAGGGCACACGCGGTCGCGGCCGCGGCCGCGCCCAGCACCAGCCCGCGGTGGCGGATGGACCAGCGCAGCGACGGCTCGTAGCGACGCTTGAGCCAGCGGACCAGCCAGCCGTCGGCGTGCCGCTCACCGCCCAGCCGGCCCCGCAGGAGGTACTTGCACAGCGCCGGTGTGACGGTGAGCGCCACCAGCAGCGACGCCAGAATCGAGACGATGTACGTGATGCCCAGCGGGCGGAAGAAGCGCCCTTCCAGTCCCTGGAGGAACAGCAGCGGGACGAAGACGATCACGATGATCAGGGTCGCGAAGACCATCGCCGGCCGAATCTCGTTGCTGGCATCGAAGATGACGGCGACGAGCGGCCGGCGCTGCTCCTGCGGAAGCGACTTGTTCTGTCGCAGACGCCGGAAGACGTTCTCCACGTCGATGATCGCGTCATCCACCAGGACGCCGACGGCGACCGCCAGCCCGCCCAACGTCATCACGTTGATCGAGAGCCCCAGCCACTCCATCAGCAGCAGCGTGACGCCGAGCGAGAGCGGCAACGCCGCCAGCGTAATGAGCGTCGTGCGGACGTTCATCAGGAAGAGGACGAGAATCACGGCGACGATGACGGCGGCCTCCCCCAGCACGCGCGTCAGGTTGTCGACGGAGCGCTGGATGAAGTCGGCCTGGCGAAACACCTCCCGATTGAGCACCACGCCGGCGGGCAGCGACTTCTGGATGTCATCGAGCGCCGCGTCGATGAGCGTAGTCAGCGCCAGCGTGTTGGTTCCGGGCGACTTCTGGACGCTGAGCACAACCGCCTGCCGCGCCCGGTCGGCGGCCGTCCCGCGCCGTGGCGCCGGCCCGAGCACCACGTCCGCGACCTGCCCGACCAGGACCGGCGCGCCGCCGTGATAGGCGATCAGCGTGTTGGCAATGTCGCTGACGCTCTGGACCCGGGCCGCCTGGCGAATGGGTAGCTCCTGGCGGTCCACGTTCGGCAGATACCCGGCGGCGGCCGTGCTGTGCGCCCCCCGGGCGGCGTCGACCACGTCCTGGATCGTGAGCCCGAACAGCGCGAGGCGATCCTGGTGCACGTTCACCTGGTACTCGGGCAGCTCGCCGCCGATCGCCACGACCTGCGCGATGCCGGGCACCGCCAGCAGCCGGTTTCGCACGTCGAACTCCGCCAGGGCGCGCAGCTCCAGGTCACTGACCCGGCCGTCCGGCGAGGACAGCGCGAGCAGCATGACCTCGCCGGTAATCGACGTGATGGGCGTGATTTCGGCGTGGGCGTTCTCCGGCAGCATTCCCCGCACGACGGACAGCCGCTCGGCGACGAGCTGCCGCGCCCGGAAGATGTCCATGTTCCATTCGAACTCGACCCAGATGAGGGACAGACCGATGGCGCTGGCGCTGCGCACGCGGCGGACTGCGGGCAGGCCGTTGACCGACGCCTCGATGGGAAACGTGACGTACTGCTCGACCTCGTCGGCCGCCAGGCCCCCGGCCTCAGTCAGGACGACGACCGTCGGCGCATTGAGCTCGGGGAAGACGTCCACTGCCATCTGCGGGATTCGGTAAGCCGCCCAGGCCAGCAGCAGCGCCGCGCAGAGCACCACCAGTGCCGAGTGTTCCAGTGCGAGGGCGATCAGCCTGCGGAGCATGGGGTCAATGCCCTCCTTCGTGATACGTGCCGTCGGCGTGGAAGTGGCCGCCCTTCTGGGCCGAGCCGGAGGTGGCCAGCATGAGCTGGTAGACGCCGTCGAGCACGACCTCGTCGCCTTCCTTGACGCCGCTGTACACGACCACCCACGCGCCGTCGCTCGGACCGAGATCGCCCTCGACACGAATGACCTGGTCGGGATTCGCGGGGTCGCGCCGGAAGAAGACAACGTGCAGGCCGTCGCGCACGGTCGCGGCAAGCGGAATGGCCAGCTCCTCGCGGTCGGCTCCGTCGGTGACGATCTCGAGGTGCGCGGACACGCCGGGCCGCGCCCAGGGCCGGACTTCGGCGGGGGTCATCAGGATCTCGATCGTGCGCTCGTCGGCATCCGCCGCGATCCCCAGCGTGATGCTGCCCGACATGGTTTCGCCCGCCGCGATCGTACCGCCCCTCGGGGGAGTGATCGTCGCTGCCAGCCCGTCGCGCAGCCGGCCCAGGTCGCTCTGCAGCCCGCGGGCGCGGAAGCGGACCTGCTCGGGCTGCACGGTCGTCAGGACCAGGCTGGTCTCGGCGGCCCAGGCGCCGTTCGTCAGTGCGAGGGATTCGACGATGCCAACGCTGGTCGCACGCACATCAACGAGCCGCAGCTCCCGCCAGAGTGGATGGCGGTGCGACGAAACGTCATCGCCCGCGTGAAGGTGGCGTTCCATCTCGGGCGGCGCGCGGCCCACGAGTTCCGCCCTTGACAGGCCCAGCAGGGAACTGGCGTTCATCAGGAGCAGCTCGAATCGCTCCTGCGCCGCGGCCAACTCGGACTGCACCTCGATGCGGCGTGCCTCGAGCTCGGCCTCCTTCTCCAGGACCTCCGCCAGCTCCGCCCGGCTGCGGGCCAGCGAAGCGCGCGCCTGGGCAAACTCCTCGTCCGTGACGACGCCACTGGCGGCCGCCTGTTCCAGCCGGGCGACGCGCTCATCCCATATCGTGACGCTCGCGCGCAGGCTTTCCTCGTGCCGGCGATGCGCGGCCATCAGCGGCTCGATGGCCGCGGCACGCGCGGCGGCGCGCTCGACCGCGGACTCCGTCTCGTTGAGGCGCTCCTGAAGCTCGCGCCAGGCCGGCGAGTCGAGGACGTAGAGCACGTCGCCGGGCACGACCCGCTGATACTGGGCCACGCGCAGCTCGACCCGCCCGCCCAGCATGGTGCGGTACTCCAGCCGCGCATTGGGCAGCAGCTCGAACCGTCCCGGCACGCGTAGCGTGCGCGTGACGGCGCGCGACTCGACGCGCCCGAACGTGATGCCGAGATTGCGGCGTACAACCTCCGTAACGTCCAGGCGATTCCCTTGCGCCGGCGGCTCGTCCTCGTGCGGCGCGTGCCCCGATGACGGCCCGTGCCGCTCGCACCCGGGCAGCCCGGCGAGCAGGAACGGCATGACGACCAGGATGATGGATCGCGGTCCCATGTCCATGACTCCGCACACGTGTCAGGGTTGATCCGCGCCCGCCACGGCCTCGAGCGGCGCGGTCGCGGTGGTTCGTGCCGGCGACGTCAGCAGTGACTCGGCCGGGAGCCCCACGGCCTTCTCCAGTTGAATCAGCGCCACGATGCCCTCGCGCAGCGCCTCGAGGTATCGCTCCCGCGCCGCCAGGAGCGACTTCTGCGCCTCCAGCACGGCCAGCAGCGAGAGCTTCCCGCTGCGATAGGCTTCCCGCGCCAGTCCCAGGCTCTCGTCCGCGAGCGGGAGCAACCGGTCCCGGTAGTAGCGCGCCACGTCCCACGACGCCTGTGCCCGCCCGGCGGCCGCACGCGTCTCCTGAAGGACTTCCACCAGCAGGGCATCGCGGCCGGCGCAGGCGGCTTCGTGCGCGTGCCGAGCCTTGGCAATCTGCGCCTGGTTCTGATCGAAGATCGGCAGCTTCAGCGACAGCGTCGGTCCGAGCACGACGTCGGTCGACACCCGCTCGCGCGGTCGCAACGACGGGGCGGCGAGCTCCCCGGCCTCCGCGGTCGCCCAGGCCGTGTCCGCCAGCCACGGCCGGTCCCCGCGGGAATTGCGGGCGTCCCGCTCGACGCTCAGACCCACTTCAACGTCGGCGAAGACGCTGAGCTGCTCCTGCTCGACGCGCGCTTCGGCCACGCGCACGACGTATCCGGCGGCGACCAGGTCGAGGCGAGTCGTCTCCGCCAGCGCCGCAAGCCGCTCTGCGTCCAGGCCGCCACGTGGCGGCTCCGGCAGCTCGCCGGCCAGCTCAAGCGCATCCGGCGCGTCCCGCAGCCGCAGCACCGCGGCCAGGCGCAGGCGCGACTCGGCGGTCGCTTGCGCGGCGCGGCGTGCGCCGACCTCCGTCTGCATCAGCTCGGTGCGCGCGAGGTTCACGTCGATCTCGCTACCCACACCCGCCTCCTGCCGCGCGACCGCGGCATCGAGCAGCTCCTGTGCTACGCGGCCGCTTTCCCGCGCGAGCGTCTCGGCGCGCTCGGCGGCGAGCGCCTCGAAGTACGCGGCCCGTGCGTCGAGCGCGGCGCGGCTGATCTCGCGTGCGACGACGAGGATCTCCCGCTGGAGCTCTCCCTCGGCCGCACGTTTGCGCACCGGCAGGAGCCAGAGCTCGGCAATGCTCTGCGCGACGGCCAGCTCGATGTTGCTCAGCCCACCACCATCCGGGAAGCGCAGCGCGATCGATAGCGTCGGATTGCTGAAGAGCCCGGCCTGGACCACGTCCGCCCGCGCGATGCCGACCCGTGCGTAGGCCGCCCGAACCCCCGGGTTGTTCAACAGGCTGAGTTGCAGGGCCTCATCCGCAGTGAGGCCGTCGGCCAGGAGCGCATCGGTAGTCGCCGCGATTTGTGCGTCGTCCGCGAAGCGCGGCGAAACGTCAGCGCCGAGCGCTGCACGGACGCGTTCGTCCACGAGGCGATAGTCGGCAGACGGGTCCACGGCTGCGCAGCCGGCGGTCGCGAGAGCGGTCGCCGCGCACAGAAGGCGGACAAGGTAGCGGTTGGACATCGCGAGTCCTCGTGACGTGCGTCAACCCGGATTGCCCCGCGCGTCTCCAGCGCCGGGATCACCGACAGGTACAGGACCGGCCAGAGGCCAGGCCCCGGAGAGGCGCTTGGGTCGCCCCGGAATTCACTTCTCGCGGCCGCAGCCAGCCTCACGCTGAGGCAGGCCATGCTGCGCCTTCCGCGCGCGGCCGCTGCGGGCGAAACCGAGTCGGGGCGAATCAGATCAGGAGTGGCACGGGGGGTGGGCGCACAGCCATGTCAGCGCGGTAGAAGCCGACCAGGGCGCTGCCGGCCATGCGTGGGGATGCTGCGCTAAGCGTGTCCGTCGTCGTGACGAGCGCTGCGGAAGCCAGGGTCGGCACGGCAACGGGCCGAACCGCTACGCCGCCGGTCGAGCAGATGCAACTGTGCTCGTGGTGCGGCCCGGAACTATTGTTCCCACCTGGTTCATCGTGTGGGCGGGGACTTCCGTCGCGATGGTGATGCTCATGCGGGGTACTGCCGTCGCAGTGACGGTGGTTCCAGCCGGCGAGCGCGTGCTCGACCGCGTGCGCGCAGGCCGCCTCGATGCATACAATGGGGCACGCAACGACCAGGGCGCAGGCGAGCAGGCGACCGAACATGCCGAAAGACTAGCCGGCACTCCCCGGAAGTCAACCGGCAGTTCTCGCGCGTCGGGGCTGCCACGGAGTCATCGTGGTCACTCTCGCTTCGTGCTCCTCGTGTCCTTCGTGGTCGTACTCCCCGGGGGGAACGCCCCCCCGGACACTCGATCAGCGGCTGCGCTCCACACACCGCCCGCGGCACAGTTCCCCGCTGCTCGCGGTAAGCTCCGCAACATGCTGCTGAGCTCGCTCGTGCTCACACACCCTCTCGGCACGCTCCTGGCGGTACTGGCCATCGCGGGCGTGTCCGCATGGGTCGACCGACGGTCGCGCAACTCGACGCCCCAGGGCGGCGCGCTCGCGCCGGGTCGAGCCCTGCTCGTCGCGGCAGGGGCAGCTCTTGCGAGCGTGCTTGCGTTCGCCATGCCGGCGCCGGCACGCGACGCCGTGCTGCTGGTGGCCGCGCTGGTCGCGGCGCTGCGGCTGGCGCGTGCCGGCTACGCCGGAGTCGGAGCCACTGGCGGGGCCCGCGCCCGCCTCACAGCGCTGCGGTTCGCGACGCTCGCTGGCGTCGTGCTGCTCATCGGGCAGCCGGCCTGCGACCGCAAGACGGTGGCCTGGCGTCGCCCGCCCGCGGTCGTGCTGCTCGACCAATCGCGCTCGCTGGGGCTCCGCGACGACGGCACGCCCGATGCACGTCCGACTTCCGCCCCCACCCGCGCCGAGCGCATTGCCGCGGCCATCGCGGCGGCCCACCCCGAGATCGGCAGGCTGGCCGAGTTCTACGACGTGCACCTGCTTCACTTCGGCCAGCGCCCTGAAGCCGCTGAGGCGTGGCAGATCACCGCGACCGCACCGCTCACCGGCCTGGCCGCCGCCCTTGAGGCCGCTACCTCGATCTCCGCTGGCACCGCCGGGCCTCCCGGCTGCGTCGTGCTCATCACTGATGGTGCCGAGACCGTGGCCGACGACCGGGCCGTCCGCCAGGCCGCGGCAGCACTCGGCGCCGCCGGAGTTCGGCTCATCGCGCTCGGGGTCGGACCGACCGCCGGCCGCGCGCCGCTCGTCGGGCTCGACCCGCTGGCGGTCCCGCCGCGGCTGGCGCCCCGGGACCGACTCAGGTTGACCGTCACCGGCCGCGCGCACGGGTGCACTGACCGGACGCTGACGCTCGAGGTCGGGTGGAACGGCGAGGCGGCGCACCGGCGTGACATCGACGTCGCGTCGAGCGAGCAGCGCATCAGCGAGACGTTTGACCTCGTACCGCCCGGTGCGGGTGTCCACCGCCTGACGGCGACCATCACGCTTCCGGACTCGCTCGGCGGAACGTCACTGTCCGAATCGGCGCTCGTCGAGGTCCGCGACGATCGCCTCCGTGTGCTCCTCGTCGATCGCGCGGCGCAGACCGAGTCCGCCTTTCTCGTCCGCGCGCTCGGCGGCGATGAGACCTTCGAGATCACGCGGCGGCTCCTCGCAGTGACTGGAGCCGACCAGGGCGCCCGCGCCGGCGACGACTGGGACGGATTCGACGTCGTCATCCTCGGCCGCGTCGGTGGTCACCTCTCGGCCCGGCAACTCGCCACGCTGGCCGCGGCCGTGGGCGAACGCGGCGTCGGGCTTGTGCTCGCGGGTGGCCGCGAACTGATCGCCGGGCTCATCGCGGAAGAAACGGCGCTAACGGACCTGTGCCCAGCGGTACCGACCCGTGCGGCGACTGCGCCAGTCTTCTCTCGCGCCGTCACGCCAGGCAACACTGCCGCGCTTCACCCGGTGCTTGACGGCCTACAGGACGAGCCCCCGCGTCCCGGCGGAGAGGGCGCCCCCTGGGCCGAACTGCCGCCGCTGGAGGTCAGCGCCGTCATCGCGAGCGTGAAGCCGGCCGCGCAGACTGTGCTTGTCGACTCGGACGGCGCGCCCGTCCTGGTCGTTCAGGACTATGCCCGCGGCCGCGTGGCGGTGGCGGCCTGGGAGGCCACGTGGCCCTGGGCGCTGGCCTCCGACGCCGGGCTGCACGTGCACCGGCAACTCTGGCGACAACTCGTCCAGTGGGTCAGTAACCGGCGGCCGAGAGCCTGGGTGTCCACTGACCGCGACGCCTACGCGCTCCACGCCGTGCAAAGTGGCGACAGCCGCGCGCGACTGACGGCCGGCGTCTCTGGCCTTCCGCCAGGCGGCGCCACGGACGCCGCACTGGCCGCGGCGCGCGCGAGCCTGACGCTCCACGACGCCGGCAAACCTGAGGGCCGCGCGCCGATCGAGATTCCGCTGAGGCGTGTGGGGGAGACGTGGCAGGCGGAGTGGCCAGCCGGCGGGCGCTCCGGCACCGCCGGCGCCGGAGAGTACGAAGCGCGATTCAAGCTCGTCATGCCGGCCGAACTGCCCGGGCTGGCCGGCGCGACGCTCGAAGCATCGACGCGCTTCGCCCTCGTCGCGTTCGACCCGGAGACCCGTCCCCCGACCGCGAACCTGCCCCTGCTGCGCGAGGCCGCCGCGCGGACGGCAGCGGCCGGCGGCCGCTACGCCGAGATCGAGTCGTTGGCCGACGTGTTGCGCGAGCTGCTCTCGTCGGACCCGCGACAACGTGAAGCGCAGGTCGTGCGCGAGCCTCTCTCTCAGCTCCACCCTTGGACGCTGCTGCTTGCGCTGCTCACCGCGCTGTCACTCGAGTGGGTGTTGCGCCGCCGCGCCGGGCTTCCATAACGAAGCCCCGGCACGCCTCGGAGGAACGCTGCTCCGTGGCCCCGGTTCCCCGACCGGCGTAGCAGTGCGAGCCTCACGACTGAGTCCGCGGCTCTGTGAGCAGACCCACTCTCCTCCGCGACCGGCGTTGGTGCGACCTCACGTCGCCGACTATGCTCTCCTGCCGCGTCCGGCGGCGCGGCTCTTGCCGCCAACCGCTCGCTTTCCGAAGGAGTCACCGCGTGATCCGTGGCCCGTATTCGCTTGCGTTGGTCGCGTTCCTGGCCTTGATTTCGGCGTGTGACCAGAAGGCACCGGAGAAGTCGGGGGCCGGCTCCCCTGCCGCGCCGACCGCGGCTACGTCCCCCGCCACGTTGCCCCCCGGCAGCGGCTCCGCGCAGGCGGACTTCCCGGAACCCGACATTACGAAGCTGCTCATGCCGCTCCAGATGCGCATCGGTGCGGCTCGCCAGGCTGCCCGCAGTGACCCGAACGACGTGCACAAAGTCATCGACCTGGGCGCCCTGTATTTCGCACAGGGCTTTGCCGCCGAAGCCGTCCCAGTCATCGAGCGGGCCACGCGGCTCAAGCCGGACGACTACGGCGTGTGGTACTTCTACGGCCGTGTGCTCGAGCACGCGGGCAAGCCCGAGCCGGCCCTGGCCGCGTACCTGAAGGCGGTCGATGTCGACTTCGCCCGCTTGCAATCCGACCCGAACAGCCCGCGCGAAGTGTACGTGCCGGCGTACATCCGCGCCGCCGCCCTGCTGCTCGACAAGGACGCCGAGCGGGCCGAACGGCTGCTTCAGCAGGCCCACGAGGTCGACAGGACCAACCCGCAGGTGCTGGGTGGCCTCGGCGCGGCGGCAGCCCGCGCGGGCCGAGTGGACCAGGCCATCGAACGTCTGAAGGCCGCGATCACGATAGCGCCGCGTTACGTCTTCGCCCACTCCGAGCTGGCCCGCATCTACGAGGAGCGCGGGCAGGCCGACCTCGTCCGTATCCACCGCGACCAGGCCGGCGGCGAAGTGCCGTACTTCCCACTCGGCGACCCGGTCGAGTCGGCCCTGCTCGCCCGCGGCATGCACGTCGGTACGCTCATCGAGAACGCCACGCAGGCGGTCGAACGGCGCGAGTACACGATCGCAGAGGAGGCCCTCCAAGCGGCAATCAACGCGGATGCCGGCGGCGTGGTCGCGCGCACGGCGCTCGGCGACCTGCGGGTGCTTCAGCAGCGCTATGAGGATGCGGTCCGCGAGTATCGCTCTGTCCTGAGGGTCAATCCCCGGGCCGTTGACCAGCGCATCTCGCTGGCCGGGTGCCTGACGTCGCTGGGCAAGTCGAGCGAGGCGGCGGAGATTCTCCGCAGCGTTGTCAGCGACGATCCGTCGAACGCGGTCGCGCTCTTGCAGCTCTGCCGAGTCCTGGTCGAGCAAAAGAAGGCCGACGAGGCCGTCCAGATGATCGAGGCCGCCGCCGCGGCCGCCAGCAAGAACGCCCTCGCGCTTACGCAGATCGGCGAGGTCGCCGTACGGATCGACCGCGTCGAACTGGGCGAGAAGTACGTGCGGCAATCCATGGCGCTGGACCCCCGACTGCCGCAGGGACGCTACATGCTCGGCGTGATCCTGCGGCGAGCGGGCGACGTGGAGGGGGCCGAACGCGAGTGGCGCGAGGCGCTGCGCATCGAGCCGCTGTACCTGCCGCCGCGGATGGGTCTGCTCGAAATCCTTCAACAGCGCCGCGACCGGCGCGCCATGGAAGACGTGCTTCGGGAGGGGCTGGCCCGCGCGCCCTACTCGCCCGACATGCTCAACACGCTGGCCTGGATCCTGGCAACCTCGCCCGACGAAAAGCAGCGCAACGGGCAGGAAGCGGTCGCGATCGCCGAGATGGCGAATCGGCTGACCGAGTTCGGCAACCACGCGCTGCTCGATACGCTGGCCGCCGCATACGCTGAAGCCGGCCGTTTCGAGGAGGCCGTGTCGCGCGCCACGGCGGCGATCGTGCTGGCCCGCGACGTCCAGCGACTCGAGGCGGCCCGGGCTTACGGCGAGCGCCGCGAGCTCTACGCCCGACGCCAGCCGTACCGCGAGCCGTGAGTGCGGGGACCGCGGCCCCCCGCGCGGGTCGGTGTGGCAGATCGGACTCGGCCGCCGTCGGCACCTTTACCGACCGCTGGGCAGCGCTGTTCTCTGAGTACTTCACTGGATTCCCGCTTCCGCGGGAATGACGGTCACACTCCCGCCTTCGCGGGAATGACGGGCGCCCCCGCGCACACGGGAATTGCGGTCTCAACGCCGTCACGCCCGCGCACACGAGAATGACGGCTTCCGCTTCGTCACCCCCGCGCACGCGGGGGTCCAGTCTGTCACGGCGCGACGCGCGGCCGCGGTCCCGCCTGCGCGGGAGTGACGGACCGCCCGGGCGCGACGCGCGCATGGGCCGACTGCCCTATTCTACCGGGCATCGAGGCCGGTTTGACCGCGACTTTCGCGGCCGCCGCACCCGCGATGCCCTTCGCCCGCCTGCCCCGCGGGTGTGCGGGTGTGCGGGTGTGCGGGTGTGCGGGTGTGCGGGTGTGCGGCTTCCCGGGCCGCATCAAGACCTCAACGCCCAGTTGTGGGTTATTATGCCCGCGCTTTGGTGGCCAGTGAAGGAAAATGTTCCGAGAATCGTGGCCGCGGGGTGTGAGGTGAGTCCGCTGGACGATCGCCATCCGAGCCGACCGCGCGAGCGGTCGGTCATGAACCGAGCCGACCGCGCAAGCGGTCGGTCACAAACAGAGCCGACCGCGCGAGCGGTCGATCATAAACTGAGCCGACCGCGCGAGCGGTCGGTTACAAACTGAGCCGACCGCGCAAGCGGTCGGTTACAAACTGAGCCGACCGCGGAAGCGGTCGGTCATGAACCGAGCCGACCGCGCGAGCGGTCGGTTGCGATCGGATGCGACCGTGCATGCGGCCACGCCACGCGTCGTCCGATCGCTTGCGCGATCGGCTCGGATGCGGGCGCCGTCCGACCGCTTCCGCGATCGGCTCGGATGCGGGCGCCGTCCGACCGCTTGCGCGGTCGGCTCGGATGCGGACGCCCCCCCGATCGCTTGCGCGATCGCCTCTGTGCGCGCGCACACCGTTCGCTCGCGCACAGCGCTACTCCCCGGGGGATCCGCCTCTGGCAGGTCCTGGCCCCACGCGGTCGATGGCGTCCGCCGCAGCCGGGGCGCCACGGGGCTGCGGACATTGGACTGGCCCCCCACGCTCGCGGGCGTGACGACGTCGAGTACACAACTGGCGCCGAGGCTCGGGCCAACGCGCGGCGCAACGTCGAAAGACACCCGCAGATAGCGGGTGCTCCACTTGCGTTCGACGCACGCTCCCTGAAAGCGGGCGCTCGAAGCCATCCCGAGACACGAATCTGCCATCTGGCGAGCCGACGCAGGGCCGCAGCCGGAGGATTCGACCCGCCCCCAAGACCTCCCTGAGAGGGAGGGGCGGGAGGAAGAGGGCGCGGCGGAACCCAAGGGAACGGGGGAGTGCCTCTACTTCGACTCGACCTCGATCGTCGC